>MHGR01000024.1:0-5847 GCA_001805655.1 Omnitrophica WOR_2 bacterium RIFCSPHIGHO2_02_FULL_52_10
CGCTTCCTTGAGTTTCAACTCGCTGGCCCGGGCCAAGACCAACTCGCGGATCTTCGGCGAGAAAATAAAAATTTCCGTGATGCCGACGCGCCCTTTGTAGCCCGAATTGAGACAGCGCTTGCACCCTTTCCCGCGGAAAATCTCATATTTTTTCGTGCCCTTGAGAAAATATTTCTCGAGGTTGAGGGATTTCATGGTCGCCGCTGAAACTTCCTGCGGCTCCTTGCAAAACGTGCAGATTCGGCGTATCAGCCTCTGGGCAACGATCGCCAGCACGGAAGAGCAAATTAAAAACGGCTCAACGCCCATATTGATCATGCGGGTGATGGAACCAGCGGCCGTCGTCGTGTGCAAAGAGCTCAAGACCAGGTGGCCGGTCAACGCGGCCTTCACGGCAATGTCCAATGTTTCGGCGTCGCGGATTTCCCCGATCATAATGACATCCGGATCCTGGCGCAGGATGGAGCGCAGGCTTACGGGAAACGTCAATCCCATTTGCGGCTTGATGTTCACCTGGTTCAGGCCCTTCAACTGATATTCCACGGGGTCCTCGACCGTCACGATGTTCTTCTTGGGAGAATCGACATATTTCAGGATGGAATAAAGCGTGGTCGTCTTGCCGCTGCCCGTCGGACCGCAGGCAAGGATCATGCCGTGCGGCTCGATGGAGCATTCTTTCAGACGCTCCAAGGATGAGGGATCGAACCCCAGCCGGTCAATGTCCAGCACAGAGCCGTCCTGGTCGAGGATTCTCAAGACCACCTTTTCGCCGAACGCCGTCGGAAGAACACTGACGCGGAAGTCCACTTCCTTTCCCTTGGAAATGATTGTCTTGAACCGCCCGTCCTGCGGCAGCCTGTGCTCGGAAATATCCAGGCTCGAAATGACCTTGATCCTGGAAACAATCGGAAAATGAAGGACCTTGTTCATGCGGTCGATTTCGCGGATCACCCCGTCGATGCGGTAGCGCACGCGCATGGTCTTTTCCATCGGCTCGATAAAGACGTCGCTGGCCTTGGACAGCACCGCCTGCTGGATGATGGTGTCCGTCAGCTTGATGATCGGCGCCTCACCCGTCAGTTCCTCGACCTTGGATTGTTCATCCGCCCCCGAATCCTTCACCAGCTCGAACTCGCTGATATCGTGGATATCCTTGATGATCCCCTCAAAGGTTTCGCTGGGGTTAGCGATCTCCTCTTCCCGTTTCTCTTCGGGGTAGTTTTCCTTAATCGCTTTTTCAATGTCCTTGGGCCTGCTGACGATGGGGCTGATCTCATAACCCGTGAGAGCCTTGACATTGTCGATGACAAAAATGTTCAAGGGGTCCGCCATGGCCAGCGTCAGCTGGTTGCCCATGACCGAGATCGGGATGATCTGATATTTGGTGGCAATCTCTTTGGGGATGAGCTTAACGACTTCCGGGTCGATGGTCAGGCGGGTAATGTTGATCGGCGGGAGACCAAGCCCTTCGCTCAACACCTGGGTCAAAACATCCTCATTGACCAAATTGAGCTTCACCAGGATCTTGCTTAATTCGCCGCCGCTCTTTTCCTGCTCCTTGAGGGCCAGGTCAAGCTCCTCCTGCGTAATATGCTTGTCGCGGATCAGAATTTCCTGGAGACGATCTTTGAGAGATCCCATTATGAGGCTTTATAATACTTTTCGATCGATTGTTTAATGTCGCTGGCGGTGCTCACAAAAACCTGAACGCTGCACCCTGTGATCAGCTCAATATCCTCGAGCGCCCGCAGGTTCAAGGGATTAGACATCGCGACGGTCAGGCTCTTGCCGATCTTGTCGATCGGGACAAGGCAGAATTGGCGGCAGACTTTTTCGGGGACGGACCGGACCACTTCGGCATCGATCTCATAGCTGATGAGCGGCAGATAGGGAAATCCGTACTGGCAAGTAATGGCCTGCGCGATGTCTTTTTCGGTGGCGAATTTCAGTTCAACGAGGACCTCGCCCAGCAATTTCTCGGGATTTTTTTTCTGATACTCAATGGAAATATTGAGCTGCTCGTGGTTGATAACGCCCCGCTCAACAAGGACTTCACCCAAATGTTTATTGGAGGCTTTTTTGAAGGGTTTCATATAACTTAGGACTTACGCATTTGAGTAATTTAGATAGTCCATAATTGACAACCTTGTTATTGATGCTTTTTGTTCATACCAAGTAATGTGCTCTTTGATTTTTCTGAGTTCTAATTTGATGAAAGCGACAAAAGAAGCAAAGATGTGAGTTTTTTGCGATTGAGCTTTAATCGAATAACATTGTTCAATGCCCGTTGTCTGCTTAATGGCGCGATGGAATTCTTCAATGTGCCAGCGGTATTTAAAATGAGCGATGAAGTCATCATAATCGGTCAAAGATAAATCGTTGGTCGCCAAGTATGTAATGTCGCCATTTTGGGCAACAACCTTGCATACTAAAACATGTCCAAAGGCCTTCAGCCAGACCTTGCTGACCTGTCTGTCGGTCAAGTTCAAGTCACTGATGGCCATTTGGATTCTGTTGCGACTCACGGTACGATTGCTTTTAAGATTACAGATAAACTCCCAGCCTTGCTGGCGAATGCACTTTAAGTTATCGATGCCGCAATACCAGGCGTCCATTAAAATATACCGAGGAGAAAATCCTCGAAGCTTAGCTTTTTTGATCATCTCCTGGAACAAGTCATTTTTAGTTTTATGATCGCGCTCTTTCTGATAAATACGATAATCAACAGGGATCATTTGTTCTTCATTTGTCCAAAGTAAATTCACCAGCGTGATTCCATTGACAAGGCCGTGTTCATTGCCACTGTATTGCTTTCTGGCCAACTCATTGCATCGTGAATAACGTTTGTCCAGCAAGGTATCATCACAAACGAGATATCCAACCTTTCGATTAATCGATGCTTTGACTTGTTGCCACAGTTGCGGGGCATTAAACTCGGATTTGTACAACCATCGCGATACGGTGTCGTGAGAAATATCTTCAACAACTTTTGACAACTCAACACCAGAATAACGATTATGATTCGCTATAAGAAAATTGCTGTACAACTTTAACGAGCATTTGGTTTGTCTCATGCCTAACCTCCTGAATTTAAACTGCAACAGAGATTATCCCATGCCAAACATCAAATGCTTTTACTTTTTACTATTTTTGCGTAAGTCCTATAACTATTAGTATTAGTATGATTTCTGCGCGCCTAGCCTTTTTCCCCAAGGACGCCGGCAGCGATTTGCACACAATGAATTTAGTTTACTATACTCCAGGGCGGTTCACAATTGTTAAATCTCAAAACATCGCCATTTAAAATATAGTACGCCGTTTGCTTAAATTCAATAGAAAACCCATCATCAGGATGAACACCATGAACGAGGTGCGCCCGTAACTCACAAACGGCAGGGTCAAGCCGACAATCGGGAACAGCCCGAGTACCATCCCCACGTTAATGACGACCTGGAGCGTCAGGATCCCCACGATACCGACCGTCACGAGCATGCCGAATTTGTCCTTGACCTGATTGGCGATCTGAAGGCTGTTGATAATCAGGAGGAAATAAAGGCAGACCAAAAGCAGCGTCCCCAGGATCCCCCACTCCTCGCCGATGACCGAGAAGATGAAATCCGTATGTCGCTCGGGAAGAAAGCTCAGCTGGTTTTGCGTTCCGGCCAGCCACCCTTTCCCCAGGATTTGTCCGGACCCGACCGCAATCCTGGATTGGATGATCGTATATCCGGCCCCGAGGGGATCGATATTGGGATTAAGAAACACGAGGAGGCGGTCTTTTTGGTACGGTTTGAGAATGCTCCAAGCGAATGGAAGCGCTGCCAGGCACAAGCCCAGGAATCCGAAAATATACCTGTATTCCAGATTGGTAACAAAGACCATGACGATAAAGATTCCGAATAACAGGATGGCGGTCCCCAAATCCGGCTGCTTGAAAATCATGACCATCGGGACGGCGGTGATCAAGAAAGGAACGATTAAATCCTTGAGCAGGATCTGCGACCGGCTGAAAAAACCGAAGGACAGCGTCGGCCGGCGGTTGCTCAAATACCGGCCCAAAACCAGGATGAGCGAGAGCTTGGTCAATTCCGAGGGCTGAAAGCTGATCCCGCCGATCATCATCCACCTTCTCGCCCCGAGGATATATTTCCCGCTGGCCAGCACGCAAACCAGCAGCACAATGTTCAGCAGGAACAGGACATAGGCGACATCATAAAATTTCCTGTAATCCACTTTCCCCAAAAGGTACATAAAGACGAGGCCCACCGCCGTGCACAGCAATTGATCGTAAAAGATCGAGTGCGGGACACGGACATTTTCATGGGACGCGCTATAGAGCGCGGCCAGTCCGATCATGATGATGGCGACCGTGTACGTCCAGATTTTTTGGGCAATATCCCGTCTCATGGTAGCACTCACAACTTGGCCCGGCGCTTTCAGGCTTTATCTGACAAGCGGCGGCTGAAGGCCTATTACAAAATCCCTTTTTCCCTCATCCCCGACAGCAGCTCCTTTGCGACCAAACACGCGTTCTGGCTGGAGCCGCCGTGCTCGAGAAAGACACAGAAGGCAATGTTCTTTTTAGCGTTCTTGACATAACCGACAAACCAGGCGTGGTGCTCCTGTTCGCCGGAAGTCTGCGCCGTGCCCGTCTTGCCGGCCACATACAGCTGGTCCATGTTTAACACGCTGGCCGTTCCGGCGTAATTGGTCACGGCCCCCCGCAAGCCTTTCTGGACTTCATCAAACGCGTGCGAATCAATATTAACGGCACGCCTAAAATGGTAATGCTCAACAGGCGTTCCCCCGATGGCGCGGATCACGTGCGGATGCACCTCAACCCCGTTATTAGCGACCGTCGCCATCATGCGCACCAGCTGCAGGGGCGTCACCAGGGTGTCGCCCTGGCCGATGACAACATTGAGCGTGTCGCCGGCATACCACTGCTGCTTCGTGCGCTGATAGCGCTGGCGGCGGCCAGCAAGAGTCCCCGCTTCCTCATAGGGAAGATCTATATAAGTCAACTGGCCGAACCCGAATTGCTGAAGATATTTATTCATCACGTCCACCCCCAGCATGGTCCCGATGTGATAATAATAAACGTTGCAGGAATGGATCAGCGACTGGACGAGGTCCTGCGGGCCATGGACATGCGTGCAGCCAAAATCCCGCCCGCCCAAGGTGTAATGCCCCTTGCAGATAAACGTCGAATGCGCGGTAATTTTCTTGCTGTCCATGGCGCTCACAGCGATGGGAACCTTAAATACCGATCCCGGCGGAAACAGCCCCTTGATGGCGCGGTTCAATAGCGGCGCAAAAGGGCTGGAAAAAAGCCTTGAAAGCTCTTTCTCCCTGCCGCTGCTGACAAAAACGTTCGGGTCGTATGCCGGCGCGCTTGTCATCCCGAGAATCTCGCCGTTATCACGGTCCATGATAATGATGGCCCCCTTCGTTTCCGCCAGCAATGCCATCGCGATCTGCTGGATTTCGCTGTCAATCGTCAGGGTGATGTCCTGACCTTTTGCCGGCTCCTTCAAGCTGAGCAGCCGGACTTGCTGGCCGCGGCTGTTCACCTCGATCTGCAGCCCGCCTTCCACGCCCTTCAGGTAGGGATCATAAAACTCCTCGACGCCGGAGTAACCGATGATGCTCTGAGGCGAATAGCCGTACTCTTTTGAGCGGTCCATCCGGACCCGGTTGACCTTGCCGACATAACCCAGCACATGCGCGCTGCTGACACCCAGCGGGTACGACCTCCTGTACCCTTCCTGGATAATCAAATATGGAAAGCGGTATTTACTTTCCTCGAGGATGATCGCCTTGTCCCGCTCAATGTCTTCCGCGACC
>MHGR01000024.1:5870-9607 GCA_001805655.1 Omnitrophica WOR_2 bacterium RIFCSPHIGHO2_02_FULL_52_10
GCAAACGGCACGTCCTTGTTCCTGGCATATCGCTTCTCGATTGTTCTTTGTTCGACTCCCAAGACCTTGCTCAGATACCCAAATAGTTCCTGATGTTCATGGGCACCTTTGGGGGCAACCATGACATTATAGGCGATCCGGCTGTCGGCCAGGGTCACGCCGTTACGGTCATAGATTTTCCCCCGCCAGCCCTCCAGCGGGACAATGCGGATGCGGTTGTTTGTGCTCAAAAAATAATAGTAGCGGCCGCGGACAACCTGAATATAAAAAAGGTCCAGGACAATGACTAAAAACAACCCGATGATCGCTACGCGAATAATCTTAATACGCATTTTTTCAATTGGTTAAACGTGAATGACGCTATGGCCAGCGTGGTCAAAATCTCCGGGACAAGGACAAATTGAACGCTGTGCAACACATCGGCTCGTGAGAACATGAGACGCAGACAAAGAAGGATGGTAAAATGAATGGCCGCTACGCAGAATACCAGTAACAGCCTGGAGCGCCTCGAGGCCACATAATGAAGATAGCGTTTCAGCACGGTTGTCAAATAAGCGCACAGAATAAACGCGAAGATGTTGAACCCGAAGATCTCGGTCGAAAAACTGTCCTTGAAGATACCGGCCAAGGCCGCGGCGAAAATACTGTACCTGATGCCGAACGCCAGATTGAGATAGATGACCAGAAGCAGCAGCAGGTTGGGCATAAACCACCGCCCTCCCATATTGAACAGGAAGAATTCCATCAGAAAAAAAAGGTAAACCAGCAGGGCTGTAAAGATAATCTTGCGCATAAGGCAGGCATTACGACATCAATTCAGTATGACAAGCACTTCTTCAATCTGCGAAAAAGCGACGGACGGCCGGACCAGGCATTCCACGGACGGCGTCGTGGCGCTTTCCATAACCGAAATAATCTCGCCAATCAACAGGCCTTCGGGAAAAGACAGGCTGAGCTTCGAGGTGATAACCTGATCGCCGACCTTGACCGGCGCTCCGGCGCGCAGATAACGCATGCGGCAAAATCCCTGCAGCGTGCCTGAAACCAACCCGCTTTCCCTGGGCTCCTGCACCAAGGCCGCCACGCTGAACTGCGGATCCGTTAAGAGAATGACCTTGCTTTTAGTTTTGCCCACCTCGGCAATTTTCCCGACCACCCCCAGGGCATTGACCACCGGCATGCCTTCGCGGATCCCGTCTCCCGCGCCTTTGTCAATAATCATCGTCGAATTCCAGTAGGACGGGTCACGTCCGATCACATTGGCAACGACCGAAGAATAGACCAGCTGCCTTTTGAATTTCAGCAGCTTTTCCAGGCGGGCATTCTCCAGGATGACCTCCTCCAGGCCCACCAGCCGCGCCTTCAGGACATCCGTCTCCTCTTTCAAGCGCTTGTATTCATTGAAGGTCCTGTGATAAAGCAGGAGCTTGTTGATCTCATGGACCGGATAAGAAAGGATGCGGATCGGCAGCGAGGACAACTTGATGACACCGAACGCAAACACGGGATACGCGCGGATACTGGCGAACAGGATAAAAAAAGTAATCAGGAGGATCAGGAGGTAGATTAGATTCTTGCGATGCGCTTTAAACACTCAAACGAAAACCTTCTGAAGGTAAACCGGGGTAAGATCAGCGGGGCCTGGGGGCGGCGCTCTCCCTGACCCCCTCAAAATCACGTAAATTAATAATCCCGTAGCATAATGAAACCGTACGGGATTATATCAAAATAATTTTAGAATAGACTGGCTAGAAATCCGAAAAAACACTTCTCAGAAATCTAACCGTGTAGGGACAACCATCCTGCGCCTGAGGCGCGCAGGCATATTAAGCATCTGTCCGGTTCCGAGAACAACCGCTGTCAGCGGGTCGTTCGCGATATGCACCGGCAAACCGGTTTCTTCGGCAATCCTCTTGTCCACTCCGCGCAGAAGCGATCCCCCGCCGGCCATAACGATGCCGCGGTCGATCAAATCCGCGGCTAATTCCGGCGGTGTTTGCTCCAACGTGGTCTTGGACGCATCCACAATCGCCTGGACAGGGTCATGCAACGCCTCACGGATTTCCACCGAGGTCACCGAAATCGTTTTCGGCAAACCGGAAATGAGGTCGCGGCCCCGGACGTCCATGGACAGCTCCTCTTCCAGCGGATAAGCGGACCCGATGCGAATCTTGATTTCTTCGGCCGTGCGCTCACCGATCATTAAATTATAGGTTTTGCGCAGAAACTCGATGATCGCCTCATCCATCTCGTCACCCGCAATGCGGATCGATTTCGCGTAAACTAGACCGCCGAGCGAAATGACAGCGAATTCCGTGGTGCCGCCGCCGATATCAATGATCATGTTCCCTGCCGCCTCTTCGACCGGCAATCCGACACCCACCGCGGCAGCCTTGGGCTCTTCAATGAGATCCACGGACCTTGCCCCGGCACGCTCACCGGAATCCCTGACCGCCCTTTTCTCCACCGCGGTGATGCCTGAGGGAATGGCAATGACCATGGCCGGGCTGAGGAATTTTCTGCGGCCGTGCACCTTGCGGATAAAATATTTCAGCATCGCTTCGGTAATCTCAAAATCAGAAATAACGCCGTCCTTCATCGGCCGGATCGCCACGATATTCCCCGGGGTGCGGCCAAGCATCTTTTTGGCCTCTTCCCCAACGGCAATCACCCGGTTGGTGTCCTTCTCAATGGCAACCACAGAGGGCTCGCACAGAACAACCCCTTCCCCTTTGACATAAACCAGGGTGGTGGCTGTTCCTAAATCAATTCCGATGTCGTTTGAAAATAAACCGAGGATGTAGTTGAAGAATTTTCTGGCAAGCCTGATGACTTTCTGTAACATAAATGTTCCCTTTAGGTTAAATCCGTGGCTAAATTGATTAAGAAAGGATTAAAATACTCGGATAATGATATATGAAAAGGAAATTTCTGTCAAACGATTTCTGCCGGCCTAAACGGGTAATGCATTAAGGGAGGCAATCTATAAATAGATTTTATTATTTAAATAGGAAGACGATATTATATTAAGTAGCGATTGAGGCGGATGCACCGATTCTGCGGAGGTCCCGTACAAAATCAGAATAGGATTTTCTGGTACATTCTATATCTTTCACGCGGACACCAAGTTTTAATCCTAGGACACAGAAAGACATGGCGAGCCGGTGATCATGATGGGTATCCAGCAGGCAATTTGCCTTATAATCATTCCGGGGATGAATCGTAAGAGAGTTCTTCTGCTCCGTGATCCTTGCCCCCACCTTGAGGAGCTCTTTTCTCAAGTCGCTGATTCGGTCGGATTCCTTGGATCTCACATGGCCGATATCATACAGACAGGTTCTGCCTTGGGCAAACAGGGCTAAAATGGTCATGATTGGGACAAGGTCAGGACAATGAGCCAGGGAAAATTTCCCTCCTTTTAACATAAACGGCCCTTGGATGCGGATCCCTTTTGCGGTTGTGTGCAACGCGATACCCATCCTTTTCAGGAGAGTAAAAATACGGCCGTCGGCCTGAACCAGGGTTTTGTTGAAGGAACCGGTCAGCAGGACATCGGAATCCGTTAGAATCGCCGCTGCCATATGGAACGCCGCCAGTCCGAGGTCCGAAGGAACGGTAAAAGTCTTTAATCCCCTGAAGTTCTGATTTCCTTTGATTTTATATTCCCGGGAATTGCGTTTTTCAATCTTGACACCGCTTTTCCGGAGAATCTTCTCGGTCATGACAATGTAATCGGA
>MHGR01000024.1:9646-9736 GCA_001805655.1 Omnitrophica WOR_2 bacterium RIFCSPHIGHO2_02_FULL_52_10
CCGGCTGAGCTGCGGGCAGGCAATCAAAAGGGCCGAGATAAATTGCGAGCTTAAGCTTGCGTCGATGATGATCTTCCCTCCCTTCATCGA
>MHGR01000024.1:9744-19248 GCA_001805655.1 Omnitrophica WOR_2 bacterium RIFCSPHIGHO2_02_FULL_52_10
AAAGCGCAATACTGTCCCGGATTCTTTGACGTTGATCACCGGTCGGCAAGAGCGCTTCCCGCCGGCGGTCACCTTCCATTTCGATCCCGGCGCGCCTTTGCAGCGCATCACACGCGCCCCCAAGGAGCGGGCGGCATGAATAGCAGCGTTTCCGTCGTCACTGTTTGACGCATTAAAAATCGTCGATGTTCCGCCGCAGGCGGCAATGATAAACGCTCGGATGGAATAGGATTTTGACGCGGGGAGGTGAACACGCCCTCTGAGGAAAGCGGAAGGCTTAACCGTAAGGATCATTGTTTCACTTTGACCTGATCGTTCTTCTGAACGTTTCGAATCGAAAGCGGCGTGATGAGATCGGCAGCGGACATTTTGGGCTGGAGGCGGGTCACTTTAATGTCGCCCAGGTAATCATTATTGCGGTAAACCGACAGGACGTTGCCGACGGAAAGGCCGTCATTTTCCCCGAGACTGACAATCACGAATTCCGTCTCGACATCCACGCTTAGGATGCGCCCCTCGACAAAAGAGTCAAGAGTGTTAACGGTCATGTCCAAGGGAACACTGGCGGTTGAATGCAGCGTATCCTCCTCCGCGCCGACGGCATGAGGATTCACAACGATCTCATCCAGCTCAACGCCCAAACTGACGACCTGGCTGGCTTCCTCTTCTCCCGGTCCGGCCCCGATATGTTCCGGCACATACACGCTTCCCTTCGTCTGCAGATTTTTCAGCCGGGAAATCTCTTCCTGCTGTTCTTTCGTCGTCTGCTCGTGCGCCTCACTGAATTTTTTGTTCCGTTCCATCTCAGTATTTAATTGAAACTTCAACTCCTTGATTTCTTTTCCATATTTGGCCAGCTCGCTTTTCAGATCCACCGCCGCCTTTTCCTTCTCCTTGAACGACTGGCTGAGCTCCTCCTTCGACTTTTGGGCCTCATTCAATTTCTCCTGCAGGGATGCGGCCTCGAGTTTTATCTCCTCGCGCAATCCCTTTTCAAGCTCCAGTTCATCGGAAAGATCGTTCAAGCGGTCGTCCGCCTCTTTCTTTTTCTCTTCCATGAGGAAATTCTGCTTTTTCAGTTCTTCAAATTCCTTTTCCAGCACCGCTTTATCGCCCTGGAACTCTTCCAGGGTTGTTTCGGCAAGCTTGCGCCGCTCCGTTTCCTTCTGAAAGAAAAACAAAGATATGGCGGTCAGGGAGATCAGCAGAATAGCCGTAATGACCAAGAAAATGACAAGCACTTTTCCGGAGGAATTCATTGCAGGTTCCCTCGTGCTGAGGTTAATCGTATTTGGTAATGTTTATTATAATTAAAATCAGGTGCAAGTAAAGATTGTTGTGCATTATTTTAGAGCTCTAAACACATTATTTCTTTACCGTTGCGCATTGGGAGTCCATATATTCAAGGAACCCCCGCGGCGCTTTTGTGAAAAACTCCATGTAGCGTTTTGTTTGGGGATGGCGCAGCCCGATCCCCTGGGCATGTAACGCCAGCCTTGAAAAGGAATTTTTGTCGCCGTATTTGTCATCGCCCAAAATCGGATGGCCCAGATAGGACAAATGCACGCGCAGCTGATGGGTCCGTCCGGTTGTGGGGAACAACGCCACCAGCGTGCACCCCTTGGACCGCCTGATCACGCGGTAGCGCGTGTAGGCCTCCTTGGCCCCGTCATCAAACTGGACGGCTTTCTTGTCTTTTTGGCGGGGATGCCGGCCTATCGGCGAGTTAACCGCCCCTTCATCGAATTCGACGCTGCCGGCCACTAAAGCGATATATGTTTTCCTCATTTCGCGGCGCTGAAACTGTTTGGCCAGTCTCGCGTGCGTCATGTTGTCCTTCGCGACCAGGATCAGGCCGGATGTTTCGCGGTCAAGGCGATGAACGATTCCGGGGCGCATCTCCGCATTGATGCGGGACAGCTGGACCGAATAATTGAGCAGGGCGTTGACCAAGGTTCCCGTATAGCATCCTTGCGCCGGATGCACCATCATGCCGGAGGGTTTATTGACCACGATCAATTGTTCGTCTTCATAAAAAATATCCAGCGGAATGTTTTCAGGTTTAATATGGCGCGGCGTTAAAAAATCTTCCGGGATTTCGACGTAGACGTCATCGCCGGCGGATACTTTATGATGCGCCTTGACGTTCACTTCATTGACGCGGACATGGCCGAACTCGATTAATTTCTGGACGAATGTCCGGGACGGCACGCCGGTGAGAACCTGCGCCAGATAGACATCCAGCCGCGTATGAGCGCGATCATGATCCACTTTGAAAATACTGACAGGCATGGAAGGTTATTTCTTTAATCGTCTTCCGGCTGCGAGTACTTGATCAGCATCATATAGGCAAAACTGAACGCGAAGACGAGGATTCCCAGGGAGACAAACTGATAAATGCTCAGGCCGATGAATAGAATTTCATGATCGGCGCGGAAGAACTCGATGAAAAACCTGAGGGTGGAGGCCAAAATGAGGTAAGAGGCAAACACAAGCCCCGGGATTTGGGAAGAAATTTGATACCGCCTCAAAATGATGAAAATGATGAGGTATCCCGCGGAAAGATAAATCTGCGTTGGATGCAGGCGGGCATCGTGCACGGGAAAATAGACCCCCCATGCGACCGCCTTGCCGTAACAGCATCCGTTGAGCAGGCATCCGATGCGGCCGATGGACTCGCCCAAGGCCACATAGGGAGCGCACAGATCGAGCGTGGCGGGGAGAAACAGCTTCCGCCCCTTTATAAAGAGGTACGTGACTAAACCTCCGATGATCAACCCCCCCTGCCAGGCCAGGCCGCCCTTCTGAATCATAAGAATTTCATTGGGGTTGGCGGCGAAGAACGGATAATTCAGAAGCACATAAAATGCCCGGGCGCCGATGATGCCGCCGACCATGGCCCAAAAGACCAGATCATAAATCACCTCGGGCTTGATATTGCTCGCGCCCGCGTCGCGGACAAGTAAAAACGTGCCTGTCATCACGGCTATGGCCAATAAAAGCCCGTAGGCGTGGATCGTTACCGGCAGGAACATCGGAACCATGGCTAAAATCGACAAAGCGAGCACCCAGAACAGGACCGCGGCGACCTGCTGGCGCTTGAATCCGTCTTTGTGGGACACCGCCAGCAGCACGACCATCCCAACGGCCGCGATGGCCGTGACAATAATCGCGTACGTATAGATGCTGAAGGGCTCTATTTTGCAGATAATCGGAAACATTTGATGGCTATGATGACCGCGCCGATAGTGATCGCGCTATCGGCAATGTTAAACACCGGCCAGATGCGGAAATCGATAAAGTCAATCACATGACCGTACACGATCCGGTCAATGAGATTGCCGATGGCCCCGCCCAGGATCAGGGAAAACGCAATAATGTAAATACGGCTGAGCGCCTGGTCGTTGCGCCGGTAATAATAGATGTTGAATATCAAAAGAAAAATCGCGATGATCGGAATCACGATGAACACAATGCCCTGATCTTTAAAAAACCCAAAAGCGACGCCGGTGTTGTGAACGAGCGTCATGTGCAAAACATTGTGGATGACCGGCAAGGATTCGCCGTCTGCTAACAGGTCGGAAAAAAAGAGTTTTGTCAAACGGTCAGCGTAAACAACAGTGAACGTCACGATGATCGCGATGAGGATGTCTTTTTGAGATCGCAGGAGATCTCTCATCTTTTGGTTTCAATCTTCTCCTGGCACTTAAGGCATGTGTCCGCGTAGGGAATGGCGTTCAGCCGCATCAGAGGGATCGGTTTTTCGCATTCAATGCAGGCCCCGAAGGATTGATCCTCGATGCGCTTGAGGGCCTGGTCGATTTTTAAGAGAACTTCCCGCTCGTTCGAGGCCAACCCCAGATTGAATTCGCGGTCATACATGTCCGTGGCAACATCCGCCATGTGCAGGACATGACCGGAAACATCTCCGGATTCGCTTTCCTGGGATCCGGGATTCTTGGACATATTGTTGATGTCGTGCACAAGCTCCTCTTTGAGCTTGAAGAGCATCTTTTTGTAATGTTCCAGCTTCCTTTTGTCGAATCTCTTTTCTACCATCAGATGAACTCCTTGACTATGGCCGCGCACCGCTGACATAACGTTGGATGTTCCGCATCCTTGCCGACGTCCACACGATAATTCCAGCAGCGGCCGCACTTCACGCCGTCCGCTTTGAGAATCGCAATCTCCGTTTGAGCAAATTCATCGCTCATCCCCCGCTCAACCTTGCCGGCCTTCTCAACCTCGACCTGCGACACAATAAACGCCGTCGGCAACATGCCTTTTGACCCGTTCAAATACTTCCAGTCCTTCTCGCTGGCCGTCCTGAAGACGATTTTGGCCTCCAGCGCGCTGCCAATTGCGCCGTTCCGCCTCTTGTCATCAAGCGCTTTAAGGACATGCGGGCGCAAAGCCGCCAGAGGGGCGAATTTTTCCTTGACCAGCGTATTATCCCATTCTCCGGGGCAATCCAGCCAGGGCAGCACGTGCACGCTTGGCACCGAATGCGTGTCCGCCCCTTTGGGCATTTCCCTGAAAATCTCCTCAGCGGTAAAGCAGAAGATCGGGGCAATCGCCCGGACCAGATGATTGAGGATTTGATAAAGAGCCGTCTGCGCCGACCGTCTTTCCGGCGATTTAGACGCAGAAGTATACAGCCGATCTTTTAGGATGTCAAGATAAAAACTGGACAGATCCTCGTTACAGAAGGCATACAAGCACTTATAAACTTTGGCGAACTCATACCGGTCATAATGGTCCTTAACCGAGCGCATCACCTCGCACAGGCGGCCCAGCGCCCATTGGTCCATGGCCTGCAATTCTGCAAAAGGGAGGGAATGTTTATCCGGATTAAACTCATAGAGGTTGCCCAAAAGGTACCTGACCGTGTTGCGGATCTTGCGGTAGGCGTCGCTAAGGCGGTTGAGGGTCTCCTGGGATATCCGGACATCGTCATTGTAGAAGCTTGAAGCGACCCATAAGCGCAGGATGTCCGCCCCGCCCGTTTTGATGATATCCTGCGGAGAGATTACGTTGCCCAACGATTTGGACATCTTCCTCCCCTCCCCATCCACCACAAACCCATGCGTCAGAACCGCTTTGAACGGCGGCTTGGAATCGATGGCCACCGCTGGAATCAGCGAAGACTGAAACCATCCCCTGTGTTGATCGGAGCCTTCAAGATAAAGGTCAATCGGTATTTTCATTTTCAGCCGTGATTTGATAACGGCTTGATAACTCACGCCGGAATCAAACCAGACATCCAGAATGTCATTGGTCCTTTCAAAACTACTGCCGCGACAGTCAGGACATTTAAAACCGTGCGGGACTAATTCCCCGACGTCCATTTTAAACCAGGCATCGCTCCCTTGCGTCCGGACAATATCGGCGAAATGATCAATGACTTTGGAATACAATTTGTGCCCGCCGCCGCAGCCTTGACAGGCCAAGGCCGGGATGGGAACCCCCCAATGGCGCTGGCGGGAGAGGCACCAATCCGGGCGGTTGGCGATCATGCCCCGTATCCTTTCTTCGCCGGCCTCGGGGATCCATTGCACGTCGCGTTTGATCACGTCGTTGAGCTTGCCGCGCAATCCGTCATGATCGATCTTCAGGAACCATTGTTCCGTGGCCCGGAAGATGACCGGCGACTTGCACCGCCAGCAATGCGGGTAGGAATGCCGCACATCTTCCGAAGCAAACAGTACACCCTGAGCATCCAAGTCCTCGATGATCCTGTCATTTGCTTTAAAAACATGCTGCCCGGCGTACCTGCTGGCCGCCTGCGTGTAGATCCCGCGCGCATCCACGGGCATGATCACGTCCAGGTTGTGCTTGAGTCCCGTCTCAAAGTCATCCTGCCCGTGCCCCGGCGCGGTATGCACCAGGCCGGTCCCGTCTTCTTTCGTCACATAATCCGCGACCACGATCTTGCATTCCTTGTTAAGCCCGAACGGATGACAATAATACAAGTCCGTGAGGTCTTCGCCGGAGATCTCCTTCAGGATTTTGAACTGTTTGACGCCCCCTTTGTCCAGGACATGCGCGCACAGGGATTGCTCGATGATCAAGATTTCCTTGCCGGTATCCACCACCGCGTAACGGAATGCCGCGTGCACGGCGACCGCGACGTTCGCGACCAGCGTCCAAGGGGTCGTCGTCCATATCAGCAGGGAAACTTTTTTGTCTTCCGCCGCCCTGAATTTAAGCATGTCTTGATTGCCGACCTCAAACTTGACATAGATCGAGGGCGAGGTATGGTCTTCGTGCTCCACTTCCGCCTCGGCCAGCGCTGTTTCGCAGCGGAAACACCAGTTCACCGGCTTCAGCCCGCGATAAATAAATCCTTTCTTATGCAGTTCACCGAACGACTTGAGGATCCAGTACTCATACTCCGGGTCAAGCGTGAGATAAGGCGTGTCCCATTCGCCAAACACCCCCAGCCGCTTGAATTGCTCGCGCTGGATACCGACGTACTTCATCGCGTAGGCGTGCGCCTTTTTCCTGAACTCCAGGCTGTCCACTTCGGACTTATGCTTCTTCATCTCCGTTAGCAGCTTATGCTCGATGGGTAAGCCGTGGCAATCCCAGCCGGGGATGTAGAGCGCGTCATAACCTTGCATCGCGCGGAACTTCACGATGATGTCTTTGAGAATCTTATTCAGGGCATGGCCGATATGGATGTCGCCGTTGGCATACGGCGGCCCGTCGTGGAGGATAAACGGCGGCTTCCCCTTGGCCTTCTCCCGGATCTTGGCATACAACCCTTCCTTCTCCCATTGCTGAAGAAACGCCGGCTCTTTTTGCGTCAGGCCGGCGCGCATGTCGAACGCTGTTTTGGGCAAATTTAAGGTTTTTTGATAATCCACGGCCTGGCTCATACTTTTGCGGGCAGATACTTCCCGATGAGGACTTCAAGTTCTTTTTTCTTCTGTTCGGGGATCATGTGAGAGTCGGTGATCAGCGCGTTTTTTAAGGCCTCCGCGTCCCGGAACTTTTCCACCTTCCCGGCCTGCGGGATGGCGAATCTGAGGATCTCTTTTGCCTTGGCGACATTCTTCTGCAAATTCTGGATAATCATTTCCACCGTGACTTCCTCATGGCCCTCATACCAGCAGTCATAATCCGTCACGGCCGCCAAGGTGGCGTAGGCGATCTCCGCTTCACGGGCCAGCTTGGCTTCGACCATGTTGGTCATCCCGATAATATCCACCCCCCAGCTGCGGTACAGGCGGGACTCCGCTTTGGTCGAGAACTGCGGCCCTTCCATGTTAATATAGGTCCCTTGTCCGTGGACGGTCGCCCCGGCCTTCTTGCAGCTATCGATAAGAATCGCGGTCAGCTCGGGGGACACGGGCTCCGCCAGGGAAACGTGCGCGACAATGCCGTCGGTGAAAAAACTGGCTTCCCGGCCGCGGTTGGTGCGGTCGATAAACTGGTCGGGAACGACAAAATCCATCGGCTTGATCCCTTCTTTCAGGCTCCCGCAGGCGGAAACGGAAATGATCGCGTCCACCCCCAAACGTTTCATCTCAAAAATATTGGCCCGGTAATTGATTTGGCTGGGCGATATGCGGTGGCCGCGGCCGTGGCGCGCCAGGAAAACCACTTCGACGCCTTTTAACACGCCCACCATGAAATGGTCCGACGGCTGGCCGAACGGCGTATCAACGATGGTGACGTCCTGTACGTGCTCGATCCCCTCTAATTGATAAAGACCACTGCCGCCGATAATGCCGATTTTTTTCATCATGCTCTCCTTTATTGCGATAGTGCCTTTGCCCTCTGTTGGGCGGCGCTCAGAGCTTCTTTGAATATTTTATCCAGCTCATATTTGCTGAACACATCCAGCGCGGCCTGCGTCGTTCCCCCCTTCGACGTCACCCGCTCGCGCAAAACCTCCGCCTCTTCCTTCTGGCGCTCCAATAATTTCAAGCTTCCTTTGATAGTCTGCATCACCAGTTCCCGGCCGACGGCCTTATCCAGCCCCAAAGAGTCAGCGGCCCTGAGGAAGCATTCCATAAACAAAAACACGTAGGCCGGCCCGCTGCCCGACACGGCCGTGACCGCATCCATCCACTTCTCCTCGACAACAACCGTTTTACCGATGCACCCGAAGATCCGGCGGGCGAGGATCAAATCACTGTCAACCGCCGCGGCACCCGTGCAAATTCCGGTAATACCCTCACCGACCTGAACAGGCAGATTAGGCATGGCGCGCACCACATGGGCTTGCTTGCCCAGTCTCTTCTCTATATATAGGCAGGTGATGCCGGCGGCGATGGAAATGACCGGCTTGCTTTTCGCCAAATGTGGTTTAAGCCCCTCAAGGACTGTTTCAAAATTTTGCGGCTTGACGGCCAAAATAACCGCTTGGACCTCTTGTGCCGCTGTCTTTAAATCACAGACGGTAATTTTGTACTTCCGCTTCAGCCCTTGGGCGCGCTTTTCATCCTGCTCGCACAATAATATGCCGTATTTTTTATGGATGCCGCCGATAATCGCGCCGCCCATATTCCCGCCGCCGATAATGCCGATCTTGACTTTCATTTATTAACCCTTTCCTGGGTAGTCCGGGATCAGAAACAAGCGCGCGCTCATTTCAAAATCGAACCCTGACCACTGACAACTGACTACTGACTACTGATCACTGAATATCGCCCTGCCGATCCTCACCATATTCGACCCTTCTTCCAGGGCAATCTCAAAATCGTCCGTCATGCCCATGGAAAGATATTGCATGGCGATATTGGGAGCACCCGAAAACCGCTCAACGGCCTTATCGCGCAACAGGCGCAAGCCGCGAAAACATTGCCGGAGGGCTTTTTCGTCCGCCCCGAAGGGGGCCATGGTCATCAGCCCGAGCAATTGAATGTGTCTCAACCTGGAAACTTCTTCGATAAGCGGGAACGCCTCTGTCAGCGGGATGCCGAATTTTTGTTCCTCCCCAGCCGTATTGACCTGGACCAGGACATCCACGCGCTTATTCAATTTCGCCGCCTGGGCTTCTATAACATTCGCCAATTTGACGCTGTCAACCGATTGGATAAAGTCAAAAATCTCAAGGCATTGCTTGACCTTATTGGTCTGAAGGTGGCCGATCATATGCTTGGTCACCTTGCCGATGGCATCCCCGATAAGGGGGAATTTCTTCCCGGCATCCTGGACCTTGTTCTCTCCAATATGCGCCAACCCCGCCCCAATGGCCTCACGAATGGCAGCAACCTCGGCGTATTTTGTCACCCCCACCAGTACGACCTCGCGGGGGTCTCTTCCCAATCTCGCGCAAATCTCCCCCAGCCTGCCCAAAATCCGCGCCACGTTTTCCCGAATCATTGGACTAGGCTCCACAATGTTGATTTTCATAGTTGTAACCCTTCGATTCCCCCGCCGACTTACAAATTTTAGATGGCGTGGTCTCTCAGGGTGGTTCGACTCTCCCACCAGTGGTGAGCGAGCCCTTTGACGCGGCTGCGCCTTGCTTAGGGCAAGTGCTGAGCAAAG
>MHGR01000025.1:0-8584 GCA_001805655.1 Omnitrophica WOR_2 bacterium RIFCSPHIGHO2_02_FULL_52_10
TATCTCTAAGTTGGGCTTCACTTTGAGCGGGCAACTCAACACCTATCATTTCCATCGGATCATCTGGTTCGTTTTCTTTTTGAGCCATTCTCTGCTTTCACTCATATCCTATAATCGTTACTCCAGCTCTTTATGAATATCACTTGAAAGACTCTTTAGAAAATAGGCCAGCGCCCAGAGCTGCTCTTTTGTAAACCCCGAATCAAGATAGGAAGGCATGGGCGTGCCGGTTAAGCCTGTGGAGAAGGAGCGCATCATATCCCGCGGACGGTCGCCGCCCTTAAAGTAAATGCCGCCCCAGGTCAAATCCAAAGCGAGAACAGGCTGTCCTTGACTGTCTTTAAGAGTGGCCGAGGAAGGGCCGTCTCCTCGCCCCGTCACGCCATGGCAGGCATGGCAACCTGCCTGTTTGAATATTTCGCGTCCTTCTGTGATCAACTCTTTTGTCACCTTTGGCTCTTTGCCTAAATCAACCACTTCCGGCGATCCCGCGTCCTTAAAATCTTTTTTAAATGTCTTGATATAATGAACTATCGCCCACCGGTCTTCTTCCGATAAATAATGGAATCCCGGCATCCCGTAAGCCGGAAAACCGACTGTCACGGTCCGGAAAAGATCTTCATCCGTTGGCAGGGCGCCGGAAGATGTCGTGCGGAATTTAAATCCTTCGGACGTAAAATCCCGCGGTTTAACGCCAAGAAACAGGGATGCGCTGCCGTTCCCTTCCCCGGAAGCCCCATGGCAGAGGGCGCACTGCATATGATAGAGTTGATCTCCGCGCGCCAATAGATCGTCGCTGACGTGGATCTTGGGAGCGGCAGCGTCTTCCCAATACAAAACGGGAGAGGATTTGGTTTTACCCTCCCCGCGCGCCCTGCCGGCCGCATACTCAATATGACAAGCAGCAATGATGACAAAAATGAGTAAACCGCCGAAAAGTTTTTTCGCTCTCAAATTCATCTTACCACCACTCTTCTTCTTTTTTTTGTTCCAGGGCGGCCACTTTTAAAATCCCCATCACGGTCCGGGGAGCAAAACTCATTTTTGCAAGCGATTTTTTATAAGGAGACTCGGCAACTTTGCGGATACGCCCCTTGCCCAATTTAAACCGGTACCGATTTGTAATAGGATCGGGAACGCGGTGCACCAGACTGTTGGCCGGTGAACTGGCATGAAGAAAATTTGTAAAAAGAACTCCCGGCCGGACGTCTTCCGTCACCATGGCGACAGCCTCGACGGCTCCCTTGCCGACCCGAATCAGCCCTTGCTCATTTAACCGCGTAAAACTCAAGTCATCGTCTTCAACGCCGACGAATCCTCCGGTCTGGATCAGCACGTCATCGTTCTCAATGCGGACAACATCACCGCTTTCGATCCCCCGAGGGGAGGCGTCATCCGGATGGATCTCGACAAAGGTATCTGGCCAGCGCTCCATAATGTAGGGACGGCGCATGTCGTCAAAGGCACTTTGCCAAACCTCATTGATACGCCCCGTCGTTACCCAAAGCTCATCTCCTTTGGGTTTGATCCGTTCGTAGAAATCCGAAAAGAACTCCCATGGAGTCTTGTGGAGCAGCGCTTTCCCGCTGTGACTGTTGAAGGCCGTTAACCATTTCTGGTGAACCGTCGGGCCTTCCGGCACTCCCGGATCCAAGGTCGGGTCATGAAGCCTTTTTGTCCCGACCAGCACTCCGGCCGTCATCGACGAACGATAATATCCCGTATACTCCAGGTACTCCTGGGACTCCGTCGGATGGGTCCTGTAGCGGACAGGCGTTTGGATGCCCCTTGTCCCCATTTCCCGCAACAATTCGTGAGCGCGTATTCCCAGTTTCTTCACGTATACGACCAAAGGATGATAATTCAAAACGCCCCCTCTGCCAAAACGCGCCGCTTCCTCAAAGACCTGGTTGGAATCCTTCCAGTCATATCCTTTAAATCCCATCTTTTGCGCGAAACGGGAGATAATCCACCAGTCGGCTTTAGCCTCTCCCGGGGCATCGCAAAACTTGGAATAGAGCCGCAGCCGCCTTTCTCCATTGCACCGGGTCAGATCGACTTCCCCCCATCCGGACGCAGGCAGAACAAGATCGGCGAGCTCGGTCCCCATCGGCTCACGCAAATAAATATCCTGATGAACAACGACCATACCCTCTGAATCGACGCGGTTTTTGAGAGTTTTCACGATCTCATCCTCATCCGCGGATTGGATTTGGTGAGGATTCTCTCGGGTCAGCCGGCGGAAGGATTGCGCGAGCTCCTGACTTGCCGCCATAGCGCCGGTCCAGGTCGTTCCGATACACCACGCAAACCGCAGCTTTCCCGCCTCCACCCACCGGTCGAGATCGATCTCTTTCTTTCTTCGGCCCGGAAATTTCTCGGGGGAGAGGAGAATCGGATAACTGGCCGCTCCATACCATCCCCGCTGGTGGCCACCCAGACGCGAGATGACTTGCCCCGGACGGTTCCCCGCGCCGCAAAGGAGTCCCAAGGCGGCATAAGAGGCCGTGTTGAGATAATTATTGCTCCAATAATTCCCTTTCTCCAGAACAAAGGATGTTTTGGGCCGTTTCCCATCCACCGGCCCGGCAATCATCTCAGCCGCTTTTAAAATTTGATCCTTGGGTATCCCTGTCGTATGGGAAGCAAAATCCAATTCCGCTTCTTTGGAAGAAAGGACCCAGTCCCGATATTCCTGGTAAGTTGCGCCTAATTTGCCCCAGGTTGTGCGCCATTGCCAGGGCGTGTTGCGCGTCCCTCTCCCAAAACCGGAATCAATTTCAAACCGGTTGGCCACATACTTGTCGATGAACTCCTGATCCTGCCAGCCGTTTTCCAGAATGATCTTCGATAAAGCCAAATGAAGGATCGTATCGGCCCCCGGAATAATTTGTAAAAACAAACCGCCTGTCTTTTCCGCATAAGCCGCCCCTGCTGTTTTTCTGGGAAGGACCATGATGATCTTGTTCGGATGTCCCTTCAATATCCAATCGGTGAAAATAACGGTCTTTGTCTCAAACGGATCCGTTCCCGAGATAAAAATAACATCAGCCAGCGAATAGTCGTGATACGATGCGCTGAAAGCATCAATCCCGGAATCATCGAGACCTGCCGTATCATTGCCCGGTCCGGGCTTATCGTGCTCCGAATAAGCGGGTGTCTGGATCGATTCAAAAGCCAATTTGGAAATCGCGTACGTATTCTCAAAGAACTCGTAGGAATACGTCTTCATCCCCCAGGCGGCCTCCCCGTATTTGCCGATGATATATTTGGAAAGCCGCGCCATCACAGCAAGAGCCGTATCCCAGGAGACGGGAGTCAATTTTCCATGGATACGTATTTGAGGATATTTGAGACGGTCGGCCGTCGGCCCTTCGGGATTATAGACTTTCTGGGCAAGACATCCGCCCCGGATAGAATGATTCCCGCCGCGGTTCACGACGGTCGCGTCGCCGTCGGGAATGACCACGACATGATGTTTTTTCCCTTGGACCACGCAATAGTTATGCTGGTTGGGACTGATCCACCGCCCGCTTAAGGGGGGAGCCGGATAATCCATGTTCAGGGCGTTTTGATGCGCCTTTGGCCCGCCTTCCCGGCCATCCGGCCAGACGTAAACTTTATACCCGCAGCCTACAACACAATAATCACAAGCGGTTGTGTAAACTTTTGCGTTGGCGGGAGGCAGCGGAATTTTATCAACACGTTTATATTCCAAAACCTGCTCCTTTCCTCATTTCTCTAATATTTATGCAGAAACGTTGCTTGCCTGTCCATAGATGAGCCCCTGGACCCCCGTCGCATAAATATCATCTCCTTCAACCTCAAGGACAATCTGCGGCAATCCTTCGGTCGCGTGTCCCGAGACAACCATCCCGTGGCGCGTTAAATCAAAGGTCGTCAGATGCAAAGGGCAGGGGCCGGCGACCTTGTACTGCGCATCATAAAGCCCGCGCATAAGCCCCCCCTGATGCGTACAGAGATTACTGAACGCGACAATATCTTCTTGAGGGCCCACCCCTCCATGGGCCCGCTCACCCAGCTTTACAAGAAAACAAATCGCATGGGCGCTCTCATCCGGATAAAGAAACTCAAGGGGCTGGTCGTTCTTAAGCAGGG
This sequence comes from Omnitrophica WOR_2 bacterium RIFCSPHIGHO2_02_FULL_52_10, assembly GCA_001805655.1. GTDB lineage: Bacteria > Omnitrophota > Gorgyraeia > Zapsychrales > Zapsychraceae > 2-02-FULL-52-10. Next base: position 4,120 of record MHGR01000025.1, read on the forward strand.
AGAGTCCCCCTATTTTCTTGCGCGGATAATCTTGAGTAACAAGGGCCGCCCTTCCCAGAAGAGGGTGAAGAAATATATCAGAAAGCAAAATCGTCGATGTCGCGGCGCCCATGCCCTTCAGGAACTGCCGCCTTGTCATAAGACAATTTCCAGGCATGTTCAGGATTTTTTCTATGGGGTTTTCTTCGGCCATGATTGTCCCTCTCTTTTATTCGTCTAAAACAGCGTAAGGCGGTTCAGGAGGCTCTTCCACAATGATTTCCTCGCCGCTTAGGCTTTTTAAAAACTCCAGCAGATCATTCATCTCTTGTTTTGTCAGATCAAGCGACTGTAGCAACGGGCTCTTGCGCGGATCGTCCCCGCCGCCTTTGTTGTAAAAATCAACGACTTCTTCCAGGCTCTCAAAAACACCGTTATGCATATAAGGTGCCGTGTACTCGATATATCTTAGAGGCGGTGTGCGGAATTTGCCCTTGTCCTCCGGCCGTTTCGTCGTATAGTACAATCCCAAATCCCGGTCCGCGCCGCGATAAACCTCCTCGGAAACTCCACGCGCGTAATGCTGGAATCTGAGGGCGATCTGCCTCTGCGCATCATTCTCAAAAAGAGGATTTTTGGGAACACCTATATTATGAAAGCTTTCATCACTCATCAGCGGCCCATTATGGCACTGAATACACCTTGCCTTCCCCTGGAAAAGCTCCATTCCTCTTTTAGCTGAATCCGATAAAGCTTTTTTATCTCCGTTCATATATTGATCGAAAGGGGCATCTTTGGTCACGACCGTCCGCTCAAAAACCGCTATGGCCTTTAAGGCGAGGGGATACGTCGGGCGTTCCACACCGAACGCCTCTTTAAAAAGCCTGACGTATTCCGGGACCTGCGCCAGCCGCTCTTCGATGGTGTCCGGGTCGCCGTTGCCGGCCAGATTTCCTGTGACCGCGCTGTCGGCCTGGCTCTCCAAACTCGTATCTTCACCGGCCCAGAATAATTTCTTCAAATAAGCCGCATTCACGACTGTCTGGGAATTGCGCCAATGGACCGTCCCGGGATATCCTTTGGATACCGGGTTCCCGTCCCCCCAGCCCTTGTGGGGGTCATGGCAACTCGAACAGCTTGTGGATACATCACCCGATGTCCGCCGGTCAAAAAAGAGCAGTTTCCCCAGTTCGATCTTTGCCTCGGTGGTTGGATTGTCCGGCGTTTGCGGCACTTCCGGGAGCGGGGCTAAATTCGGGAATCTCTCCTGGAGTTGGGCATCGGACTTTATATTCAAGAAAACGGCTGACATCGCGCAAACAGCAAGCGCGGCCATTAACTTAAGGAACTTGATCTTGGTTTTATTGTTCATCTTCAGTTTTGTCCAAGCGTTCTTTTCTGATATCCCGGGATACGCGGCGTCTTGATGCTGAAATTATCGCCGGACAAACTTTCCAGAAAGGCTTTAAGTTGTTGCTTCTCTTCTTCTGTTAAACCCAGGGGTTTCAACAATGGATCTTTGTTTGGGTGCGCCCCCCCGCCCTGGTTATAGAATTCGATCACCTCATCCAGCGTCGCCAGCATTCCGTTATGCATATACGGCGGCGTCTTTGCTACTTCGCGTAATGTCGGCGTTCGGAACTTGCCCTTGTCCTCATCTTCTTTGGTCACCGCGTACCGCCCCCAATCTTCCCTTAAATTGGCATATTCCGACACCCCAAAAACCTTAAAGAATCGACGAAAAGTGATATGGCGTTCCGGTTCTTTAAAAATATCCTGATTTTCCGGAACGCCCAGGCTGTGGAACCCGCCGTCACTTAACATGGGCCCATAGTGACACTGGATGCAATTTGCTTTCCCCTTGAACAGGGCCAGCCCGGCTTTGGCGTCTTCCGTCAGGGCATTTTCATCGCCTTTTAGATAGTTATCTAAAGGAACATTTTGGGAAGTCAATGATTTCAAAAAAGCGGTCAGCACCTCCAGTGTCCGGCCATACGAGGGATCGCCTCCAAAAATGTCCTCAAACTGTTGCTGATATTCCGGGACCTGTCTTAACCGTTCCAGGACAAGCCGTCCGTCCGCGTTCATAAAGTTGGCTTCCGAGATGTGGTCGCGGACAAGCGTTGGAAGATCTGACGCGGGCAAGCGTCCGTCCCAATAAACATATTTCGAAAGGTGCGCGTTCACAACGGTAGGGGTATTACGGAAATACAGTGAGCCCGGATACCCAAATCCCATCGTCTCTTTATCCGTAAAAAAATTACTTGGATCATGACAAATAGCACAACTCAACGAATTATCGCCAGAGAGTTTTTCATCGAAAAAAAGAATCTTGCCAAGTTCTGCTTTTTGGGGATCAACTTCTTTAAAATCAGGTAGAGGCTGTAAATCAGGGGGGTCTTGGGCATATACATTCATCCCTGTTAAAAAAACTATGAGAACTGACAAAAATAAATGTTTAGAATGAAATTTACTCACTAAAGTGGCTCTCTTTCTGCCTCCACACTAATTCATGAAGACCAGAAATCTTCGCCTTTTTGCTTCCAAACCATACAAGGCCCTTGATAAAAGGGATGATGGAACATCAAAATAATTTTTTCCTTATCCCAACCCTCTCGGACAAACTCCTCGGCAAAACATAACGCCATGTCCCGGAGCTGTTCTTCCGTTTGATGGGGAAGCTCAACACCGATCATCTCGATCGGGTCATCTGGTTCAGATTCTTTTTCGACCATAGGAATAACCTTTTATGGATTTATGACCAGAAATCCTCGGCCTCGGCGCCGCTTTTGACAAAGTCTCCTTGGAGATACGTTTTCATTGTCTCATTTTCAGCGGAAGGCGTGAATCCGGTTGTCGCCGGTTTCCATACACCTACCCCATTGAGCCCCCCGTCTTCGGCCTTGGTGATCCTCACCAGAGTTTCTTTAGGGACAGTGTTAACGGCATGGTTATCCGCTTCTCCGCCAAAAATAAATGACATAAACGACTTGGCTTTATGAAAGAGGGTGTCGGTTTGATGCATCGGCATATGCCAATTACGGGTGACGCTTTGCTGCGAACCATAACGATAGTTGGACTGGTACATCCCCCCCTCGGAAAGGGCCCGCTTGTCGGGGCGTGTTTCATGGGCCTTAACGGATTTCTCTGTCGCGATATACGTCCCGTGTTTCATCATCACAATGTGATAAGGATAGGCCGGATTATATTTCACGCGCAGCATCAACCGGGTGACTTTGTAAAAAGGATCATCTGGTTTAGCCCCCACATACGGCCGGTCGGCCGGATTGGCATCCACGTAAACATAATCGCCATCATTGATCCCCATGTCTTGAGCGGCTTGGGGGTTAAGATGGATCTGCTGTTCGCCGACGCCGGGAGATCGTTTATCCATACGATAAGGATCACCAAAATTAGAATCCCAAATCTGGTGCCAATCCACGTTGCTCCACATTGAATGCACCCGATGCCGCGTCTTAGGCGTTAAGCAATAGAATTTAAAGCCGCGGTCCCAGAGAAAATTCGAGGTCTTTTTGACCTCCGGCCACGGCATCTTGATATTACGGATCGTTCGCTTATCCCAATGTTCCTCGTTCAGCGGGATCCCATAATCATTCGGACGAATGTAAGGATTGCTGCTGACGATCACATTCTGCATATACGGGGTTGCCTCCGGCCCCTCGCGATGGACGATAAAATTCTCGCCATATTCAATAGCCTCCGGGACATCGGTGTAAGCGTGCAATCTCCCCGTATCTGTATAAAATGGCTGGCTTTCATGAATCTGTTCCCAAAATGGAATGCGGGGATATGTCCTAAAAAGCATCAACGCCCCGCCGGAAGGACCATGCTTGCCAGCCATAATATCTTTAAGTTGATACCCCGTGGTCGTTGTTGATGAATCCAGCAATCTCTGAATATAAACTTCGCGCTGGCCTTCCAGGGCAAATTTCCAATAGTCATAAAAACGCTTATCTCCCGTCAGTTCGCCTAACTTGGCGGCGATCTGGGCAAGGATCATGATGTCGTCGCGGCTATCGAAAACGGGCGGGATCCCGCCTTTCCAGATCTGCAGGAACGGATTGGAGCATGAGGCGGTTACCTCTAACCCTTCAAATTCTAGCCAGCTATTGGCGGGCAGGGCAATATCCGAATATTCAATGGACCCGGTCATCTGGATATCAATGGACACGATCATTTCGACATTCGGATTGACATTCTTGATCATCTCATAGCAGTGCTTCGCGTTGTTGATAAGGTTTACATTTGTGAACATCATTGCCTTTGTTGGACTTGGCATGTGGGTCTGCCCGGTAAAAACCTTGCGCCCTTCTTTGGGCGTGTCGACAATGAGCGGCCGATCACTATGATTCCAATAAGCCGGCTCTTCATCCTTAAAATAGGCATGGGCTTTAACATCTTTCCCGTGGACGGCGGGATCCAGGGTCGGCTGAAACGGATCTTCGGCCACCCATCCTTTGAACCC
>MHGR01000025.1:8604-9664 GCA_001805655.1 Omnitrophica WOR_2 bacterium RIFCSPHIGHO2_02_FULL_52_10
CCTGGAAAACAGCGGCTTTATAATTTCCTGCCCAGCCATACACCCCGGCCCCGCGCCGACCGATGTTGCCGGTGAGCATAAACGGCAAGTACGCGGCGCGGTTCATCTGCGTGGCATGAAACCAGTGATTGATCCCTTCCCCCTGGTGAAGCGCCGCCGGTTTAATGGTGGCAATATCATTGGCCAACTGAACAATCATATCCTTAGGGGCATGCGTGATCTCACCCACTGAATCTAAATCGTAATCCTTAAGGTGAAGTTTATAGAGCGAAAATAAAGTCATCACTTCAACTTCTTTTCCATCGACGGTGACCACCTTAAAACTTCCCTCCAGCGCCGGCTGAAGGCCTTTCATTGATATCTGCGCGCCTACATCATCACGCGTGATCGCCGCCGGTTGATTGCGCGTTTTGTCCCAGATGACAAAATCGCCTAACTTCTCATATTGTTCCTTTTTCAAACCCTGATATTTAAAACTCGGCCCATCGGGCGATAAGCCCAGTTTATAGCTCGGGAAGATTTCATGCGCCCGAAGACGCTTAAGATTATCCGTCCGCACTAAGAGCGGGAAATCGGTAAATTGAAGAACAAAATTCTCATCATATTGCTTCTTGTCGATCAATAAGCGCGTGATCCCAAGAAATAAAGCGGCGTCCGTTTGCGGCCGGATAGGGATCCAATAATCTGATTTAGACGCGGGGGGGCTGTATTCCGGGGCAATCGTCACGAGCTTGGCGCCTCGTTCCATACATTCAATGAACCAGTGGCTGTCAACTATTTTATTTTCTACTAAATTCTTCCCATCCTGAATAATGAGTTTGCTAAACCGCAGGTCATTAAAATCACAATCGGCATTTTGCAGGCCATGCACCCACGGATGGCCCGGGGCTTGATCCCCATGCCAGGTATAATTTGACCATGCCCTGCCGGCCTTGGCATCTTTTTCCTCGACACCCCGCAAATGGCAATCTAATAAAGCCAAGGTATTGCACAAACGGTACATCCCATATTTCCCGAATACTCCCAGCAAACCCATCCCGCCGCGCATCTTGATCGTCCG
>MHGR01000025.1:9677-18475 GCA_001805655.1 Omnitrophica WOR_2 bacterium RIFCSPHIGHO2_02_FULL_52_10
TACCCTTGGGCCAAAAGTCTCTGCCGGCCTTCCTCGCCGTTGTAACGCTTGGAAATCGCGATCAGGGCCTTGCCGATGTAAGCATAAATGTCATCCCATGCGACTTTTTCAAATCGATCTGTGCCGCGCGATGAAAATTTATATTTTTCCTTGTTCGCATCCGTCAATTCCGGAAAACCGTCATCCGCCCATTGCTTCCACCCCTGACGAACAATGGGATGCCTCAATCGATACGGCCCATAAACCAATTTATGAAAAGTATATCCCTTGGCGCATTGACGAGGATTCCAGTTCGCCGTGGCCTTATTACCATAAATATCCGAGTACGTCTGATAGTCGTACGTATTGCCCATGCGCACGACGATCCCATTACGGACAAAAGCCGTCACGCGGCAGGCATGCGTATCGTTGGGGGAACATACCCAGGAAAACTTGCTGTCATAACGATACTGGTCACGATAAATTTTCTCCCAATCGCGGTTAGGATAATAGGCCAGCGGATTATCGATCGCGGGATCGGCTTCAAACGCCCAAAGGGGAAGACCGTTTGAAAATAGGAATGCTCCTAAACCAGTCGCTGTAGAAACTTTTAAAAACTCCCGTCGGGTCAATTTCATAGTCTTTTATCCTTCCTGTTGGATAGGCTTATTGCCCCACAACTAAATTATTCCAGATCGACACTGATTTTTGGCCGTTACGATCCTGGGCTGAACCATCCCAAACGGCGAACGCGATCGAGACCGTTTTGGATCGATTTAATTGCAGATCTTTTTTAGCGGACGACCTTAAAGGCCGGACAAAGACAACATGCCATCGGCCATCTTTCCAAATGCCGCTTGCATCAACATTCGTCGCAGCGGCCGGGTAAGCTTTATAGGTCCCCTGGCCCGCGGCCACCGCCTGCTCGGCATTTTTAGTTTTCTCAACATCAGCCACCGGATTCCCCGCCCCCCAAGCGGTTAAAAATTGAGGATTGTGAAATTTGGCCGATAATTCTTCTGGATCAAACTTTTCTCCTTGCTGATAATGAATGTTGGATAAGTACGACTCCGCAGCAATGTTCGGATACCGTGATTCGACATCCTTTCGCCCTTCGGGAGTATTTTGCCAGCCAGCCTTCCAATGCCATAGATAGACCGGATCTTGCGGGCCGCCCATCCCAAAAAATGGCGGGTCTTTTTTATCTGAAAGCTGGATGGCGGCTCCATCAGAAAATGCGTGCATAGCCACCACATCGTCATCTTGCGTGGGATCGCTCCACGATAAATAAATGGCCACCTGATCCTGATTATGGACAACTTTAACATCCACCCTCTCCACCCGATCATCCCGCCACCACAAGGGAATCAGCCCCACTGAGGTCGGCTCGATTTTAGACCATTCGTCCCAAAGCGGATCAGGATTGATTTTGGAATTTATTTCAGCCGATTTCATTGTGACTTGGTGAAGCCGGGACTTTGCTTGCGCCTCAGGGCCTGAAAGCGACTGCACAAAATGGATCAGGTCCCAAATTTGTTCTTGGTTAAGAGATTCCGCATAGCTTGGCATGGGGGAGCCAGGCAATCCGGCGATCATTCGATAATAAAGATCCGCCGATGAAGAACTCCCTTTGAAGACCCCGGCGGTTAAATCGCGCGGCTTGACAGGATAACCCAAATTATCCTTTTGTTCCTGCTGGCCGTCCCCGCGGCCCTGCGGGCCATGGCAGCCGGCGCAAGAAGCGATAAACACTTCTTGCCCACGTTTAAGCGCTTCTGGCGTGACCAGCGGCTCTGGAGAAACTTTGATTAGATTTTCGTCATTAATTTTCTTATTGATCATTTTCTCTGTGACCTGCCAGGGAATTCCCCTGGCCTTCATTTCTTCATTAATTTCTCCGGAGTCTTCATACGTCTTTAACTCAGAAAGATATCGCACGTAATAGACCAACGCCCATCGATCCCTAGCGTTTAAATGCACCCAAGGAGGCATGGCAGAACCCGGCATGCCCCGGGTAATCGTCGTAAATAAATCTTCGTCCGTTGCCTGCATATTGGTTGTCGAAACAAGACGGAATTTATCGTGGGAAAAATCCCGCGGCTTTGGATACAAAAGATACGCGGCTTTGCCATCTGCGTGGCCATGGTCACCATGACAAACGGAACATTGTTTTTGATAGATTTTTTCACCGTGAGTGAATACTTCTTGAGTTAAAGCGGGTTTCGCATTGGCTAAAATGCCGGGAGCGGAGGATTCTTTTTCAGAAGAACGGCAGGAAACAAAGAGAAAAATAAACGAAATCAGCGCAAAAACCTTCTTGCCATTTTTAAAACATCGATAAATCTTATTTCCCATTAAATGACCTCCATCTTTGATTCAGCGATGCTGCCATGTGCTGCGCGTTTATGCCGGAATTGAAACTTCGGACAGGCGCTTTTCGAAATACGGCCTTCCTCTTTATTCCGCATACGTTCCGCTCATCATAAAACCGGCGAGATAATAAGCCTCACTTTTTACTTGCCGTCTTGCTCATTAAATCAAAAAGAGTTTTATTTTCGAATTGTCCTAGCAATTTCCCTTTTAAATCTTTCCAGGTGTCGTGCAGTGGACAGGGATTTTTACTGCCACAATCCGGCAATCCCATAATACAGCGCTTTAAAGAATCTTTTCCATCAATGGCGTTGACTATGTCGTATAAAGGCGTCTTCTCGGGATGAGTCGTAAACCTGTATCCTCCTCCGGGCCCGGTGACGGCTTTTAATATTTTCTTTTGCACTAATAATTGCAGCCCTTTGCGGGCAGAATATTCAGGGACTTTTGACTTACGGCAAAGATTTTTTGCCAAAAATATTCGGCTATATTCGTCTTGGGGTATCTTGCTTATGATTCGTAATACATGCTCACAACCCTTTGAGTAAAGCTTAATCATCAAAAATCTCCAATGGCCTTAATTATGGAATATTTTATCCATAATTAATGTTAATTTCAAGCAATAATTTGTTCATTGTGTGGGAAGCCTAAGGGGGATTTTTTCTTGACGGCGGGATGGAAAACAAAAATATTTGAGGAGTCGGGGAGTTTTTACCAGTCTTCAACTTCAGGGTGAGCCCTCCGAAAAGAAAAACTCCCCGAGGGCTCAAATATTTAATTCAACACAGAGAAGCTAACAAATACTCAACTAGAGCGGACAAATTCTAAAAGCGTCGAATAATCACCCTGGTCCGCCTCTCTTAGTGCTTTCAGATAAAAGGTTCTGACTTTGTCCTCAACATCGATATTTCTCACATTCCAGGTAAAGGGTTCTTGTTTAAGAACATCCTTGAGTAAAATATCCGTCATCAAGCGCGCGTGCCGCCCGTTACCATTGGGAAACAAATGGATCCAGACCATTTTATGATGGAATCGTACGGCAATCTCATCTGACGGGTAAGTTTTATGATCGACCCAATACCTAACATCCTGCAACAACGTATGGAGTTGAACGGGAATTTGCACCCAATCCACGCCAATATTCTTGCCCGAACGTCTGAAAGTCCCGGCCCAACGCCAGACCTTTCCAAACATTTTCTGATGCAAGGTCTTAATGAATTTCTCTGTTAAGACTTCACCCTTCCGTCGGGCTTCCATCCACTGAAGGGCTTCATTAATATTATCCTGTTCAAAGCGGTTCAGCTCTTCACGGGTGGTGATATGCCCGATCTTTAAGTCTTCAATCTCTTCCGGTTCAAGCGGTGTCGCGCCCGTTGGATATTGAAATTCATTCATCAGATTCATCCCAAAAGTCTTTAGGCTGGTCGATCAATATTTGCTCGATCATATCTTCCAGGGCTTTTTTTTGTTCTTCACTGGAAAGCCCCTGCTTTTCCAAACGCATCGTATTGTTCAATCGCTTGAGCCTCTTTAACGCGATTTTCTTAGCTTGTGCCCTAACCATCTCCTCCAATGTATCCTCAGACACAAAACCATAAACAAACCTCATGTTTAGCCCTTTGGCAATTTTTTGCAAAGAGGATAATTTCAAACTGCCGTCTTTTTCAGCGCTTTCCAAACGGGAAATCCGCGATTGATCTATCCCGGCCTTTTCTCCTAACTGGCGCGCAGATAGTCCCAAGGCTTCTCGAACAGTTTTGATCCATCCCTGTTTTGGCACTCCTGATGAAGCGAAAGCCTTTAAAGAATCCAACTTTTTATCCAGTTGTTCCCGAACAACCTTTTTATCCCAATAGCGCATAACTATGCTCCTTATAGCATTTAATTACCATTAAACTATGCTAAATATAGCATATTTAAAATGTTTGTCAATGCTATTTAAGGCATAAATATATACCGCCCACTTAACCAGTCAACTTTGTGCTTACATTCTTTTAAATCAGCCTCTCTTTCCGTATCAGTTTTTCCATACCATTTCGGATTTATCTCATCCCATCTTACCGTAGAACAACCACAAATAAGAAATTAGGGTTATGCCCTTGACTACCACTGCCCCCATATGTAGTATAGCGGGGCTATGGAAGACTAAATCTGTGACAACCACCCAACCATACGTCACTTCAAAAACATCATAACCCATATAAAAACAAATGTTTACATCAAAATGACACCATCATTTTTGTCACAAAAACTATATACTTTTTCTGACACGTTTATAACCGATCCGGCGTCCCACCATACAAATCTGACGACAACTCTGACTGCCAATACTCCTTGCTTTCAACATCTATGATCGTAAGCTTTCCAGCCCATCCAGCACCCGTATCAATATCCCAAACATTGCAAACGTGAATTGGCTCTAAAGTTTTATATGTTTCTGTCGTTGTATGCCCAATGAATATATCCCGATAAGAACCAAATTTATGGTCAGGTTTCGCATGATGCCGCCTCCAGGCCATTGTTAATAGTGACCTGTCCCACGTCAAAAATTCGGCTGTTTGTTTTTGTAACTTTGCATCTGGGTTAAATCCCCCATGGACAAAAAGCTGATCACCAATTTCAATCCAAAGATGGGCATTCCTTAAAAAATCAATATGCGCCTGAGGCATGGGCCCACCGTTATACGAGGCCATTGTCTGGGTACCGCCTTGTGTTGTCCATATCTCCGGCTTATCACCACGTAAAGCCCAATTTAATGCCCACATGTCATGATTGCCAATGACCAAATCACAATGCTTGATCTTTAACAGCTCATCAAAGCATTGTTTAACATCCGAATAGCCATCAACCACATCACCCATAACAATAAGGCGATCATTGTTGTAATCAAATTTTGAACCCTCAAGACATTGTACTAATGACTTGTAGGCACCATGGATATCGCCGACGGCGTATGTCTTTGAATCCTTTACTTCCACGGCCCCGGCGCTTTCCATTCCTTACTAAATTTAATTCCTTTATTAAGAGAACTTAATGGCTCAACAAGAAATTTTTCTATTTCTTTAGCTACCGTTGCTAATTTATCAGGCGCATGTTTAATGCCGCTTTTTGTTAGAAATGCTTTCCACAATGTCTGCCGATCTGATCCTTCGTCATAAATTTCATCTGCCAATAAACTTGAACCTTGAGACAGCTCAACCTTTCTCTGCGCAAACGTTCTTTTCAATGCTTCCGTAAGAACTTCCCCCTGAAACTCAAACCGTCGCATCAACAGCCAAATATCGTAGAAGTCTTTCATCCGGCTGTTCAATGCGCCCAGCTGAACCATGGCCTCAAATTTTTCGCTCACAACAGTCTCTGGCGCGTACCCTTTGAGTTTCGGCGAAGGAAGATCCAGAATAACAGGATAAGTGATCATCTTAGGGTTTGGATAAACAGTGTCACCGAATCCAAAATCAATCTGCATCGGGATTCGTGCCTTACCAAGAAAAGCTCCAAGCTTGACCCGTACGCCTTCGTAATCCGCGTCTTCCTTAATCTTGGCTCCGATCACAGTCGCTGGCTCAAAACGCAATCCATCTGGAGTCACATCAACAGCGCAAACATCCCTAACGACTTTCTCGATTGCGGCGATCTGATTGCTGTAATGAGCCAAGAGATCAATATCAAGCGTCGTTCTTCTTTCATTCACTTTCCACGCTGTGAACAAGAGTGCGCCTTTCAGGACAAAATCACTGGCAAAGGTAGCCTTGCTTAGACGGTAAAGAAACCTTTCCATGGCATAGGTCCGTAATATCTCCAGGAATGGGATATTGAGTTCTTTTCTCTTATTGTCCAGCTTGGCGCGGACAGACCCTTCAATATTCTTGATGCTTCGACTTCGCTCAGCATCAACCCTGAGCTTAGTCGAAGGGTTGATTTCTTTCTTCATATCAAGGTTTCTAGAATTGGTTTAATGATTCTTGTCACTCGGCAAATCGATGCGTATTTCATGATGTCTCGATGATTTGCTTTTTTTTGTTCCAGAGTATTTTTTAGAGCAGAACGGGCTACATCAAGTCCAATTTGGTTGCGAAATCTAAAACAATCCGCGATGGTTTTAGCCAGATTAAAAACTTTTATTTTATGACCATCAATCACATGCTCTTCAATGCCGGCTTCCCAAGTCTTTTGCGAGAAGCGATAATATCTGATTGGAATGTTGTGGATTTCTTTTGCGCGAGTACCAACGGGAATAGCAACGTCTATGCAACGTGGAATTTCATCGGTTACTTCATAAAACGAAAGAGCCGAAATAAGACAAATAACCCCTTTAGGAATCATGGTGGAAACAGTGACGAAATCGGGATGGGATATATCCAGGTTACCAGGAAGACTGTAAACCCCTCGACTCAGCCGTTCAATCTGTCGTGACTCTAGGGCTTGATTAATAAGGGCTTTATAAAACCCTGCTTTAAGCAGATCGGAATACCGGGCAAATCCCCCGTTCTGCTTGATAAATTCAATAAGTTTGACATTTTTGGACGACATAGGAATTTCCCTAACTGTTAATAGTTATAAACAAGTATATACACTTAGGGAAATAATGCAAGCTCAATTATTACGGTAGCTTAGGAAGGATTTTCTTATGTTTCAGATATATAAGATTGTATACGATTAACAAATCGGCAGAATGTTCACTAAACAGTGAACATTAGGTGTTGAGTGAACATTGATTCTGAAGCGATTAAGAGGGTTAATCGCTTCATATTTTGAAGCGATTAAATCGTGCTTATTTCAAGTGCAACTTCAAAAAAGTCCTGTTTTAGACAGGGCGCTCGGGAAAGCCAAAATCAAATAGCACCAACAACCGCCTCCGCCATCTCCTGCATCATACGTCTAAATTCAGGCCAATGGCCAACCGTATGTTTTGATGGTGAAAGTTTTGCATCTCTGGCATTTCATACCAAAAGCAATTCGATTTGCTAAAATTTACCTCGGTCAATCCTGTATACATTTCAATAAAAACAGCCAGCTGCGGTGGAGGCAGCTGGCTATTCTACATTATCAATAAAAGGTTATCGTTTGAGAACAATAATCCGCGAAAGTAAGAAAAATAGCCTGTTTTTAGGCGCCCTTCCGAGCGTATTTTTCACCTTTTTGCTTTAAACCATTCTCAATGCCATCGATATAACAAATCAAGTCAACCACCTTATTGCTATACCCCCACTCGTTGTCGTACCAGGCCACGACCTTGATAAACGTATCATTCAGGGCAATGCCGGCATCGGCGTCAAAAATTGAGGTGCGCGGGTCGCCCATAAAGTCGGACGAGACAACCGCGTCTTCCGTGTAGCCGAGAATGCCTTTAAGCTCGCCCTCGGCCGCCTCCTTCATTTTCCTCTTGATGTCATCCCATGTGGCCGGTTTGGCCAGCTTGCACGTCAAGTCCACCACCGAGACATTGGCCGTCGGCACGCGCAGCGCCATGCCGGTCAGCTTGCCGTTTAAACTCGGAATGACCTTGCCCACGGCCTTGGCCGCGCCCGTGGAGGAAGGGATGATGTTCTGGAACGCGCCGCGCCCGCCGCGCCAGTCTTTCATGGAAGGGCCATCCACCGGCTTTTGCGTCGCCGTCACCGCGTGGCAGGTGGTCATCAAGCCTTCCACGATCCCCCAATTGTCATGCAGCACTTTAGCCACGGGGGCTAAACAGTTCGTGGTGCACGAAGCGTTGGAAACAATGTTCATCTCCGGTTTATAAGAGGATTGGTTCACGCCCATGACGAACATCGGCGTGTCGTCTTTCGACGGCGCGGACATGATGACCTTTTTGGCGCCGGCCTTGATATGGCCCTGCGCGGCTTCCTTGGTCAAAAACAGGCCCGTGGATTCGACGATATATTCGGCGCCGACCTCATTCCACTTGAGGTTCGCCGGGTCCTTTTCGGCGGTGACGCGGATCTTCTGGCCGTTGACAATCAGCGTTGAGCCCTTGACGGCAATCTCCCCCTTGAACGGCCCGTGGGTCGAATCGTATTTCAGCATGTACGCCAAGTAGCCCGGTTCAACGATATCGTTGACGCCAACCACGGCGATATTATCTTTTTCCATAGCGGCCCTGAACACCAGCCGGCCGATGCGTCCAAACCCGTTAATCCCCACCTTAATCATAGTGCGTCCTCCGTGACTCCGTTTACGATGTATGTTGTTATTTTATTTTCCTGATATACGGTAAAGTAATAAATTATATCCGGCCTGTGGTAATGTCAAGAGTATTACAGACCACCGCATTAGTAATGGAACCAGTGCATCTTTCACAACTCGTTGAAGCGGTGGCAGTATTGACGTCCGCAAAGGTTCCATTATCTATGCGGACGTCAATATTTGCGTTTATGCGCAGGATGTGCGCCCCGCGGCCAAGACCCCTGCCGCCGACCGCGTCACATCAAAACCTGGCGCAGGTAGTT
>MHGR01000025.1:18506-21613 GCA_001805655.1 Omnitrophica WOR_2 bacterium RIFCSPHIGHO2_02_FULL_52_10
AGCGGCAGCGGTCGCCGCGCTTGAAAAGCGCAAAATCATTGCACACGGCATAGGCCCCTCCCAAAGACAAATTTTTGATGACGGCCGTAACCGGCTTGATATTGTCCAGATACAAATGGACCGGGATATCCCATTGAACGCGGGGATGCGATCGTTTCTCCGCCAACCCTGCTTCGGCCTGCGCATCCGTGGGGGTCGTCGCCTCCTGCGCCGCAGCAACAACCGTTGGGGACTGCCCTGCAGCGGCGTCGGAGTTAACGGCCTGCGGGGATTGTTGGACAACGGCCTGCTCTAAAACAGGCTCAAACTCTTCCTCCTTGCGAACGGCTAAAGCCATTTTCCTTCCCCTGACCATGAGGATCAAGATCAGCACAAACAAAAAGGCCAATAACCCCCCGCTGAGGGGGTCCTTCATGATGAACGCCATGAGGGAGAATAAAGATTTGTTTTCCGGCGACGCCGTTTTCCGCAGCTGGATTACGGGGGCATCCGGGCTGGACCAGAAACGGCTTTTTTTCACTTCCTCATCCAGAAAAGCTTCTTTGATGAGAATGCTGGCCGCTTTTTTGGCGGCAAGCTGCGCGCCTTCCGGGGCCTTATCAAACGGTGAAATTTCGACCGTTTTAACGGCCTGCTCAATCAGCCCCCCGGCCTTTTGCTGCGCGATGAGCCTGACGTGGTTGGGGGCCTGATCCAGATGTGGAGGTTCGGCGCTTTTGACCGCCTCCCCGATTAAAACATTGGCTTTTTCCTGGGCAACGACCTTAACATCTTCGGGAGCATCCGCCAAGGACAGGATATCATTGTCTTTGACCGCCTCACCGATCAAGGCGCTCACCTTTTCCCTGACAACCGCCCTGACTTCCTCGGACGTTCCTCCGAGAGACAATAACTCCGAATTCTGGATGGCCTCTTCGATCAGCACATCCGCCCTTTTCTGGGCCGCTTCCTGCAAACGCACGTGAGCGGCTTCATTGACGGAACGCTGATGAATATTCTGCACGGCTGCCTGAGAGGCCTCGTCGGGGCTGGAGGGGATGACATTCGCGACATTTTCAACCAGGAATTCCCTAAAGGGCTGGTGATAATCGGACTGGATGCGGATATAGGAGCTGCGGACCTGGGTAATTTTTCCTTCTATAACCCTGCCGTCCTTCAGGAGGATGGTATCCGCCAGGGCCGGCCGGCAAACTAATAGTAAGAAGAGGAGGAGAGTTCTTTTCATGCAAGTTTGGGAAAAACATATTCTATGGATGGAGCAAAGAATTCTATCCTATTTGCCCATCGTTGTCAATATGCCGTCCATGCTGGCCTGCCGCAGAAAGCCCGCGGCGGCTTCGGGGGATGTGCGCACGACATAAAACCCCGTCCCCCACTCAAAGCCGGTAGTCTTGGTCAAGTTGGGCACGATCTCGATATGCCAGTGGAACCCTTTTTGCTCCCCGGAGTTTACCGGAGCGCTGTGGATATAAAAGTTGTACGAAGGATCGGACAGGCAGAGCTTCAACCGCAGCAGCGTCTCTCTGAGAATACCCGCCAGCGCGTTCATTTCCGGATCGTGCATTTCGGAAAAACGGGAATAGTGCGTCTTGGGCATGATCCAGCACTCGAAAGCGTACCTGGGAACGAACGGGCAGAAAGCGATAAAATCGCTGTTTTCCGACAGGACCCGCGCCTTGTCTGCCTGTTCCTGCGCAGTTATGTCACAAAAAGCGCAGCGCTGGTGCTGTTCATAATAGTAGTGGGCACCTTCAATTTCTTCCAGGACATATTTGGGAACCATCGGCAGGGCGATGATCTGGCTGTGCGGGTGTTCGACGCTGGTCCCGGCGGATTCGCCGTAGTTCTTAAAAATCATGATGTATTTAAAACGCCTGTCGCCGGTCAGGTCCTTGTAGCGGCTTTGGTATTGCTGGATGACCTCCAAAACTTCTTCTTGGGTAAAGTCCGCCATGCTTTTTTCGTGCGCGGGGGTTTCAATCACGACCTCATGGGCGCCGATGCCGTTGCACTGCTCGTACAACCCCAGGTGGCGGTAATCAAGCTCACCTTCGATCTTTAAAGCGGGAAACTTGTTGGACACCACCCGCACCCGCCATCCCGGCGCGTTGTGATGCGTTCCCCGGTTGCGCACCGCGCTGACCTCCGGCGGCGTCAGCCTTTCCCGTCCCGGACAAAATTGGCAGGTCGCCGCATGGCGCGCGGTATGGTCTTCCTTCTCGTATTTGTCCGGTCCCAGCGAATCGTCCGTATGGACGATGGTCCATTGGCCTATGACCGGGTCTCGTCTTAACTCTGGCATATATCACCCCATCCTTTAAACCCAAAGCACAAAATCCGAAATTCGAAACAATAGAAAAATTCGAATCTCAAAATTCAAAACAAACTATTCGGTTGGGAATTTTGGATTTAGATATTTTGATTTGTTTCGGATTTCGAAATTCGGATTTCTGATTTTCAGATGTTAACCTCCCGTAAAAACTCCGCCATCGCCTCCGGCGGGACGGCGCAGATATAAAAACCGGATCCCTTCTCAAAACCCGCGATGCGGGTCAGGCGCGGCGTCAACTCGATGTGCCAGTGATAATCCCGCTCGATGGTCTCCCACTTGTGGTAATCGTCTCTGCGGCCCCGAAACGGCGCGGTTTGAAGGACAAAATTATAGGCGGGGTCATCCAGCCCTTCCTGAATTTTCCCAAGCACCGTCTTCATCATGACCGCCAGGTCCTGCTCCTTCCCGGCCAGGCCGGCGTGGAAATCGCAATGATGGCTCTTCGGGTAAATGCATACCTCAAACAGCAACGGGGCCGCAAACGGAATGAACGCGATGAAATGCTCCGTTTCGCAAATCAGCCGCTCCTTGGCCCTCATCTCCTCCAGGACAACATCGCAGTAAACGCAGCGCTGATGCTGTTGATAATAGCGCTGGGCGCCGATCAGCTTTTCCTTGACGCGCTGGGGCCGGACGGGTGTCGCGACGATGTGCGACCGCGTGTGGCCGATTTTTCGGCTGCCCGCCGTCGGGCCGTAATTTTTATACACCAAAGCGTACTGCAGGGGCTGGTCGGCCTCCATCGCTTTGAGCCGCTCGGCGTAAACTTCGAACA
>MHGR01000026.1 GCA_001805655.1 Omnitrophica WOR_2 bacterium RIFCSPHIGHO2_02_FULL_52_10
CTGGGCGCAAAAGGCAAAAGACGAATTGGTCCGGATGAACCCGGAATATGCCGATTGGGCCCGCTCCCTGGAAGCCGAAGCGCTAAACCGGAAACTGGTGGCAAAATCCCGCCAAGAATTTCACGAGCGCATGGTGCGCAGCCAGGAACACCTGGCGAAAGGTGAGCGGCATTTTCATAACAAGGAATATGATGAGGCCATGACGGAGTACGATTTAGCCCTGCAGCTGACCCCTGATAATCCGAAGGTTCAGGAGGCGCGGGACAGGACCCTGCTGGAGATCGCCAAGGCCAGCGTACGGGAACGCTCCCAGGACGCCCTCAAACGGCTGGAAACAGGCGACACGATTTCTGCGCGCCATGAAATACAAAGGATTCTTACCTCCATCCCAGACAAACCTATTTTAATATCCCGATAATATATCGCTGACATCAGCCTCTCGTCCCGTGTATACAAAATTTAACCGATCATAGGCACTATCAACAGGCGGCCGCCCGCGGCGCCGGCGCTCATGGCACAAGCGAAAATATTTTTGATTGACGGCCACGCGTTATGCTATCGCAGTTTTTACGCGATTAAGGCGCTTGCCACCAGCAAGGGACAGCCGACGAATGCCGTTTTCGGTTTTGTCCGGTATATCCTGAAAATCTTTGAAGAACACCGGCCGGAATACATGGCGGTCTGCTTTGATTTTCCGGGCAAAACCCGCCGGCAGGAAAAGTTCGCCGCCTACAAAATTCAGCGGCCGCCGATGCCGGAGGAATTAAGGGGCCAGATCCCGGTCATCAAGGACATCATGAGCGCCATGAACGTGGCCGCATTCGAAATGGAGGGTTTTGAGGCGGATGATCTCATCGCGACGATTTCACAGAAGTTTTCCAGAGAAGGGGTCGGCATTGTGATTGTCAGCGATGACAAGGACCTGTACCAGCTGGCCGGAACGCAGGTGCGGTTTTTGGGCAGCAAGAACGGCACGGTGCTGGACGATAAGGAGCTGCAGGAAAAATTGGGATTTAAGCCCGAACACATTGTCGATTATATCGGCCTGGCCGGCGATTCGTCCGACAATATCCCGGGGGTCACGGGGATCGGGAAAGTCAACGCCCAGCAATTGATCAAGGAATTCGGCACTTTAGAGGGAATCATCGAGCATCTGGAAAAGGCGGAGAGCCTCAAAGCCAAAGAGAAACTCATCATGGAGCAGAGGCAGACGGCGTTATTGAGTAAAGAGCTCGCGGTGCTGGACAAGAACGTCCCCATCCAGTGTCCCCTGGAGAAGCTGAAAGTGCGCGGGCCGGACAAGGAGCGGCTGTTCACCATCTTTAAAGATCTGGAATTCCGCGCGCTCTCCGATGAATTTAAGCCCGGGAAGGGGGCGGCAAGTCCCGACTTGGCTGAAATAAAGGAGCCAGCCGAGGTCAAAGACCTCGTGAAGAGAATTGAGAAGAATAAACAATTTACGTTTAGCATCGCGCTCGGTGGCGACGGCGGGATCTTTTTGAGCCGTGCGGTTTATGCCACGCTGAAGGATGACCACGGCTTTGTCCTGGATGTCCAGCATATCGCGCTGTTGAAACCGGTCTTTGAAGACAGTGGAATATTGAAGGTTACGTACAACATCAAGGAGCAGTACAAGGCCCTGTCGGCGTATAAAATAGATGTGCACGGCGATGTGTTTGATGTGATGCTGGCAGGGTATCTCCTGGGGGCTTATGCGGCGGCAGGCAGCATAAGCAATCTTGTCTGGCACTATTTGAAACGCTCTATTGATGAAGAGGCGCCGGAAGCGGCCCAGGTGCAGTCCGTCCGTCAGTTGTATCCCGTTCTGTTGAAAGAATTAGAATCGAAGTCAATGCTCTCATTATACAGGGACATTGAGCTGCCGTTGGCGCGCGTTTTGGCGGTCATTGAGCAAAACGGCATAAAACTGGATTTGCCGCTGTTAAAGAAACTGTCCGCGGAATGCGCCGGAAAAATCGATGAGTTGACCGCCGCTCTGTATGAAATGGCCGGGGAGGAATTCAATCTGAATTCCCCGAAACAGTTGAGCCATATCCTCTTTGACAAGCTCCAGCTCCCCGTGATGAAAAGAACAAAGACGGGGAACTCTACCGATGAATCGGTATTGATTGCGTTGGCGGAATTGCACGTTTTCCCCTCATTGATTTTGCAATACCGCCAGTTGGCCAAATTAAAATCGACCTATATCGATGCGCTGCCGAAAATGGCCGATCCCAAGACCCACCGCATTCACGCGCAGTTCAACCAAACCGGGACGGAGACCGGCAGGCTGAGCTCCAGCCAGCCCAACCTGCAAAACATCCCCATCCGCACGGAACTCGGCCGGCAGATCAGAAAGGCTTTTATTCCGGCCGACAAGCATTCGGTGATCCTGGCGGCGGATTATTCCCAGATTGAGTTGAGGGTGCTGGCGCACCTCTCCGGAGATGAGAATTTGATTAAGGCCTTTCAAAGAGGCGAGGACATTCACACTTATACCGCATCGTTGATCTTTGAAGTCGATGAGCGGGAGGTGACGCCGGAAATGCGCAATTCGGCCAAGCGCGTGAATTTCGGCATCATTTACGGGATCAGCGCCTTTGGCCTGGCGAATGACCTGAAGGTTTCCCAGGCCGAGGCCCAGGAATTCATTGACCGCTATTTTTCGCGCTACCCGGCCGTCAAGGCGTTTATGGACCGGGAAATCAAGGAATGTGAAAAAAATGGCTACATTGTCACGCTGTTCAACCGCCGGCGATATTTGCCGGAAATCCACAGCAAAAACGGCGCGATGAAGCAATTCGCCCAGCGCCAGGCGATCAACACGCCCGTGCAGGGCTCGGCCGCCGATATGCTGAAGATTGCCATGGTCAGGATTCAGTCGGACATCGAGCGGCGCGGGCTTAAGACAAAAATGATCAGTACGGTGCACGATGAGCTGGTCTTTGAAATGCCGCCGGCGGAAAAGCAGGAAATGGTCGGCCTGATCCGCCGGCACATGGAGCACGCCGTTGAGCTGAAAGTTCCGGTAAAGGTCAGCGTGAAAGTGGGACAAAACTGGCTGGACATGGAGGAGGTTTAAAGGCCCGGGTTCGTCAGCGGAAAGATTGCTTTCGCTGACAGGTGAAGACCGGTGGCTGATGCTAATATGAACGTCGCGTTTTGCTCATCAGAAGTTTACCCGTTCGCCAAGACAGGCGGGTTGGGGGATGTGTGCGGCTCCCTGCCGCTGGCCCTTGAGAAGATCGGAGTTAACGTCGCGGTTGTCCTTCCCGGGTACCGCTGTGTCGGTCGGGCAGGGTATCCGATCGCGCAGCTGGAGGACGGGGTGACCCGGGCGATCCTCGGGGACAACATCCATGTTTATTTCATTGACCGGCAGGAGTACTTTGACCGGGAAGGATTGTATGGGGACCCGTCAGGGGATTACAAGGATAATCTCGAGCGGTTCGGATATTTTTGCGCGCAAACCCTAACGCTTTTAAAACAGGCGGCGTTTCGGCCGGATATCATCCATTGCCATGATTGGCAGACCGCCTTGGTCCCGGTGTATCTCGAGGAAACGCGCACAGCAGACCCGTTTTTTGAGCGGACCAAAAGCGTTCTGACGATCCATAACCTGGCGTTCCAGGGAATATTCCCCCGCGAGGAGTACGCCAAGCTTAAGCTCGATGAGCAGCTGATCAGCACCCGTGGGTTTGAATTTCACGGCCGTATCAATTTGCTCAAAGCCGGCATCCAATGCAGTGACCGCTTGACGACGGTCAGTCCCACGTACGCGCGGGAGATACAAACAAAGCAATACGGATGCGGGCTGGAAGAGGTGTTGAGAAAGCGGCACGATGTCACCGGCATTTTGAACGGGATTGACCGCGCCCAGTGGGACCCGGACAACGACGGACATATCGCCCGGAAATACAACCGGCATGATTACATCGCCGCCAAAGCCAGGAATAAAGTCCAACTGCAGAAATTGCTCTCTCTTGAAGCGCGGGAGGATGTCACGCTGTTCGGTTTTGTGGGGCGGCTAACGCAGCAAAAAGGCATGGCTTTGATTTTAGAATCGGTCCATGAGTTGCTCAAAATGCCGGCCCAATTTGTGTTTCTGGGAATCGGCGAGGAAAGGTTCACCAAGGAGCTGGAAGAGGTTACGCGGCGCTACCCGGAAAAATTCGCCGCGCGCCTGGAGTTCAATGAGCCGCTGAGCCGCGAGATCTACGCCGGCAGCGATTGTTTTCTGATGCCGTCGGAATTTGAGCCGTGTGGGTTGAGCCAGATGATCAGCCTCCGCTACGGAACGGTTCCCCTAGTCTACAAGACCGGAGGCTTGGCGGACTCGGTCAAGCACTACGGCGCGCTGCATCATGACGGGAACGGTTTTGTCTTTACGCATTATGACAAAAAGTCATTTTTAGACGCGGTAAAAAAGGCCCTGGCCGCTTATGCCCACCGTGAAACTTGGCGGCGGTTGTGCCAAAACGCGTTTGCGTCGGATTTTTCCTGGGAACGCTCGGCGCGCAAATACCTGGAGCTCTACCAATGCGCGTGATCGGCCTGACGGGCGGATTGGCAACGGGAAAGTCCACGGTGGCCGCGATGCTCGCCAAACTCGGCGCGAAGGTAATCAATGCCGATAAGATCGCGCATCAACAGATGCGGCCCGGCACGCCCGGCTGGCGTGCGGTCGTAAAATTGTTCGGCAAGGAAGTGCTGAACGGGGGAAGGGTCAACCGCAGGGCCATAGCCGGCCGCGTGTTCAAAGACCGGACGTTATTAAGCGCTTTGAACCGCATCGTGCATCCCGCGGTACGGGCGGCCATCATCAGGGAAATCGCGCGGCTGAAGCGCAAAAATCCAAAGGCAAAAGTGGTGCTCGATGTCCCGCTCCTGTTCGAGTCAGGGATGGGCAAATTAACCGACGTGACGGTGGTCGTTCGCTCGTCACGGGAAAAGCAAATCGCGAGGGCAAAACGGAATTTGGGCATCACGGCCGAAGAGGCCAGAAGGCGCATTATGGCGCAAATGCCCTTACGAGAAAAAATCCGCCAAGCGGATATAATCATAGATAATAACGGAACACTCAACCAAACACAAAAACAGGTCAAACGATTATGGCAAAAACTACAGTAAAAGAGAAAAAAGCAAGTGAGGGAGAAAAAAACATGGAAAAGGCGGCGTCCATCAAGGAGAAGGATCTTCCCGGTGATATGCCCAAAAAGGAGACGAAGATCAAAGACGAAGATTACATGGACATCACGAAACTGAAAGACATGAAAATGTCCGAATTGTCCAAATTCGCCAAGGGCATGACGATCAACGGCATCAGCGGCATCCGCAAGCAGGACCTGATCTTTAAGATCCTCCAGGCCCAGGCCGAAAAGCAGGGGCTCATGTTCGGCGAGGGAACCCTGGAGATCCTTTCCGAGGGGTTCGGTTTCTTGCGCAGCGTGAATTATAATTACCTGCCCTGCCCGGATGACATTTACGTGTCGCCGTCGCAGATACGGCGGTTTGACCTCAAGACCGGCGACAGCGTGGGCGGGCATATCCGCCCCCCGAAAGAAGGGGAAAAATACTTTGCGCTGCTGAAGGTGGAGGCGGTCAATTTTGAGGATCCCGAGGACTGCAAGGAAAAAATCTTCTTTGATAACTTAACCCCGCTGTATCCGAAAGACCGCATTATCCTGGAAACGGAGCCCAAGGAGGTTTCGACGCGGATCATGGACCTGCTCACGCCGCTCGGCAAAGGGCAGCGGGCCCTGATTGTCGCCCCGCCGTACAGCGGGAAGACGGTCCTGATGCAGAAGGTCGCGAATTCCATCATGCAGAACCAGCCGGACATCATCCTGATGGTCCTGCTGATTGATGAGCGGCCCGAGGAGGTCACGGACATGCAGCGCAGCGTCAAGGGCGAAGTGGTCGCCTCGACCTTTGATGAGCCGGCGGAGCGGCATGTCCAGATTGCCGAAATGGTGCTGGAAAAGGCCAAGCGGCTGGTCGAACACAAACGCGACGTGGTGATCCTGCTGGACAGCATTACCCGCCTGGCGCGCGCGTACAACACGGTCGTCCCGCACAGCGGAAAAATCCTTTCCGGCGGCGTGGACTCCAACGCCCTGCATAAGCCGAAGCGGTTTTTCGGGGCGGCCCGCGCCGTGGAGGAGGGGGGCAGTCTGACGGTCATCGCCACTTCCCTGATTGATACGGGTAGCCGCATGGACGAGGTTATTTTCGAGGAGTTCAAGGGGACGGGCAACATGGAGCTGCAACTGGACCGGAATTTATTTCAGCGCAGGATCTATCCGGCGATTGACATCAAGCGCTCCAACACGCGCCATGAGGAAAAACTGATTCCGGAAAAAGATCTGCAGAGGATATGGCTTTTGCGCAAGGCCATGCATGACCTCAATTCCGCGGAGGCGATGGAGCTGTTGATCGACAAGATCGGGAAATATAAAACCAACAAGGAGTTTTTAGAAAACTTAAACCAAATGTAAAGGGAAGACCATGAAACCGAATATTCATCCCGAATACGGGGAAACCACCATCACCTGCGCCTGCGGCTCGGTGATCCACACGCGCTCAACCCAGAAGAACATCCGCGTGGAAATCTGTTCCAAATGCCATCCCTTTTTCACGGGCGACAAGAAGTTCGTCGATACGGCCGGGCGCATCGAACGCTTCAAGAAGCGCTATAAAAAAGATAAATGACGGACATACCAGAGAAGTTCGCCAAGATCGAGCGGCGCTACCGGGAACTCGAACAACTGCTGGCTGACCCGCAGATCATCGCCGACCAGGGACAGTACCAAAAATTGGCCAAGGAATACTCAAACAGCGCGCCCGTTGTCGGCGCGATTAAATCCTATGCGGAGACGTTGCGGCAAATCAGGGATCTCGAGAAATTATTGCAGGACAAGCACGATAAGGATTTCGAGCAGCTCGCGCGGTCGGAATTAAGCCAATTGACCAAACAGCAGGAAGTTTTACTGAAACAGCTCAACGACCTGACCAATCCCAAAAAACAGGAGCAGGACCGTGATCTGATCATTGAAATCCGCGCCGGCACCGGAGGGCAGGAGGCGAGCCTGTTTGCCGGAGACCTGTACCGGATGTACGTCAAATATGCCGACCAAAAGAGATGGAAGGTCGAGTCTATCAGCAGCAATGCGTCAGAAGCCGGCGGTTTTAAGGAAGTCATTTTCAGCGTGAGCGGTAAAGGGGCACAGCGGCAGTTGAAGTGGGAGAGCGGGGCCCACCGGGTGCAGCGCGTTCCGGAAACCGAGGCGTCCGGCCGCATCCATACCTCAGCGGCCACGGTGGCGGTGTTGTACGAACCGGAAGAAGTGGAAGTGAAAATCGACCCCAAGGATTTAAAAATCGACGTTTTCCGTTCTTCCGGGCCCGGAGGCCAAAGTGTCAACACGACGGATTCGGCCATCCGCATCACCCACCTGCCCACCGGGATGGTCGTGGTCTGCCAGGATGAGCGGTCGCAACTGAAAAACAAGCTGAAGGCCATGCGCGTGTTGCGCGCACGGCTCGTGGATAAGGCCCGCCAGGAAAATATCGATAGGACGACCCAGGACCGAAAACTGAAAATCGGTTCAGGGGACCGCAGCGAAAAGATTCGTACGTATAATTTTCCGGACCGGCGCGTGACCGACCACCGCATCGGCTACACCACGCACCAGCTCATGGATGTGCTTAACGGGAATTTGGATGAGCTCACCGAGGCGCTCCTCGCGGCCGAGCAGGAGGAAAGTGCAGATGAATGAGCGCGACATGATGTTGACCGCGATTTTAAAATGCCGCCCCGTTGATCTTATTGCCGAACCGCCTGCATTGACGCGCCGGCAGGAAGCCGCCTTTAACCGCATGCAGGCGCGGCGATTGTCCGGCGAGCCGCTGCAGTATATTTTGCGGTCCTGCGATTTTATGGGAGTGGAATTGACCGTTGACCCTCGTGTTCTCATTCCCCGTCCGGAAACAGAAATCCTTGTTGAAAAAGCGCTTGAGCGGGCAAAAACGCTTGCGGCGCGCAAAGAGCTGCGCATTCTGGATCTCGGAACGGGTTCTGGCAATATCGCCATCGCGATGGCCAAATACCTTCCGAACTGTTCCGTGACCGCGGTTGACATTGACCCGCGGGCGTTATCACTTGCCCGGAGAAATGCCGCGGCCAACGGCGTGGACTCATCCATCAGCTTCTGTCAAGAGGACATGACCGTATTTTTGAGCCGGGCCGCCGAAGAAGAAAAGCAATACGACATTATTGTCTCCAATCCCCCATATATTGCCGCGCCGCAACTGCCGCATCTTCCCATTGAGGTCCGTTTTGAACCGCAAGCCGCGCTGGATGGCGGGATGGACGGCCTGAAGTTTTACCGGGGAATCATCGCCCGCGCGCACCGTCTCATCCGGCCGGGTGGATACCTTCTGCTTGAAATCGGTGATGGGCAGGTCAAAGACATTGAGCGCATTTTTGTGTCATATGAACAATATCACCAACTGAATTTTACGAAAGATTATGCCGGCACAGACCGGGTTGTCTGCGCCCAGGTAAAAGGAAAATTGAAAAATGGATAAACTGATTATCGAAGGTGACCGGCCGCTAAGGGGCGAGGTAAAAATCAGCGGATCAAAGAATGCGGCCTTGCCGATCCTGGCCGCCACCCTGTTAACGGATGAGCCATGCGTCATCCGCAATGTCCCCAATTTGCGCGACACGCGCACCATGATCGCGCTGCTGAAATCCCTCGGTAAAAAGGTTGAAGTTGAGGGAAATAGACTGACGGTTACGGCCAACGGCCGGCCCAATTACGTCGCGGATTACAAGCTGGTCTCAACCATGCGCGGTTCATTTTGCGTCTTGGGGCCGCTCTTGGCGAAATTGAAAAAGGCCAAGGTTTCCCTGCCCGGCGGCTGCATCATCGGGGTGCGCCCGGTCGATCTGCATTTAAAGGGAATACGCGCGCTGGGTGCTAAGATGGAATTTGAAAACGGGTATATCCATGCCCATGCGAGCCGCTTGAAAGGGGCGCATGTTTATTTAGGCGGCGAGTTTGGGTCTTCTGTTTTAGCGACGGCCAATATCCTCATGGCGGCGACTTTGGCAAACGGCGAGACAATGATAGAGTCGGCCGCCTGCGAGCCTGAGGTTGAGGATCTGACCAATTTTTTGATTGGCATGGGGGCGAACATCAAGGGCAAGGGAGGGCACTGCCTGACCGTGAAAGGCGTTAAAAGATTAAAGGGGTTCAACTTCAAAATTATTCCCGACCGGATCGAAGCCGGAACGTATATTTTGATGGCGGCGGCCACGAAAAGCTCCATCACGCTCAGGAACGCCTGTGTATCGCATTTGATGGTCCTTAAGGATAAGTTGGAACTTGCCGGTGTCCAACTGGCCGGCACGGAAAGCGACATTATCGTCAGGCCGAGAAAGCGCCTCAGGCCCGTGGGGGTGACAACGCATCCGTATCCGGGCTTTCCGACAGACCTGCAGGCCCAGTTCATGGCGCTGATGTCCGTCACGCCCGGTGTCAGTGTCATTTCTGACAAAGTTTATCCCGACCGGTTCATGCACATCGCGGAACTCAACCGCATGGGGGCGGATATCCGGCGGGACGGCGCCAACGCTATCGTCCAGGGCATCAAAAAGCT
>MHGR01000027.1:0-3474 GCA_001805655.1 Omnitrophica WOR_2 bacterium RIFCSPHIGHO2_02_FULL_52_10
AAATATCGCGCGAAGGCTTTCTGTTTCTCCCCTAAAAGCTCTCTGTAGGCGTGGCAGACCAGAAGGGTTTTCTTGGACTCGGCGAGGTCGCTGAGAATGGATTTGCCGATGTTTTTTTGTGAGCCGAAAATGCCGATGATGTCATCCTGTATTTGAAAGGCCTGGCCGGTCAGGTTCCCCACCTCCGATAACCTTTTGATATCCGGTTCGTCAGCGCCGGCGAGGATGGCGCCCACCACTAACGGGCAGTCGAACGTGTAGCGCGCGGTCTTAAGCGTGTAATTCAGGAAGACGTCATGTTCCGTGATCTTGCTGAGCTGTTCAACCCCGTAGACGGTGTCAATAAATTCTCCCATGGCCGTGAAGGCGGCCGTCTGAATGAAATATTTCAGCGCCCGCTCCTTGCGCTTGGGGGACTCCTGGATGGAGAGGAAGGCGTCGATGGCCAGGGCGTAGACGATGTCGCCGGCGATGATCCCCAGGTCGTACCCGAGCTTTTCCCGCTGGTTGGTCGGGTTGGTCTTGCCCAGGAGTTTATGGAGCGTCGGCTTGCCCCGCCGGAGGTTGGAGCGGTCGATGATGTCATCGTGAATCAGCATGAAATTATGCAGCATTTCCATGCATGTCGAGGCATTGTAGAGCGAGGCGGAAATTTTCTTAGTTTTAGCGGAATATCCCATGTAGCTGAGGATCAGCAGGAGCGGGCGGATGCGCTTGCCTTTGCGCAGCGAGAATTCCCGGATGCTCTCATAGAGTATGGGTTTGACGAGCTGGAATTTGTAATCATCCTTCACCCGGTCCATGAAGACGGTGAGGCTTTGGTCGATATTTTTCTTGATTTCCTCAATCATGGCGGAATATAGTAACATACAACCCATGGCCGTTCAATATATTATTGACGTCCGCATAGGTAATGGAATCTTTGCGGACGTCAATACTGCCACCGCTCCAACGAGTTGCAAGAAAACTCCTCACTGCGTTCGTACTTGCCTTCAATAGTACTACTGAAAAGGCAAGTACATGTCCTCATTTTCCTTTAAAGTATTTAGAGGAAATGAGGACGTCGTATCTTCTTTGCTGCATAGGAAAGGAGTTTTCTAGTCCCGGCTTTCCTTTAAATAATTTTAGATGAAGCTGGGACAACCCCAACTTCCCCTAAACATTTTATAAAGGAAAGTTGGGGTAGCAGCAACCGCTCTTTATACTTTCCTATGCTGTGAAAGATGTGCTGGTTCCATTACTAATGCGGTGGTCTGTAATGCGGCGGCGCGGAATTTGACGGCGTGTTTATAGGTTGGTAACGTTAATATCAAAGTTTCATTTGACCCGTCTGAATGTATTCATTAGAATGAAATGGAAAATTCCGGACCATTTTTAAGGATGAAGCGATGAGGAAGATTTCACTCATTTTGATGGGCGCGCTCCTGGCGCCGACGGCCTGTTTTGCCGAGATTATCCATCTCAAGGACGGGAGGATCGTCAGCGAGAAAATTGTTGAGCGCGGGAGGTACTATATCGTCACCATGGACGGCGTGATGCCGAAAAAGTATTATGACGGCGAGATTGACTTCATCGAAGAGGATGGGCAGCGGCAGCCCAAAGTACAAAGCGACATCGACATGTCCAAATTTGAGGGGCTTCCGGAGGACAAGGTCCAGCTGATTATGATCTTGATCGATGTCAGCGGCGTGCGCAAGAACATGGAGCTGAACATCGAACAGGTTCTTAAGGGCGTTGAGGAAGAGAAAAAGGAGAAATTCAAAGAACTGTTCAAGGTCAGCGATATCATCGATCGGATTGTGCCCATATACAGCAATCATTACACGAATGAGGAATTAATAAAAATCATCGAGTTTTATGAGAGCGCTGCCGGCCAGAAGGTTGTGGAATCAACGCCGAAAATCATGCAGGAAACGGTGCAGGAAGCCGCGCGGTATTTCCAGGAAAAATTATCCCTTCCGTGAGCTTTTGCTCACATGAGACAAGTGTCCCGTTTTATCCTCCCGGCAGTTATTTCTTCAAGTTAGAGAGCGCAAATAGTTATATTATAACTCATTGAAATATAATATGTTATGAGTATTTTAAGCTGAAATAACTGACATTTCTTGTAATTTTATTTGATTTTAAAAATATTCTCTGATATAGTAACTGAGTTTGACAGCCCGATAACAAACGCTCCCACAATAACTTATTAACTCACATGATTAGAAAGCTCCAAACAACGTCCCGAAAGCAGAGCCGGAACTGTCCTTTAAAATTGGTATTTTTAAATAACCGATTTTCATCAGAACCATAATTAATTAAAGGAGTTAGATTTATGATTGACCGATACACGCTTTCGAAAATGGGGAACATCTGGTCCGAGAAGCACAAGATGGAAATCATGCTCAAGATCGAAATCCTGGCTTGTGAGGCCATGAGCAAGCTGGGGCTCATTCCGAAAAAGTCATTGGAGAAGATTAAGAAGAGCGCCGCGTTCGATATTGATGAAGTCAAGCGGCTTGAGGAGAAAACAAAGCACGACATTGTGGCTTTTATCAATAATGTCGGGAAATCCATCGGCGCGGAGGCCAGGTACCTGCACATGGGGCTGACCTCTTCGGATCTGCTGGACACCGCGCTCTCCGTGCAATGCGTTGAGGCCAGCGACCTGCTGCTGGCAGACGTTAAAAAGATGCTGCTTGTCCTCAAACAGAAGGCCAAGAAATACAAGGACACGCCGTGCATCGCCCGCACGCACGGGGTGCATGCCGAGCCGACCACCTTCGGGTTGAAGCTGGCCGTCTGGTATGATGAAATGAAGCGTAATCTTGACCGCATGGAGCAGGCCAGGGAAATGATGCGCTATGGCAAGCTGTCCGGCGCGGTCGGCACGTATGCCAACATCGACCCATCTGTCGAGGAATATGTCTGCGAAAAGCTTAACTTGAAACCGGCCAACATCGCGACCCAGATTATCCAAAGAGACCATCACTGCCAGTTTGTCACGACCATCGCCCTCATCGGTTCAACGCTGAATAAGATAGCGACGGAGATCCGGCTTTTGCAGAAAACGGAAGTCCTTGAAGTGGAGGAGCCGTTTTTTAAAGGGCAGATCGGCTCATCGGCCATGCCTCACAAGCGCAATCCCGTCGCGTGCGAGCGCGTCTCCGGGCTCTCGCGCCTGTTGCGCGCCAACGCCCAGGCGGCTTTTGAGGATATCTGCCTGTGGCATGAGCGCGACATCAGCCATTCCTCCGTTGAGCGCGTGATTCTTCCCGACTGCACCATTACGTTGAACTATATGTTCCACAAGCTTACCCCTGTTCTTGACGGTCTTTTGGTATATCCGAAGAACATGATCGCCAGCCTCGGCAAAACCAAAGGATTGATTTATTCGCAGAGGGTATTATTGGAGCTGATGAAAAAAGGGCTGACGCGGGAATCGGCCTACGAAATCATCCAGCGCTGCGCCATGCAGGTGTGGCAGGAAAC
>MHGR01000027.1:3522-12940 GCA_001805655.1 Omnitrophica WOR_2 bacterium RIFCSPHIGHO2_02_FULL_52_10
ATCTTTAAACGCGTAGGGTTAAAATAAGATGACCAACCTCCAATTGATTGAGGAAAATTACATGGAAAAAAAGGAAAAACTGTACGAGGGCAAGGCGAAGATTGTTTACAGTACGGAAGATCCCGGTCTGGTCATTCAGCATTTCAAGGACGACGCCACGGCCTTTAACGCGGCCAAAAAGGGAACGGTGGCCAACAAAGGCGTGATGAACAATAAAATTTCAACGAAGATCTTTCAGTTCCTCGAGAAAGAAGGGATCCCGACCCATTTTGAGAAGTACCTCAATGACCGCGAGATGCTGATTAAGAAGGTCGAGATCGTGCCGGTCGAGGTGATCATCCGCAACAAGGCGGCCGGTTCTCTCAGCCGCATGCTCGGCCTTAAAGAGGGGGCGCCCCTGGCCGCGACGGTTCTGGAGTTCTGTTATAAAAAGGATGAGCTGAATGACCCCTTGATCAATGAATACCACATCAAGGCGCTGCGGCTGGCGAGCGAGGAGGAAATCAACCAAATCAAGCGCTACACGCTGAAAATAAACGAATTAATGAGCAAATTTTTTGCCAACCTCAACCTGGAGCTGATTGATTTCAAACTGGAATTCGGCCGTTATAAGGGCAAGATCATTTTGGCCGACGAAATTTCTCCGGATACGTGCCGGCTGTGGGAAGTCGGGACGGGCAAAAAGCTCGATAAGGACCGTTTTCGCCATGATCTCGGGAATATTGAAGAGGCCTATCAGGAGGTATTGAGCAGAATAGAGAAGTAACTTAGCTTTACGCCTGGCGACGAAATTCCGATTATAAAGTTTTTTCCGCGTTTTTCTTACCACATAAGCATGTTCCATACGACAAATGATTTGGCGGATTGAAATCAAGCATAAGAGAGGTGTCTTTGACGCCCAAGCCCAAGGTATTCAAAAGTCCGTTGCCGACTTGGGCCGGGTGGCGGTTTCAAGGGTCGAGATTATCCAGGTATACAACGTTGAAGGGAAGCTGACCGCCGAAGACATTCAGACGATCTGCCGTGAGCTGCTCGTCAATGCGGTGACGCAGGATTATTATTTTGCCCTTGAGAAACCGCGCCCGCACAAACCGGCCAAAAACACTCATACCGTTGAAATTGCCTATAATCCCGGCGTGATGGATCCGGTCGAGGAGTCGACCATGAAGGGGATCCGGGACCTTGGCATCGACACGGTCGAGTCCGTGCGGACGGCTAAAAAGTATGTCCTGCGCGGCACCCTGACGAAAAAAGAACGGGACATCATCACCGGCAAGGTGCTCGCCAATAAATTAATACAGCATGTCGTTGACCATGCCGCTGCCGCAGGATCTCCGAAAGCTTCCGCGGCCAACGGGCCGTTTCGGCTCATTCTGGTGGATTTGCTCAAGGCCGGCGACCGGCAGCTGATGAAGCTCAGCCGCGACGGGCAATTGTTCCTGAATTTACAGGAGATGAAGGCCATCCAAAAGCATTTCCGGTCAATGGGGCGCAACCCGACGGACGTTGAGCTCGAGACGATCGCGCAGACCTGGAGCGAGCACTGTTATCATAAGACATTCCGCGGCAATATCCGCTATCGCGCATCAGAGAACGGCAAAACAAAAACAACGACAATCCGCAACCTGTTGAAATCGACCATCATGAAGGCCACCCGTGAAATCAATAAACCGTGGTGCGTGTCCGTGTTTCATGACAACGCCGGCGTGATCGAGTTTGACGACGAACATCATATTTGCTTCAAGGCTGAAACCCATAACCACCCTTCGGCCCTGGAGCCTTTCGGCGGCGCGAATACCGGGGTCGGGGGGGTCATCCGGGATATTTTGGGGACCGGGCTGGGGGCGAAGCCGATTTGCAGCACGGACGTCTTTTGCTTTGCCCCTCCGGACCTGCCGTCCGACCGGTTACCGCCGGGGACCCTGCACCCCAAGCGGATCATGAAGGGTGTCGTCAGCGGGGTGCGTGATTACGGCAATAAAATGGGCATTCCGACGGTCAACGGCGCGATCCTGTTCGATGAGCGCTTTGTGGGCAACCCGCTGGTGTATTGCGGCAATATCGGCCTCCTGCCGAAGGACAAGGTGCATAAAAAAGCCAACAAGGGGGATCAGATCGTCGTCGTCGGCGGCCGGACGGGCCGCGACGGCATTCACGGCGCGACGTTTTCTTCCGGGGAGCTCAACAAGGAATCCGAGGTCGTTTCTTCCGGCGCCGTGCAAATCGGGGACCCGATCCAGGAGAAAAAAGTCCTGGATGCCCTGATGCAGGCCCGCGACCTGAACCTGTACACGGCGATCACGGATTGCGGCGCCGGGGGGCTGTCGAGCGCGGTTGGCGAGATGGGCCGGGAGCTCGGGGCGCACGTGGCGCTGGACGCCGTCCCGCTGAAATACCGCGGGCTGAAATACGATGAGATCTGGATTTCCGAATCGCAGGAGAGGATGGTGTTGTCCGTTGCTCCCCGCAATGTCACGCAGCTGCTGAGCGTCTTTGCCGTGGAAAATGTCGAAGCCACGGTGATCGGCGAATTTACGGGCACGCGCAGACTCGAGCTCTTTTTTCACGGTGTCCAGGTGTGTGACCTGGACATGGCTTTCCTGCATGAAGGCCCTCCGGCCACCACCAAGGAAGCGCGGTGGGTCAAGCCAAAGGTCAGCGCTGTGCGGATTCCGCGGCCGGCCAACCTTAACAAGAAACTGCTCGAAGTCCTTTCTCATTATAATGTCTGCTCCAAGGAGTGGGTGGTCCGCCAATATGACCATGAAGTCCAGGGCGCGACCGTGATTAAGCCGCTGGTCGGGGTGAACTGCGACGGCCCGTCGGATGCCAGCGTGATTGTGCCTAAATTGGGAAGCAACCGGGGCATTGCCGTTGCCAACGGGATTAATGTCCGTTACGGCATGCTCGATCCGTACTGGATGGCGGCCTCCTGCATTGATGAGGCCCTCCGCCAGATCGTGGCCGTCGGCGGGGACGTTTCACATATCGCGATCCTGGACAATTTCTGCTGGGGGAACCCGGATAAGCCCGACCGTTTAGGGGGGCTGGTCCGCGCCGCGCAAGGATGTTATAAAACCGCCGTGGGGTATCAGGTGCCGTTCATATCAGGCAAGGACAGCTTGTATAATGAATATACTCAAGGCAAAAAATCCATCGCGATCCCGGGCACGCTGTTGATCTCTGCCGTGGGGATCATCGAAGATGTGACTAAGGCGGTCACGATGGATTTCAAGCGCGGCGGAAACCTGATTTATTGCGTCGGGCCGACCTACGATGAGCTGGGCGGGTCGATTTATTTGGACACGTACGGGTATTTGGGAGCCGATGTTCCGAAGGTTAATACCAAACTCGGCCTAAAAATATTTAACGCCTTGTCCAAGGGCGTCCAAAAAGGGCTCATCCGCTCCATGCATGACTGCTCCGAAGGCGGCATCGCGGCCGCTTTGGCCGAGATGGCGTTCAGCGGCGGGTTGGGGGTGACGGCGCGCTTGGATCAGGCGGCCTACTCCGGCGAGTCAAAAAGGGACGATACCGTGCTCTTTTCCGAATCCAATGCGCGGTTTATCGTTGAAGTCGAACCTGAAAAGAAAAGCAGGTTCGAACGGCTTTTAAAGGGGATTCCCCGCGGGCTGCTGGGCCGCGTGGAGGACTCACCGGAATTTATCGTGTACGGGCTGGACAACAATGTTTGTTTAAATACGCGTATTCAGGATCTCAGAGAAGCTTGGCTGCGGCCGCTGCGCTGGTCATAGGCCGCGGTGATAATACAGCATAACGAGGAGAACATATGAGTAAAGTCAAAAAAATCACGGAAGATTTACGGGTGGAGGATCCTTGGCGGGTGTTCCGCATCATGGCGGAGTTTGTCGACGGGTTTCATGAGCTCTCCGAGATCGGGCCGGCGGTCAGTATATTCGGGTCCGCGCGGGCCAAACCCAGCGGCAAGTGGTATAAAGCCGCCGAGAAAACAGCCCAGCTGCTTGTCCGGGACGGCTATGCTGTCATCACCGGCGCCGGCCCCGGCATCATGGAGGCGGGCAACAAGGGCGCGTGCAAGGCCAAGGGCGATTCGATCGGTCTGAATATCCATCTGCCGTTTGAGCAGAAACCTAATCCTTACATTAAGAACCTTCTTGAATTCCATTATTTTTTCTGCCGGAAGGTGATGTTCGTCAAATACGCGAAGGCGTTCGTGATCTTCCCCGGAGGTTTCGGGACACTGGACGAATTCTTTGAAAGCATCACACTGATCCAGACCAGGCGGATGGGGAAGTTCCCCGTTATCCTTTATGGGAGCGACTATTGGGCCGGCCTGATTGACTGGCTGAAGAAGGCCGTATTAAAGGAAGACCATATCGACCCGGAAGATCTGAATATTTTCACGCCGGCGGACACGCCGCAGGAAGTTGTTAAGGCGATTAGGGACTTTTACAGGAAAAATAAAAAAAATGGGTAAAACGGCAATCAAAGTCATTGTGCTGCGGACGGCGGGTACCAATTGCGACGCCGAGACCGCCTTTGCCTTCAGGAGCTTCGGCGCTCAGGTCGATTTGGTGCATATCAAAAAGCTCTTTGACCGGCAGGCCGACTTGAAGGATTACCACATCCTGGCCATCCCGGGAGGCTTCACGTATGGCGACGATATCGAATCCGGCCGGATCTTGGCCAACGAACTATCCCGCAAGCTGGGGCCGGACTTGTGCCGGTTCATCGGCGACAAGAAATTGATCATCGGGATTTGCAACGGCTTTCAGGCATTGGTCAAGGCGGGAATCCTGCCCGGCCCGCTTGACAAGAATGAGCGGGAGGCGCATGATGCGTCCCAAAAGGCGACCTTGTTCAACAATGATTCCGGCAAGTTCGAGGACCGCTGGGTCCATTTGAAGGTCGAGGGCGGCAGCGTTTGGACAAAAGGGTTGGGAGAAATCGTGTATTTTCCGGTGGCCCATGCCGAGGGTAAATTTATAACGCGTGACGGGAACGCCCTGAATTTGCTGAAAGCCAACGGCCAGGTCGCCTTCCGTTACTGCGGCCCAAAAGGGACAAAGCCGAAATACCCGGAAAATCCCAACGGGTCCGTGGAGGACATCGCCGGCATTACCGACTCCACCGGGCGGATTCTGGGATTGATGCCTCACCCGGAGCGCCATTTCCTGTTTACGCAGCACCCTTTTTGGACGCGGCTGAATAATAACGGGCGCTACGGGCAGGGGGCGAAAATTTTTGAGAATGGGGTTATGTATGTTAAGGAGCACTTGCTTTGAAGTCGGCCACGTACAAATCCAGCGGCGTGGACATCGTTAAAGCCAATGCCTTCGTGCGGGCCATTCAAAAAGATGTTGCCAGCACGATGAATGCCGCGGTGCTCAGGCGCGAAGGCGCCTTCGGAGGGTTATATGCTTTCTCCAAAGGCCGCTATAAGGAACCTGTTCTCGTGTCGTCAACGGACGGGGTGGGGACGAAACTCCTGTTGGCGCAGTCTTTGGGCAGGCATGATACAGTGGGGATCGACCTGGTCGCGATGAACGTCAATGATATCCTGTGCGTCGGTGCCCGGCCGCTTTTTTTTCTGGATTATATCGCCTGCGGGAAAGTGAAACCGGCAGTGTTGAAGGCCGTGGTCAAGGGGATCGCTGCCGGCTGCCGGCAGGCGGGCTGCAGCCTGGTCGGCGGGGAAACCGCGGAAATGCCGGGCATGTATAAGGAAGATGAGTATGACCTGGCCGGTTTCGCGGTCGGCGTGGTTGAAAAAGCCGGGATCATTGACGGCTCCGGGATCAAGGCCGGCGATGTCGTCATCGGCCTGCCCTCCTCGGGGCTGCACTCCAACGGATATTCTCTGGCGCGCAAGGTGCTTTCCCGCGCGCAGCAGAAGGCATGGGCCAAAGAACTGCTTAAGCCCACCAGGATTTACACCCGGGAGGTCTTGGCGGTCTTGGAACAATTCGCCGTCAGCGGCATAGCCCATATCACGGGCGGGGCGTTTTACGAGAAACTGACAAGGATTCTGCCCAGGGGCAAATGCTTCCAGATCAACAAGGGGAGCTGGCCCGTGCCGAATATTTTTCACATTATCCAGAAACAAGGTAAAATAAAAGCTTCTGAAATGTACCGGACATTCAACATGGGCATCGGGCTGGCCGTTGTCGTCAGGCCGGCGGTTGCGAAAGCGGTCGGCGCGCATTTGAGGCGGAAAAAAATAAAGCATTATGTCATCGGGAACGTGATTAATGACACGAAAAGGAAGATTGTGATATGAACATTTTGATTGTCGGCTCAGGGGGCCGGGAGCATGTCCTGGCCTGGAAAATCAGGCAAAGCCCAAAGGTCAAGCAGCTGTATTGCGCGCCGGGCAACGGAGGCATCGCGGAGTTGGCGCAATGCGTGGACATTGCGGCGGACGATATCGCTGCGTTGGTCCAGTTTGCCAGGGAGAACAAGATTGACCTCACGGTGGTGGGCCCGGAAGCCCCGCTGGTCGCCGGCATTGTCGACGCCTTTGAACAGGAAGGGTTAAAGGCCTTTGGCCCCGGGCGCGAAGCGGCACTGCTGGAGGGCAGCAAGGTGTTCGCCAAAGAATTCATGCATGACTGCAATATCCCAACCGCGCAGTTCCATGTGTTCGATAATGTCGAGAAGGCCAAAGCTTTTATCACGCGCGCGATGTACCCGCTGGTGATTAAGGCCGACGGGCTGGCTTCGGGTAAGGGCGTTGCCGTCTGCAAAGACCTCATGGAAGCCGAGAAGGCCGTGGACGAAATCATGGTCCGGAAGGTGTTTGAGGGCGCGGGGGCCCAGATCATCGTTGAAGAATGCCTGGAAGGGGAAGAGGTCTCAGTCCTGGCGATCAGCGACGGCGAGCATTTTTGCCTGCTGGATTCCGCCCAGGACCACAAAAGGATATTCGACGAGGACGTGGGGCCCAACACGGGTGGCATGGGGGCCTATTCCCCGGCGCCGGTCTTGACCGAGAAACTGCGCAAGACCATCGAAAACCGCATCATCGAGCCGGCCATCCGGGGGATGCAGAGAAACGGCACCCCGTTTAAAGGGGTCTTGTACGCGGGGTTGATGATTACCGCGGACGGGCCGATGGTCCTGGAATTCAACGTGCGCTTTGGCGACCCCGAGGCCCAGGCGGTCCTGCCCAGGATGAAAGGGGACTTGGTCGAGGTGATGCTGGCCAGTTGTGAAGGCTGGCTGGATAAGGTTGAATTAGGCTGGGACAAGCATAGCTGCGTGTGTGTGGTCATCTGCTCCGGCGGTTATCCGGGGGAATACGAAACGGGCAAGGAAATTTCCGGCTTAAAGGAGGCCGGCGCGATGAGCCGCACCATCGTGTTCCACGCGGGCACGAAAAAGAGCGGGGATAAATTTTTGACCGCCGGCGGCCGCGTGCTGGGGGTGACCAGCCTGGCCAGCGGCATTGAAAAGGCCATTGAGCAGGTTTATAAGGCCGTGGACCAAATAAAATTCGAGCGCAGCTTTTGCCGGCGGGACATAGGATCAAAGGCCTTTAAGTGGATTCGCCGCCGGTCGGAAGTGGCAAGGTAATCATTTAATACTAATCGAACAAGGAGTTTTCTATGAGCCAGGTGCGTGTCGCCATCATGATGGGAAGCAAGACGGACCTCCCGGTCATGGAGGAAGCCGCAAAGATTTTAAAGGAGTTCAAGGTGGGCTACGATATGCGCGTGCTCTCGGCGCACCGCACGCCCAAAGAAACGGCGGCATATGTCGAGCGGTTGAGGGCTAACGGCACCAGTGTCGTGATCTGCGGCGCCGGCGTGTCGGCCGCGTTGGCCGGGTTTGTGGCGGCGCATACGACACTTCCGGTCCTGGGTGTTCCCATCAACTCCTCCCCCTTGAACGGCATGGACGCGTTGTTGTCCACGGTCCAGATGCCGCCCGGCGTCCCCGTTGGGGCGATGGCGATCGGGCCGTCCGGCGCCAAGAACGCCGCCCTGATGGCCCTGCGCATCTTAGGCGTCACGGAGAAGGCCATCGCAAAAAAACTGGAAGATTATAAAAACAAGCACAGAAAACAGATCCTGGGCATCAAGCTCAATTGAAAACTGAAATCATCAAACTAGACCCCCAGTTCCCCGACCTCAGGCTGATCGCTCGCTGCGCGAAAGTGATCCGCAGCGGCGGGCTAGTGGGGTTTCCTACGGAAACGGTTTACGGCATCGCCGCCGATTATTCCAATCCCGCGGCGATGGAGCGGCTGAGGACGGTCAAGAAACGCGACAAGGACAAGCCGTTTTCGGTCCTGGTTGCGCAGGCCGGGCTGATAGCGAATTACACGCCCTCGTCAGATCCCAAAATATACAAACTGATTGACGCCTTCTGGCCGGGGCCGCTGACGCTGGTTGTCCCGGCGCTAGAGGACGGGAAAACGATCGGCGTGCGCATGCCGGACCATCCCATCGCCTTAAAGCTTGTCCAGGAATCCCAGTGCACGATCGCCAGCCCGTCCGCCAATTATGAGGGGAATGACCCGCCGAAAACATGCACGGAAGCGCTAAAGGACTTAGACGGTCAGATTGACATGATTATTGACGGCGGGACATCGCGCATCGGCATCGGCTCCTCCGTTGTGGACGTGACCAAGGAGAAGCCCGCGATCTTAAGGGAAGGGGTCATTACACAAAAAGACATTGACCGCGTTACGGGAAAAAAGACAGTACTATTCGTCTGCACGGGCAACAGCTGCCGCTCGGTCATGGCAGAGTACCTTCTCAAAAGTAAAATGCAGGGGCGGGAAGATGTCGAGGTTATTTCCGCCGGGACGGGAGTGTATTTACGGTCCACCGCGAGTTCCGAAACGATCGCCGTGCTCAAGGAGGAAGGCATTGACGCCGCCGCGCATATTGCCCGGCCGGTCAATACGGTTTTGCTGAAAAAGTCGGACCTCATCATCGTGATGACACGGGCGCACCGCGACCAAGTGCTCGAAAGGGTCCCGGCCGTCGAAAAAAGAGTTTATATGTTAAAGGAATTTTCTAGTCCCGCATCGAACGGGCAGAGCAATATCGATGTGCCGGACCCGATCGGCCAGCCGCGCGGCGCCTATCAAGTGTGCCTGCGGGATATTAAAGAAGCCGTCAACAAAATTGCTGGATTAGTCTAAGGGGCAGAAATGAAGATTTATCTCGGAGCGGACCACCGCGGTGTCTACCTTAAAAAAAGGATTGCAAAAATTATTCGCGGTTTGGGATATGCGGCCGTTGACATGGGAGCGCACGATCCCAAAGTGAGTTGTGATTATCCGAAAGTGGCCTATCAAGTGGCGGCAAGCGTCGCCAAGTCGCCCAAGGACCGCGGGATCCTTGTCTGCATGTCCGGCATCGGGCAGATGATCACGGCCAATAAGGTCCGCGGGGCTTACGCCGCCCTGTGCTATAATGTCGCC
>MHGR01000027.1:12957-20404 GCA_001805655.1 Omnitrophica WOR_2 bacterium RIFCSPHIGHO2_02_FULL_52_10
GATATCCGGATGATCATCAAGACGTGGCTGACGACCGAATTCGAGGGGGGCCGGCACAAGCGCCGGGTCGATCAGATCAAGAAAATAGAAAAGGGCATGAATATTTATTCTGCTACGCAAAACAAATAAAAACATTCGTTTTGCTTCGCAGGAATATTCTTCGAGCAAAATAATTCCTCCGAAGCAAAAGAACCAAATCTACTACTTTTGCGAAGGAGAATAAGAGTCAACGATGCATTCCACCGATGTTAAAGGAGAACATATGCGGCGCTTAAAGGAAGTGGACAAGGAAATCTATCAGGCCATCGCGGGCGAACTGGAGCGCCAGCAGAACAACCTGGAATTGATTGCCTCCGAAAATATCGTTTCCCAGGCCGTGCTGGAGGCGCAGGGCTGTGTGATGACCAATAAATACGCGGAAGGGTACCCCTCCGCGCGCTGGTATGGCGGCTGCGAATTCGTCGACAAGGCGGAAAGCCTGGCCATCGCGAGGGCGAAGGAATTATTCGGCGCCGAGCACGTCAACGTTCAGCCCCATTCCGGCTCACAGGCCAACATGGCGGTTTATCTGGCGGCCCTGGAATATGGAGACACCGTTTTGGCCATGGACCTGGCCTGCGGGGGGCACCTGTCGCACGGGCTCAAGATCAATTTCTCGGGGCGCTCGTATAAATTCGTTGCCTATAAGGTCAACCGGAAAACGGAGATGCTGGACTATGGCGAGATCGAGGCCCTGGCTGTTGAGCATAAGCCGAAGATGATCGTCGCCGGCGCGTCCGCTTATTCACGGACGATTGATTTTAAGCGTTTCCGGAAGATCTGCGATAAAGTCGGCGCTTACCTGTTCGTCGACATGGCGCATATCGCCGGGCTCGTGGCCGCCGGTATTCACCCCACGCCGGTGCCTTACGCGGAATTCGTCACGACCACGACACATAAGACGCTGCGCGGCCCGCGCGCCGGCATGATTCTCTGCCGCAAGGAATTCGCGAAAAAGATAGATTCGACGGTGTTCCCGGGGACTCAGGGCGGGCCGCTGATGCACGTGATCGCGGCCAAGGCGGTGGCCCTCAAAGAGGCCTTGAGCGAAGATTTTAAACACTACCAGCAGCAGATTGTCAAGAACGCCCGGGCGTTCGCCGCCGCCTTGGAAAAGCGCGGTTACCGCATTGTCGCCGGCGGGACCGACAATCACCTGTTCATGGTCGATCTGCGCGCGAAAAACATTACCGGCAAGGAATGCTCCACGCTCTTGGACAAGGTGTGCATCACGGTAAACAAGAACCTGATTCCTTTCGATACCCAGCCGCCGGCCGTGGCCAGCGGGATCCGCATCGGTACTCCCACGGTCACCAGCCGCGGCATGAAAGAAGGGGAGATGAAGGCCATTGCGCAGCAGATGGATGAAGCGATCACGCGCCGGGATGATGAGCCGGGGCTGAATAGAGTGAGAGGCGCGGTCCGTGAGCTGACCGAGGCCTTCCCGGTTTATACGGAATTGCGCCAAAGGGAGTGATTGATGAAATGCCCGTCCTGCCAGAATAACGAAACAAAAGTTGTGGACTCCCGCCTGAACGGGGACGGGACCTCCATCCGACGGCGCCGCGAGTGCCTCAAATGCGAAAAGCGGTTCACGACCTATGAATACGTGGAGCATGTCCCGCTGATGGTGGTCAAGCGCGACGGCCGGCGCCAGCCGTTCGACCGCGAAAAGATCATTGCCGGCATCGTCAAGGCGTGCGAAAAGCGGCCGGTGAGCATCGACAAGATCGAGGCCGTGACCGATGAGATCGGAAGGACGATCCAAAAGAAATATGACCGCGAGGTCGGCTCGAAGGAAATTGGCGAGCTGATCATGGAGAAGCTGGCCGTCATGGATGAAGTGGCCTACGTGCGCTTCGCGTCCGTTTACCGGCAGTTCCGCGACGTCAATCAGTTCATGAGCGAACTTAAACTCATGTTGGACAAAAATTAAGGAATGTCATGGTACAGGTTGAATTAAGCAAAATCATTATCGATGAGAAGCGCCAGGACCAGATCATTGTGCTCAAGGAGAAGGACGGCCAACGCCAGTTCCCCATCGTGATCGGTTTTTTGGAGGCGTCGAGCATTAAAATGAAACTTTCGGGCGTCGAGCCCCCGCGCCCGATGACGCATGACCTGCTGGTGGACGTGATCCACGGCCTCTCGGCGTCCCTGGAGCGGCTGATCATCGACAAGATGGTGAACAACACCTTCCACGCCAAGCTCGTGTTTAAGTTCAAGAACGGCAAAAGGAAGATGATTGACTCCCGGCCTTCCGACGGCATCGCCCTGGCCGTGCGCACGAACGCCCCTATCTTCGTGGACGAGGAAGTTCTTAAAAAAGCGGCGATATTCAACGCCTGATTGACAAATATCAATACATCGTTTACCTAATGTGGTTAGGTTAAAAGGTTAGGGTAAGGAAGCCGGTATGGTTAAGTGGTTAGGGTTAAGTTTTTGCATGAAAATAACTTAACCATTAGACCTAACCCATACAGGCCTCTTGACCCTAACCTACGAACTTAACCAATATGGGTAAACGCTGTCTTGATATGCAAGACCTAATGACGCGCTGCATGCCTTTCTTATCCGATCACCCTCAATTAAAAATCATTCAGGACATCGCCAGGCGGAAAAAAGTGTCCATATACCTGGTCGGCGGGTATCTGCGCGACCTCCAGCTGGGCATGGAAACCAAGGATTTTGATTTCGCCGTGTCCCGGGACGCCTTGGGGCTTGCCAGGTCCTTTGCCAAGAGGATCAATGGCGCGTACGTCCTTTTGGACGAAGAGCATGGGTGCGCCCGGGTGGTGAAGAAAGTCAACGGCCAGCCGCACGTCTATGATTTCGCGGACTTTCGGGCCGGGACGATCGAGAAAGATCTGGCTCTGCGCGATTTCACCATTAATACTTTATCCCTGGACCTCCTAAAACTTGAGGACTCTTCCGAAGTGAGCGATGTTCTGGTGGATGCCAGGCACGGCTTGAGGGATATTAAGGAAAGGCGTATCAGGCAGACCTCGGTGAAGGCGTTCCGAGAGGACCCCCTGCGCATGATGCGCGCGTTCAGCTTGAAGGCGGCTTTGGGGTTTTCCATTGAACTGAAAACATTGAACCAAATTCGCAAAGAAAAAGATCTGATCAACGGCGTATCCTACGAGCGCGTCCGCGATGAATTGTTCAAGGTCCTTGAGACGGGGAATGCGGCCGCGGTCCTGCGCTCGATGGACCGCATGGGGCTCCTGGAGCGGATCATCCCCCAGGTCAGGGTGATGTTCGCCTGCAAGCAGGGAACGTATCACCATCTCGACGTGTGGCCGCATTCGCTGGAGACGGTGGCGCAGCTGGAAGGGGTCTACCGGCAGGTGAGGGAGGACCGGGAAGTGCGTGATTATCTTGCGGAATCGTTGGGCGGCAACCGCAGCCGCCTGGCGCTCATGAAGTTGGCCGCGCTATTGCACGACATCGGCAAGCCCGACACGCGCAAGAGGGAGCGCGGTAGGGTCTCTTTTCACGGCCACGAACATGTCGGCAAGAATATCGTTCGCCATATCGCCCTGATGCTCAAGCTTTCCGTGCGGGAGCGCCACGCGCTCGAGGACATGGTGCGCTGGCACCTGCGCCCGGGATACCTGTCCAACTTTAAACAGCCCAGCGAGAAGGCGGTGTACCGCTATTTCCGCGATGCCAGGGATGAGGCGGTCAGCGTGCTGCTTTTATCTTTGGCGGACCAACGGGCCACGCGCGGGCCGGCGACCACACAAAGCGACCAGGAGCATCACGAGAATATATGTTTGAGTCTGGTCAGGAGGCATTTTGCCAGGACAAAAGAACAGCCGCTCGTCCGCCTGATCAACGGCGATGACCTGATCCGGAAATTAAAATTAAAGCCCTCGCCCCTTTTTGCCAGGATATTGTCTGAAGTTGAGGAGAAGCAGTCTTTGGGAAAGATAAAAACGAAAAAAGAGGCGCTGGTGTTGGCCGGAGAGCTGGCGGGAAAAGCATGAATATCGGCAACGTTCAGATTGAAATCATTCAAGGTGATATTGTTTCGGTCCAAGCCGATGCCAGGTTGACGGCCTGCCGGGCGTCCGATCAGGATGCCATCCGCTGTGCGGTGGCTCAGGCGCTCGTTTCAGCACAGAAGAAGAATTACCCAACGCTCGCGATCTCCGCGCTCGGGTATACGGACGAGGTTTTCCCCACAGCCGGCCTGGCCAGAATCATGGCCCAGGAGGTCATGCGCTATAACCGCGGGCGGCAAAAACCTTCATTGAAGAAAATCATTTTTTGCATCAAGGATGGCCGCACGTTCCAAATGTTTGACAAGGCCTTGCGCGGGTATGTCCGGCACGTGCAGGAAAAACTTGGCCCCGGGCC
Source organism: Omnitrophica WOR_2 bacterium RIFCSPHIGHO2_02_FULL_52_10 (assembly GCA_001805655.1). Lineage (GTDB taxonomy): Bacteria > Omnitrophota > Gorgyraeia > Zapsychrales > Zapsychraceae > 2-02-FULL-52-10. The sequence goes on from MHGR01000027.1 coordinate 17,362, forward strand.
GTACGTAACGGTGGACATTATCATCCGCCTACCTCTAGAAACCACCCCTTTCCGGAAAAGGCGGATGAACCCGGCGAAGCCCCGCCAAGGCGGGGCGAAGACGGGTCATTTAAACGAAGGGATCATTGTCATTGAGCGCTCCAATCCGCCCTACGGCTGGGCGCTACCCGGCGGCTTTCTGGATTACGGGGAAAGCCTGGAAGAAGCGGCGCGCCGCGAAGCCAAGGAGGAAACAGCGCTGGACTTGACCCATCTCCGGCAGTTCCATACCTATTCAAGCCCGGGCCGTGACCCCAGGTTCCATACGGTCTCCACGGTGTTTATCGCCAAAGGCAAGGGAAACCCTCAATGCGGCGATGATGCCAAAGGCCTGAAGGTCGTCGCGTATAAAGACCTTCCCGCCCGTGAGTATGCGTTTGATCATGAACAGATCATCAAGGATTATTTGAAGGGCCGTAGCTAGTTCCAGCCGTGCTTTCTGGAATGGAAAACGTCCCTTTTGGCCGTGCCTGGCGGGGAAAAATTGCCGGGCAGCGGTAGGGTTCTATTAAGATTGGGGACACGTCCGAATAATTAAGAATCATCCACGGCCCCCATGAGGTAAGTTTTAATACCATGAATATTCTTATTGTAATATAGGTTTTTCATGGTATAATTTGGTCCATGATTAAGCGTCCCGAGTTATATAAGAAAATCCAGCGCGCCTTTCGTTATGGCCGCATTGTCGCCCTTCTGGGCCCTCGCCAGTGCGGAAAAACAACTCTCGCCCGTCAATTGATTGCTCCTGATTCAGCGCATTATTTTGATCTTGAAGATCCTGTCGGCGCGGCCAAGCTCGCGGAACCCATGAACATTTTGTCCAAGCTTAAAGGAGTGGTCGTCATCGATGAGATTCAGCGCCAACCCAGTTTGTTTCTTGTCTTGCGTGTTTTGGCTGACCGTAAGCCCTTGCCGGCAAAGTTTCTTATTTTGGGAAGCGCTTCACCGGAATTGATCAAGCGTTCTTCGGAATCTCTGGCCGGGCGATTGGCCCGCGTTGCTATGACTGGATTTAATCTTTCGGAGGTGGGATTAAGAGTTTCCGACCGGCTTTGGCTGCGCGGCGGTTTCCCGCGGTCGTTTTTATCAAAAGCAGAAAAAGACAGCGTCTATTGGAGAAAGGATTTTATTCAGAGTTTTGTTGAAAGAGACTTGCCGGTGTACGGCCTAACGCTCCCGCCGCTGACATTATTAAGGCTTTGGGTTATGTTGGCCCACTATCATGGGCAGCTCTTAAATTCCAGCGAAATAGCGCGCTCTTTGGGGATCAATGAGCTTACCGTCAAAAGATATTTAGATGTTTTAAGCGGGGTTTTTATGGTCCGGCAGCTGCAGCCATGGCATGCGAATATCAAAAAACGCCAGGTCAAAGCGCCCAAAATCTATATTCGCGATACAGGTATTCTTCATAACCTGTTAGGCATACGCACCAGGGATGACCTCTTGGCCAACCCAAAATATGGCGCGTCCTGGGAGGGATATGTCATTGAGGAAGCCATCCGATCGGTTGATCCCGATGAGGTTTATTTTTGGGCCACGTATAACGGCGCGGAGATTGATTTGATATTTTCGAAACATGGCCGGATGTATGGCGTTGAATGCAAACGCACGGATGCTCCCGTCTTGACGCCTTCTATGAAAATGGCGCTTAAGGATTTAAAATTGGCGCGTATCGCCGTGATCTATCCGGGCAAGCAGCGGTATTCACTTCACAGCCAAGTTGAGGCCGTTCCGTTTGAAACGGTGGTGGACGGCTTCGCCGGGATATTTCCTAAATAATTCGGGTTACACCCTCCGGGTGCTGCTACGCTGCGTTACGCGTCCCCGGACATTATTCTAGGAGGAATTTGAAATGCAAATAGAAATTTTTGCTTTATGCGATGCCGCTACAGGGGATATGGGAAAACTTAGTATGCTTGGCGCATTTGATACGATCTGGACAACAAAAAATCCGACAGTAAGGGCGTGGAGTTTCATGCCAAAACCTGCACCCGCCATTTCACAGATACTCACTGCATTTATTAGCATAAAGAAAGTTATCCCCCCTCACTTTTCCCGCAAACGAAAGGAGACTTAAAAATGGGGAGAAATATCAAAGTACAAGATGGAACACCGGTAGGCACCAAGATCGCACTATTCAAAGGGCAAAAAATCAGAAAAATCATTCACAACAACGAATGGTGGTTTGTTATTGTGGATGTTGTCGCGGTCCTAACAGACTCAGTTCAGCCGGAGGGTTATTTAAAGGATATGAGGCGCCGTGATCCCGAGCTTGCCAAAGGGTGGGGGCAAATTGCCACCCCCCTTTTCGTTGACACGGAGGGAGGCAAACAAAAAATCAATTGCGCTAATACGGAAGGCATTTTCCGTATTGTCCAGTCCATCCCTTCCCCCAAGGCTGAGCCTTTTAAGCGCTGGCTCGCCAAGGTCGGGTATGAACGGATCCAGGAGATCGGGGATCCGGAGCTTGCGACCAAACGCACCCGCCTGTTGTACAAACTTAAAGGCTACAGTGATGACTGGATCGAAAAGCGCATGCGGGGCATCGCTATCCGCGAGGAATTGACGGATGAATGGCAGAAGCGCGGCGCGAAAGAGGATAAAGAATATGAAATTCTAACGGCTGAAATATCCAGGGCCACTTTCGGGATCACGCCGGGTGAATACCAGAAATTAAAAGGCCTCAAGCGTGAAAACCTGCGGGACCACATGGATGATTTTGAGTTGATCTTCACGATGCTGGGTGAACGTGCAACGACGGAAATCCACCGCACGGAAGACTCTCAAGGCGTTCCGAAGCTCAAAAGCGACGCGCAGGCCGGCGGAAAGATTGCCGGTGATGCCCGGAAACAGCTTGAACAGCGGCTGGATCGGCCGATAGTTTCTCCCAAAAATTATTTGAAGCAACCGGAATCTCAGAGGAAATTAAAAAGATAAATATGCGCTGAATCATCATCAAAGACGATCAGGGACAAATTGAATTACCGAGTTCAAGAATTAAGTG
>MHGR01000028.1:0-18601 GCA_001805655.1 Omnitrophica WOR_2 bacterium RIFCSPHIGHO2_02_FULL_52_10
CCGGCTGCGGATGAATAACAGCTTATTGGACGGGTCCATGCACGTTCTGGCGATATTGGCTGAGGTATAACATTCGCCCTGCGCAGCAGCACAGACCTCAACGCCGCCTTTGCCGGTGGTCCCGTCGCAAAATCTTCCCGTATTGTTGCTCAGCTGAAAGACGCGCTCGATCACGTCAATCGTGTCTTTCTTGGAAGCCGTGCGGATATATTGCCTGTCATCGCCGTCGGTCTGATACAGCTTCCCCTCGTCGACCTGCAGATATGTCCCCCCCCCAGAGCTGGTGTCATCGTGGACAAAGGTATAAACCCTGGCGTCCCTGGTAAAGCCGGGCTTCCACCCCGTGTCACTTTCGCCAAAGGTCGTGTCGATATCGCCGTTTTGGAAATCCCTGATCCCAATGCTTGTGGGAGAAAATACTTTTTCTATCTGTTCCAGCTTCAAATCTCCATCGACATCAGCGGAAATATTCTCCTCCGGAACAGCAACCAGCTTCCACTGCCAGGAGAACCTTCCACGCTCGTCGGCCGGAACATCCGCTGTCCCATCGCGGTCTAAATCAAACCGTTTGTCGGCGGACAGATTATCGTCTGGACAAGGGTACGCGACGGAGCCATCGCACCACTCGCCGTTTTGTCTCATTAATGGATGATTATCAACAATCTCGTATAATTTACTGTCCACTGACAAAACATAAGGTTCAAATGTCGCCGTCGTAAACGAAAAATGCTTCCCGTTAACATACACGTCCAGCATGGGGAGGTCGCCGCTGTCGCCGTACTCGACCGGCATGAACAAATTCGCCGTGTGGCTGCCGGAGGCCTGCACCATGAACGGCGAGCGGTCGATCGCGCCGTATTTCGCCGAAGCCGCCGTCAACCTGTCTTCAATGACCAGGACCGATGCGTTATTGTGAGAGGCGATCTGGGCCTGAGGCGGATCGGATATGTTATACGACAGGGACAGCGCCATCCTGGTGGCCCTGAGCTTGGCCTGCTGTTCATTGCTTTTGATCAGCGCGGACTTGACGATGACTCCCAGAACAAAAATCAGGATCGAGCCGAACACGGCCAGCTCAATAGCGGTTTGGGCCTTTTGTTTCAGCGTCAACGCCATGGTTTTAATATGCTCCCACGGAAGTTTGGCCTTCCCTGCGCTCAGCGGAAGAGGAAACGTCCGTCCTTTGGGTCGTAATCCCCCCCGGCTGATCCACGGTAATGATTGTTGTATTTGTCGTTGAGCTCAATGTGTGCCGGACATCCGTTATAGCCGTCCGGGGGTCATACTGGTCCCCCAAATCATCGACGGCCGATTTCCACCTTCCCTGAATTCCTCTTTTCATGTAGTTCTGAACGGCGACAAACGATCCGATAACGATGATGAGCAGCACCACGTATTCCAAAGAAGTCTGTCCTCTTTTGCCCGGCCTGAACATGCTAGTTCCTCTTCAGTTTTCCTCGGTAAAACCGAGGTTGATGATTGAAGTCTGCGTGGTCAAAACCTCGTCGTCATACGCATACACCGTATCCCCGACATTCTCGAGCGTTCTTTGATCGGCCATCGTCCGCGTCAGCACATTCGAGAATTTCAAATATCCCTCCGCGGCGTTCTGCTCAGCGTTTGCCTGAAGGCCGATCTCATCGGCAACGACCTTGATCATGCCCTGCGTGCCGCGCTTGATCAGCGTGCTCATGGCCATCAGGACCAGGATCACCACGCTGACGATAATGACGTATTCCATAAACACCTGCGCGTTTTCCTCGTTATTCGAACAACGTCGAAGCATAATGCCTTTCTTCGTTGCGCCGCAACGCCAGCCGCGCCCTAATTTTTCGGCGTCGTGCGGTCAAACTCTGCCGGCGGCAATGTAACGCTAATGGCGGCGGGGACGTCTGTTTTCTCATCTATCCCCATGACAAACACCCCGGATGAGGCCCCCTGCGAAAGCGTTTTATTATATACGGCTTCCCGCACGATCTGAGGCACGTACGTGTTGACATAGTAGGGCTCGTACTCTAAATAAAGATTCCCGTCAAACTCCCCCTGCGTGCGCTCGCGCACCTCTTTGACCATATAGTCCCTGGCATCGTGGATGCGCGCCTGCACCGCCCGCTTAAAAAAAATCGTCATGGCGCCGATGACCGCGACGACCAAGAAAATCACCACGACATATTCACCCATCACGGCCTGCCCCGTAGAGGATCCGAGTGAATAATGCCTGTACGGGGCCTGCCCCGTAGAAGCTCTGGGTGAAAAGCGCCTGTACGGGGCCTGGGCGCGTTTGGTTTTTAAATTCTTTAGCATAAAAGCGGACTCTGGTAATACTTCTGTTAATAATTATACATTGTTTTATAGAGAAAAACACTTTCCATTTTCTATTTGTCGGGCCTGACGGACGGAAGACAGCGCCGGCGCTCGGTTGTGTCCCCACAAAAAAACATGGCTTACGAGAAGCCTTTCCGCCCCAAGTAAGCCATGTTTTGTCCTGATAAGATGCTTCTTCTGTTTGCTAACCGCCCCAATACTCCTGCTGAATGTTCATGACATCGGAGTTCATGATGTCCAGCGTTGTTTCGGCCTCAAGCAATTCTGACCTCTGAACGCCGTCTTGGAACGTGTCCGCCGACCTGCTTGATGTGATCATCCTCTTAACCACGTTGGTATTCCCGGGAGAAAACTGCGTCCCGATATCATCGGTGGCGCTTTTCAGGCGTCCCTGGACACCGCGCTTGATATAGACCTGTATGGACAACAGCGCGCCGATGATGATAATGATCAGGATCGCATATTCCAGCGTGCTTTGCCCTTTTTGTCTTTTTCTGTTTAGGTGCTTAAACATTGATTTATCCTCCTAAGTTAAACCTCCGCATTTATTGCAGGGGTTTTTCTCACAAAAATTAGACGCCGTTGACAAGGCCCGGCAGAAGGGCGTTATAACTGGATTCCTGGAACCCGCCCGTTTCTCTCGTTCTCGTCGTGTCCACTTCCTGGCGAGTCGTCGTATTGTCTAATACTTGTGATTCGGACTCGTTTCTGACCACTGTGTAATTCGTTGTCAAATAATAAGGCTCGTATTGGACCGTAGCTCCTAACTCCGCGGTCTCCGTCGCCAAGTACTGCCCGGCGTCACGAACCCTGGCCTGCAATGCTCGTTGAGCATATGTTTGCATGGCAATAATACCGGCCACAACCAGCGAAATAAGGATCGCGTATTCGGCGGTATTCTGCGCTCTTTTGTTTCTCATCAATTTTTTAAACATTGATATTTCCTCCTAATTTTGAACTATGGCTTATTTACGGGGCCAGCGGCCTGGAATTTCTAAGGCGATCGGCCATATTCTCCATGCCGTTGGTGCCGCTTCGTAAAGTAGCATTGTAAGCATCTTGAAACGTAGTCGGCAGAAAAATAATCAGGGCGCCTATGATGGCAGCCACCAGAATGATGTATTCCACGGTGCTTTGCCCTTTCTTTTTTCTGCGAGATTTAACCATTATATTCCTTTTAAGCATTGTATTCCCTCCTTAGTATTAATATGCTCAAAATACCTGGCTGGCGCGGAGTTTTACGCATCGCTTCCTTTTACGCTTCACGGCAAACGTCGCCCTAAAACGATGTTGAGGAAGCTCTGCCGCGCACTCATGTTGCCGGGTATTTAATTGCCGCCGAACTCTCGTTGAATGGTCTGTTGGGTTGCTTGAACGGAACGGTACACATAGGTGCTCATGGCAACAATTGCCGCCGAAACAACAGCCGCGACCATGGCATATTCGATTAGACTTTGACCTTTATGATTCCATTGTATTGATAGCCTCATCGCGACCACCTTATGTACCGCACAGCCAATCTACCCTCTCCCTCATCACCGCAGTGACAGGGCCAGAATTCCAGAGGGCTCTATTGCCGGGAGAACCATCCCGCCGGCATCCCTAAGCCGCCCGTGCTTCGGCAGATTAAGGACTCAAACACCTCGCGGTGTGTTAATTCCATGAAGGCTTAACTTACGGAGCGACAGCGAACGTAAGTTAATGCCTGAATTGATCCCTCGCTTCCGACGTGTTTGAGACCGAAGCTCGGGATTATTTTCAATGAGCACACATTTTATGGAGCCCACAGGGCGACATAAAGTGTTGTGCGAATTGACCCCGAGTTACCTTCGGTTCAATTGCCGTAACGAGGGGCCTTTTATTACCGTTTCGTATCCCTCGCTTCCGACGTGTTTGAGACCGAAGCTCGGGATTATTTCGGCCGCACACTTACGTTCGCTTTCGCTCCGTAAGTGTTGGCCTCAATAAAAAAGCCTCCTTAATACACACGGAGGCATTGTTTGGCAGTTTGCCTTAACTTAAGAACTTCATATACATAAATAATATATATGAAAACTGATTGTCTTTCCCGTGGCGTATTAAGAATCCCGGCATTAAACCGGGATCGGACCAAAAAACCTTTCAATTTTCAATGGTCATCAAATAAATCTGACACAAAAAGTATATCATACGACAAGGGGGTGTCAAGGCATAGTCAAACGAATTTTATCTTGGTTCTTGGGCAGGCTCCGGTTATTTTCTAAGGATGCCCTCACTCCGGACTGCACGCAATACTCATCCATAAACGGCGGCCGGAGTGGTCAAAAATATGACTTTCATTGACCCGCCTTACCGCATATTCGAAGCTGTCACGGTATTTATGAGCTGAAGCCATTTCGAGTGTTACAAGAATGGCGTCATCTATTTTATGAATACGGCCGGAGATGTTATAAATATTTGATATATATTCATTTATGTCTGTAGAAGCTATGTTTTGGGGGAAAAAATGATTGCAGGAGTAGTAGTGAAGGCACTGGGCAAAATCCAGGAAAATATCGGAGAAATTGTTAATTCTCCAGCTTGGCTTGGGTTGCTGTACCGGATCGTCAATCAAGCGGGAAACTTCCTGCGTTTCAGTATCAAAGTACGGCCATGAGGAAATATATTTTTCCAGGATTGTTTTACCCGTTTCCTCTACATGATTGGTGACAATGGCCCCTAACGGGTCCTTGTCCTTTTGTTTCCATATAGTTACAACTCTTAATTCATTTTGATGGCCACGAAATTGAGATTCCCCTAAACCGGACTTTGTCTCGGCAAAATAATACACTCTATCCGTTTCTTCGTGGTAATAGGGTCGTTTCGCCGCCCATTTTACAGATTTAGTCAAATCTTTAAATTCCCCCTGCCGGGGACCGACTCCCGCCAAAAAAATCCTTTTTTGGGAGGGAATGGCCGAAAACTCCGTAAATTCTTCATCGTCCTTTGTGAGCATGGTCGCTTTAACGATCCTTTTGCCGGGGAGGTTCTCAAAAACGTCGACCATATCGTAAAACGGCCGGCCGAATTTCTCCTCTCCGGGGATTCGCCGAAAAACACAGTTCCGGATATTCGCAATCAGGCAGTCAGAGAGAATTGTCAGGGCCCTGTTAACGGGCACACACTGGCGGCCCCAGGCCGCCTCCAAAGAGCCGCCGCTAAAAGAAGCCATTTGCGCGTCGAAGACAAGTTCCGACGCGTCTTCCAGGTACAGCTTATACCCCTTGACCTCCAAAAGCGCGTTTTCCTTCTCAATGCCGTATTCCATGATCAAAGTCCGGATGGCCGCATCCGGAAGCGCGCTGTCCCCACGGAACAGCTGCTTTAATTCCAGGAGTTCATTATTCTCCTCAAGACTGCCGGGGCGGCAATCGTTCAGCGGCCAGATTCCGTGATCCTGATAAGACAAAATATCCTCGATAGTCTTAACCCCCAAAAACTGGAAAAACAAATACATGTCGCTGGCCACATTAAAATGCCCTGATAAGCTGCCTTTTAGACATTTCTTGATAAGCCCTTCCATCAGATACTTGCCGGATAATGCCCATTGCGCGGCCTTTAGAAAGGCCAGCCCGGCCCCCCTTAATGGCGCCGCCCCCTTGTTTTTTTGAAGGGCGCGGAATTTTTCAACTTGCTCGAGAAAATCAAAATCCTGCGATGCATCTTGCGTCGATTCGTCTTCGGATCTTGCAGGGATTTGCTCTTCTTGAAGCGGCGCCTTTGAGGCAACCGGTTCTGGCTGCTCCTTCCCCTGAAGGTCCGTCCGTATCGGCGGGGGCTCAGCCGCGCGAATTCTTTCCGTTTTAATATCTTCCGGCGGGTTCTTGACCGCTTCTGGTATGGACTCATGCTCCGTAACAAACCCCGCCATCCGCATGTTTTTTAAAATTTCTGTTTTCCTGGCTGGAGGGATGGAGAATTTTTCAGACTTTACCAAGCCGCCCGCTCTTCTGCCGACAGCGCTGCTCAATTCGGCACTTTTAAGAACGTTATTTATCGAAGATTTGGATATGTCGATTTGGAATTTTTCACTGGCAAGCAGGGCAAGCTTGCGGACGCCTATGGCGGGATCTTGCTTCTTCTGGGCTAAAATAAAAGAAACGACTTCATCTTTAAGTTTGTGGACGACCCCCATGTAACTTATCCTCTCCCAGGAATATTTTAGAAGTCCAATTGGAGTCAAAGCTCAGACTGGACATTAATAAGACATAATTAGTATATCATTGACCTTCTCTTGGTCAATAAAATACTCAATTATCGGCTTGTTTGATTTCAATTTTATCGTCTAAAGCGGTTCTAGATTGGACAATAACTCCGGAAGGAACCTCAATAACTTGGCTGGTTTTGAGAAAAATGCGGCTAAATTGAAATGGTAATAAACGCTCAACTAGGCCAACGACATGGCTATTCTTATCGATAAAAATCGCATCGATGGGAAAACGCATAAAAAGCATGTGGACGGATTTACAGCGGGTGATAACAAGGGCTTCCCCCGGCAGGAGGGATTGCCTGTTGAGGAGCCCGATCATTCTGGAAAAAAATGTGTCGGCGAGGACGCCTTTTTGGGCAATGACCGTATTCTTTGTTGTGTTAAGAATAAAAACCAACGCTACCTTAGCTCTAAACCGCGAACATCTTTCTGTCAACCGGCAGCCCCCGCGTCACTAATTCATCCAGGCACTGCGGGATATAGCCTGTCGGCTGAAATTTTCCGAGAACCCGGCCGTCGCGCTCAACCCCCTCTTGCTTGAACACAAAAACATCTTCCATTTGCAGATGAAAATCCTCGCTGAGACCGGTGATTTCGGATATTCCCGTGATCTTTCTGGTCCCGTCCGAAAAACGGTTGATATGCACGATAATGTCTATGGCCGAGGAAACCATTTCATTAATCGCCCTCACCGGCAGCTCGATGCCGCTTAGCAAAATCATGGACTGCATGCGGGTCAACACGTCCCTGGTCGAGTTGGCGTGCAACGTCGTCAGGGACCCGTCGTGGCCGGTGTTCATCGCCTGAAGCATGTCCAGGGCCTCGGCCCCGCGGCATTCCCCAATCACAATGCGGTCCGGGCGCATGCGCAGGCAATTGATAAAAAGGTCGCGGATGGTCACGGCCCCGCGCCCCTCAATGTTCGGCGGACGGGACTCCAGCCGCCCCCAATGGCTCTTTTTGAGTTTCAATTCCGCGGCATCCTCGATCGTTATGATCCGTTCATTGTCCGGAATAAATTCGGAAATGACGTTCAGCAGGGTTGTCTTCCCCGCCCCCGTCCCTCCGGAAACAATGATATTTTTCCGACCGATCACGCAGGCGTATAGAAAATCGGCCATGTCCTTGGTTAAACTGTGGTACTTGTTGAGCAGGTCATCGATCTGCAGCCGCTCCTTGCCGAATTTCCGAATCGTGATCATCGGCCCGTTTAAGGACAGCGGCGGAATGATGGCGTTGATGCGCGAGCCGTCCGGAAGCCGCGCGTCGACCATCGGGGTCGACTCGTCAATGCGCCGGCCCAGGGGGGCGATGATCCTTTCGATGATGGAGCGCATTTTCTCATCGGAAACAAACCTCTTGTTGGTCAAAATAAGCTTGCCGTTCTTTTCAACGTAAACTTCATCCCGGCTGTTCACCATGATGTCCGTGACATCCGGATCGGCAAGGAATTCCTCCAGCGCCCCCAACCCCAGCGCCTCATTGACGATATCGGCCACCAGCCTGCGCCGCTCTTCGGAGGACGCGATTTTCCCGCCCGCCTCTTCGGTCAGCAGGTTCGTCACGACCTCTTCCGCGGTCCTCTTGACCTGGACCACCGATTCCGGGTCGCGCAGCAGATCGGCGGCGATCCCGTCAAGATTCAACCGTTCAACCAATTTTTCATGGATTTTCTTTTTCAGGATCAGAGTATCATCATCTTCCGTAAATCCCCTTTCCACCGGGACACTGCCCTGTTGTGAGATTCCGAATTTCGCCCAGAACTCCCCGGGCTTCTCCAGCGTTTCCACGTTTCTTTTTTTTTCGACTTCGGTCGCCGGGACAAACAGGTCCTCCCGGCGCATGACGCCGGCCATGCGGTTGAACGCGTCGGCCACGCCGCTCTTGGGGCTGTCCAGCACGCAGGGAATGCCGCGGTTTAACGCCATGCCTACCGTTTTTCCGTCGGAAGGCACGTTGCTGAATATCTCGCAGGGCAGGGCCGAACGCACTTCCTGCCAGGCGACGCTGCCCCGGCTCTCGGAGCGGTTGAGGACGAGCTTAACCATCTTCAAGGGAAATTGCAGGCTTTGCAGAATGTCCAGGCACCATTTCACCTGGTAGACCGCCAGGATATCCGGCGTCGCAACCAAGAGAATGAGATTGGAATAATCAAAAACCGTAACCAGCATTTCATTGAGAGATTTGCCCGCGTCGACAAGAATATAATCATAAACGTTCTTCGCCTTGCGGAAAAACGGCTTGATATTGTCCGGCGTGACGCGCCCAATCTGCTGGATGTGTTTAATGATCGGGATGAAATGCAGACCGCAGGAGTGAATCGCGGCATATTCCGTGAACAGTTCTGGATCATCGGAGGATTCAAGCGCGGGAAGGAGTTCAACGATCGAGTGGCGGGGCATCAGGTTAAGCATCCGGGCCATGTCCTGCCCCGCCTGAAAATCAAGGTCAACGACCAGGACCTTGTGCTTGGCCTTGGCCAGCGACGTGGCCAGATTGACCGTGACGAACGTCTTCCCGACGCCGCCTTTGTTGCTGAACACTGTGATGGTCTTGGAACTCATGAGCTGTTACTGCGCGTTACTTAAAACATCCCCCGCAAAATTGAAAAAACCATTTATCCGGCGAACAAGAAAACTCCTCACTTCGTTCGTACTTGCCTTCAAAAGTACTACAGAAAAGGCAAGTACATGTCCTCATTTCCTCTAAATATTTTAAAGGAAAATGAGGACGTCGTATCTTCTTTGCTGTATGGCTTTCCTTAAATACATTCAGAGGAAGCCATTACTGTGCCGACTTCGTCTAAAACTTTAAGGAAAGTCGGCCTGCATAGGAAAGGAGTTTTCTAGCAGCATCCGCTTTTTATACTTTCCTATGCTGTGATAAAAGTTCAAGCCGCCCGAACGGCAACCGATTAATTCCTGTTCAGGCTGTACACAATCGGTATTGTCACATTCAGTTCCTGCAGATCCGTATCGGTAGGAAAAGCCCGGAACGGCGCCAATCGTTTCGCCGTGTTCAGCGCAACCTCGTCAAATATCTCGTGGCCGGAGGACTCCTTGATCAAGGCGAACGCAAGCGTTCCGTCATTAAGGATGAGCATTCCCACCTTAACCGTCCCCTCCCAGCCGTATTGCCTTGCCTCGCTGGGGTAAACGCTGGCCTGGGATATCTTCTGCTGAATGTCCCGGACATACTCGGTCATTTCCCGGGGGATGCCGATATAATGCGGAATCATATTTTGTTGCGGGGCTAAGTCTGCGGATATTGATTGGTCCGCAGCGGCCATGCCGGAATCCGAAGAAAAAGCCTGTTGAGCGCCAGGAGCTTCTTGTTGCTTTAATATGTGCGGAGTCAAGGCGATGACAAGCTCCTGGTCCTGCACGGGAATGGGATTCACCCTGCTTCTAAACAGCAGCCCCAATACCGGGATGTCGCCGATGAACGGGATCTTGCTCAGTGTTTGGCTTTCCGACTTTTTTATCAATCCCGCGAGCACGATCGTTTGTCCGTCATCCAGAAAAAGGTGGGTGCTGGCCGACCGCGTGGAAAACGCCACGTCCGAGGAAACGGTGCTGGCTGTTGAGGCGTCGATCTCGCTGATTTCAAGATTCATGTTGATATCAATCTTCTGTTTCCGGATAGTTGGGGTGATCGTCATGCTGATGCCGAATTCCTTGAACTCCACATTTTCCTGCGTCCCGGTGGAGGACGACGTCGTTGTTCTCACGGGGATTTCGCCGCCAACCAGAAACGAGGCCTCCTGCCCGCTGACCACCACCAGCTTCGGTTTTGAAAGGAGACGCGCCTTCCCTTCCGTAATCAGCGCATTGACCGCCGCAATCAACTGGCCGGTCCTGTTAAACTCGCCGATCTTGAAGAAATCCCGGATGTGCCCGTCGGTCGGCCATTGGTCCTCTTCGTAGTTTGGAGCTATCCCTGTCCGCCCGCCCGTCGTCCAATCAATCCCCAGACTTTTTTGAAGGGTTTCATTCAATTCCGTCAGCTGCATATCGATTTGGACCATGTCCTCGATCACTTCATCCACGACCAAATTGATAATATCATCATGGAACGGTTCGATAATGTTGTCATACAGATCTCGTTTATGATCGGGGATGTCGCCCGACAAAACAACCTTGCCTTCTTGAGGATTAATGTCTAACGTGACTTCGTGGATGTCTTCGGTTTTGAGGAGTTTTTGAAGGCGGCTTTTGACAAGATCAAGATTTTGATTGAACACGCTCAGCATGATCGTGCGCTTGCCGTGCTCATCCCATATGAACAGGGCCGATTGGCCGACCGCCTTGCCCACCAAAAGCAACTCCTGCTCGTCCGCATCGACAATGTCCACCACTTCAGGATCGGTTACCGAAACGCGGGTCATGGAGTACACCTTTATGGTCACCAACTCCCCTTTGACCAGGTTAATATCATCCGTATAAATGGAATCTATGTCGTCCGACTGGGTCTGACAGAAAACCGGTGTCGTGCTAAGCATAATGGCTGCGGCCATGAACCAGCACATCCCGGCCACGGTGAATGCCTTAAGGGTGCGTGTCATTAAAGCTCTCTTCCTCCCCGAAAGATCTGAATGAACGGTTTCACTTCTTCCTCTTTTTCTTCTTTATCCGTTTCCGATTTCTTAATCGTCGCTTTTTTCTTGGGGACGAGCAGCTCGGTCCCCTGCTGCTCCAGGACGAAATCCGCCAAAGCATCCCAAGACGCCACTTTTTGTAAAATCTTATCCTCCGTGTCTATGGGAGACCTCAGGGATAACTGCAGGTCACCGTTCGCCTCGGCGAATGATAACAGCCCCGCTTCTTCCGGGCTTACGGCCAGCGTGACGTTCAACGCGCTCATTTGCTGCTGCGCTTCATAGGCGGGCTCCTGCCCCACGGGATTATAATTCGTCCCGACAGCAAGGACCTGGATGTTCTGGAATAAAACGGTCGTCACTTTGTCTATTTTCGCCTTTTTTTCATCACTTTCTTCAGGGACATTAAGCTGGGCAATCACGTCCACGAAATCACCGGGGTTGATCAGGCCGCCGACAGCCGATAATGACTTGATGTTTACGGTGATGGCCCTTTTCCCCGGAGGGGTCCTCAAGGAAAACACCGTTTTCTGGACCGGGGGCTTATCCGTCTTTAGAGGAACCTCCCTGATAACGGGTTGCTGCTCAACCTTTTTCGCGAGGGCCTGGTAATCTTGCGCCAGTTTATTAAGCATCTGCTTCGTCGAATCCACCTCCTTAACCAGCGCGGAACTCCGGCCCTGATATTCCTTGGCGATGATCTTGGTCTGCTCATCCACTTTGTCGCTCACCACCTTGCTCATGAGCATGGACGCCACCAGCCCCAGGCCGATCGCCAGAAGGATCGTCGCCAATTGTTTTTTATTCTCTATATTCATGAACATTCCTCCGGGGTATGATCATCACCCTTGCCGTTTGATGTTCCGGCAGGATGCCGGACAGGGTCATTGCAGCAGTTGCGCATTGACTTCCACGGCCGTTTTTTGTTTTAACTCATTGAGATGGTCCAGAATCACTTGCTGCTGCTTCTGCAGCGTCTGGCTCTGAATGATGTCGTCTTTGATTTCTTCATAGACCAGCGGCACGCCTGGTTTTTTCTCCTCCAGCTTGACAATATAAAAACCTTCCGGCCCTTCAAACACATCGCTGACCTCTCCCGCTGCCAGAGGCAGCAGCGCCTCTCCCATTTGCGGAAAGG
This sequence comes from Omnitrophica WOR_2 bacterium RIFCSPHIGHO2_02_FULL_52_10, assembly GCA_001805655.1. Classification (GTDB taxonomy): domain Bacteria; phylum Omnitrophota; class Gorgyraeia; order Zapsychrales; family Zapsychraceae; genus 2-02-FULL-52-10. The sequence goes on from MHGR01000028.1 coordinate 12,289, forward strand.
GTTCCTGCGTGATAAACCCGAGGTCGCCGCCGTTGGCGGCAGATTTGCCGGTAGACTTCACCCTCGCGGTTTCGGCGAAATCTGCGCCGCCGAGAACCTCTGCCAAAACGCTCGTTGCCTGCGCTTTCGTGGAAGCGACGATCTCCCGGACATGCCACTCCTCCGGGCCGACCAGGCTTTCCTTGTTCTCGTCAAAGAAGGCGCGCGCTTCCTCTTCCGTTACGGTGATGTTTTCTGTCAGTTCACGCGCCACCTCCCGGACAATCAGCGTCCGGCGGAACTCATCCACAGCGGCAATAATATCTTTTTGGCGGGCCAGCCCTGACTGCTCCGCGCCCAATACCAGCATTTGCTGATTAACCAGCTCATCGAGAATCATGCTTTTTGCCTCAGGATCATTGACGTCAAAATCCGGGACAACTTCCTTCAGCGCGGCCAGGCGTTCATTAAACTCTTCAACGGTAATCGTCCATGAACCTACGCGAGCCAAGACATTGGCGGTCATTTGGGGGGCGGCGGGCTGGGGCTTGGCCTGTTCCGGGATTGATGCGGGCGCCGCGGGGGGCATCACCGATTTTTTTTCCGGTTCCTGAAAATATTCCTTTATGGCATTGATGGCATCGCAACCCGAAGCGTTAATCACAAGCATGACAAGCAAAGCTGGAAATGTATATTTCAAATTTCTTGGCACAAAACTCCTCCCTCATTTTTAATAATAACTATTAATAGAAATATCTTTACCAGTATAAACGGATTCTGAAGGGATTACAAGCTTAATTGCTTAATTTTTAACATTAAGCCTTTGGTTACAGCTACTTCCGGGCATGCGGGCCGTAACGATGGGGACGACACGCTAAATAATTTCTTTAACCGCTTCTCTTTCCGAGCGAAGCTCCGCAAGGGTCGCTTCAATCTTTTCCTTCGCAAAATCGTTGTGATCTATCCCCTGGATAATCTCCCAATCCTTGCCATCGGATTTAACCGGAAAACTGAACATGAGCCCTTTGTCCACCCCATAGCTCCCATCCGAAGACACCGCCATGGAGAAGAATTCCCCACTCTTTGTCGGCGTATTCATGTTTCTAACCGCATCAACCACGGCATTGGCGGCCGAGGCCGCCGAAGAGTGCCCTCGCGCCTTGATGACCGCCGCCCCCCGTTTTTGCACCGTTTCAATAAAATCTGTTTGCAGCCAGTGCTCATCCCGTATGACCTCGCCAGCAGGTTTTCCGGCAATTGTGGCGTGGTAAAAATCCGGGAACTGAGTGGATGAATGATTGCCCCAAATAGCGACATTTTGGACATCCGCCACATCAACGCCCGCTTTCTTGGCCAATTGAGCGCAGGCGCGGTGCTGATCCAACATCGTCATGGCGAAGAAATTCCTGGCGGAGACATTCGGAGCGGAAACTTTAGCGATATAAGCATTTGTATTGCAAGGATTTCCGACCACCAGGGCCTTGCACCCCAGCTTGGCGTGCTCCGAAATGGCCCGTCCTTGAATCGTAAAAATATTTCCGTTAATCCGCAACAGATCGCCGCGCTCCATGCCCTCTTTCCTGGGAACGCTGCCGATGAGCAGGGCCCAATCAACATCCTTGACCGCTATATTGGGATCCGCGGTCGTCTGAACAGATTTCAATAGGGGAAAGGCGCAATCATCCAGCTCCATCACGACACCGTCCAAAACGGAAAGGGCCGGCTTAATCTCCAGAAGGCTTAAATGGATGTCCGTATCGCTGCCGAACATCTGCCCCGAAGCGATACGAAAAAGCAGGGCATAGCCGATATTGCCCGCCGCCCCGGTGACGGCTACCTTAACCGAATTTTTGGCCATGAAACATTCTCCGTTGTGATTGTTCGGCGGATTACCTTATTTCAAAAATTGTTTCCGCGCTGTTAGTCATTTCGTCCGCCTGGATAGTAATCACCTCATTATATGATTTTCTGAAAACACCGCCGTTCCCAAAAAACATCAGCAGGGCAACGATAACGGCTGCCATCAGTAGAATATACTCAAGAACGCCTTGTCCGCGGCGCCCTCCTTGACCTCTGATTAGTTTTATCATTTTCGTTTTCCCGTTCCTGATAGAGTTATGTCTTTTTTTGAAATGGCAGAGTCTTTTGCGCCCTGCTTATTTCCCCTTGGTCCAGATCAGCAAAAATGATCTCTTCGCGGCTGCCGGAAGCGCGCGCCAAGATTTCCCCCCAAGGGCTGACGATCATGCTGTTGCCGTAGCTGGCCACCCCCTTGCTGTCCTTGCCCGTCTGGTTTGGAGCGAGCACGTAGCAAAGATTTTCAACGGCCCGTGCCCGCAACAGCACCTCCCAGTGCGCCTGTCCTGTTTTTCTTGTAAACGCCGACGGGACGCACAACATATTCGCCCCCGCCTGGGCATACGCGCGATAAAGCTCGGGATACCGCAGGTCATAGCAAATCGACATCCCGATGCGCCATGGCCCCACTCTTGCCAGAACGGCCTTTCTTCCCCGCTCAAAGTGGCGCGCTTCATTGATGGCGGTCTTCCCAATCACCGCGCTGAATAAATGAGTTTTGCGGTATTTCGCAACAATGTTGCCGCGGTTGTCAATAAGAACGGACGAGTTAAAGACTTTCCTTTTCCCGGGCACCCCTTCACAGATCGAGCCGGCTAAAATGACCGCCTTGTATTGCCTGGCCGCCGCCATGAGCGGGGCCGTGGACTCCCCCGGAAAAGTTTCCGCAATGTCAATGAGGCCCCGGCGGGGGACAATCCGTCCCCGGAAATTAAACATCTCGGGCAGCAGGATAAATTCCGCCTTTTCCGCGGCGGCCCTGCGGACCCACCCTAACGCCCGTTCAATGTTGCGTTTTTTGTCGCCGTCGGCATTAAGCTGGATGACCGCCGCTTTCATGGGCTCAAGCATTCTTCCGTAGGCTGCTCAAAAATATGGTTATCTCCGGCACTATTTCGCCCCCGCCATCATGTTTTTTAACGCCGCCTCATAAGACGCGTGGCATTTTGTGTAAAAATCCTTCTTTTTGAGCGCCTGGCGCCATTCAACAATATGGTCATATCCGGAGAGGTCAATCCCGGCCGCCTCCGCCGGATCAATTGTCGCTAAAAGCGCGATGTCTGCCAGCGAAAACTGTTTTCCTGCCAAATACTTGTTTTGGGATAGTTGCCGGTCGATCACGGGCAAAAACCGGTCCAGGAATTTGATGCCATCGCTTAAGGATCTCTCATCGACGGAAACCTTGGTGAAGGAGGCAAAGACGCGGTTAAACAAAACCTTCGACAGGGCCCCTCCGACATGGATGGCCGTAAAATCGAGCCATTGATCGGTAATCGCTCTGGCTTCGATGTCCTCGGGATACAGCGGGGAGGATTCCCGGGCGGCCAGATATTTAATAATCGCGCCGCTTTCGAACAGCACAAACCCGTCATCATCAATGACCGGGACTTTTCCGGCGGGATGCAGCTTGAGAAACTGTTCCGTCCTGTTTTGGCCTTCGCGCAGGCTCACGCGAATATACTCGTAATCCAGATCCAGCGCGTTGGCCGTCATGCGCACTTTATTGGCGGGTGCCGACAAATCGGCGCCGTAGATTTTCAACATACAACCTCCTTAATTTTAAGCGCCCAACAATTTGGACGCGCTTTTATTGTAAAACCTTCAGTTTAAAAATGCAATTTCTTTATAAGGACGGAACGGCCAACGGAAACGTTCCGCGCGCCAAAAATTGCTTTACCGCCTGCGCGCTTAAAGCGGCCTTTTGCTCCAAGGCCTCTTGCGTGTTGAAGGCGTTGTGGGGCGTAAAGAGCGCTTCGTCCCTTTCGGCAAGCTCCAGCACTGTCTTCACCTCTTGATTGCTGCTTTCGGTTCCGGCGCGCAGGCGGTGGGCCAGCGCCGATTCTTCCGGAAAAACGTCCAGACCAATCCCGCCGACGGCCCCTTCCTCCAAAAGCCTTTTCAGTTCCCCGGCCGGCGAAATCTCGCCCCGGGCGACATTCACAAATATCTTCCCCGGGCTTCCTTGCTTAAGCGCTTCATAACCGATCATCCCCCGCGTCGCTTCCGTCAAAGGCAGGGCGCAAAACACGACATCGGCCCAGGCAATCCCCTCGGCTAACGGCACATAAACAAGCCCCTTGATTTTGTGTTCAATATCGAACCCCTTTACCTCCATACGCAAGCCTTTGGTTATATCGACAATTTCCGCGCCAATATGCCCGACGCCGGCGACGAAAGCCCGGCGGCCTTTGCACTGCGCGCCGGTGATGCCGTCCCGGGAAAACGCCCGAAAATTACCGGCCTGCTTCTTAAGTTTGCGCAACAGCGCCATCATCATGAGAACGGCTTGTTCGGCCGCCGCCCGGCCGCAATAATCATCCAGAAACCCGCAAGGAATATCTAGTCCGGTTTCCCGCCGGAAAGCGGTCAGGTGGTCGTACCCCCGGCTGCGCGTTAATATCCCTTTGATGCGTTTGCCCCATTCTTTGGGAACGCGCGATTGCGTGCGGACGCTAATCAGTTCGGCGGGAGGGGAGGAATCCCCTTGCTCCTGAATGGTCTTCCACGTAAAGACGGCATTGAGATCCCCTGGCAGGAATTTCCTGATTGCCGACGCCTCTTCATCAAAGGCCTCATAAAAAATGACTTTGTTCATATTTTGTCCCGGGAGTCTGTCCGGTGATCGCGCGCGGCAGCAAACAGGCGGGAGAAATATTCACCCGAAGGCTACGGATGGCTCGGTTTGACCATGCCCTGCATGGTTTCATCATTGATCAGGCCGCGTTCATGGAGCTCGCGGAGATTGTCCTTGAGCGTGTACATTCCCTGGGCCCGGCCCGTCTGCAAAACGTTGCCCATGAGACTATAACGACCCTCGCGTATCAAATTTTTCATGGCCGAATTGTTCAACAGCAGCTCCGAGGCGAGCACCTGGCCCTTCGTCTGGTTTCCCTTCAAAAGCAACTGAAATAAAATCCCGATAAGGCACGAGGCCAATTGCTGGCGCAGGCTCAGGGCGTGCTCGGGGGGGCAAAAATTGATAATACGCTCGATGGCCGCAACCGTGTCCGGGGCATGGACGGTGGAAATCACCAGGTGCCCCGTTTCCGCCGCGCGCAGCGCGCTGATCAGGCAATCCCCCTCCATGATTTCGCCGACACAAATGACATCGGGGTCCTGGCGCAGAGCGCGCTTTAACCCTTCCGCGTAGGAGAATGTGTCGCTTCCCAATTCCCTCTGTTTGATAATGCTGCGCTGGCTGGTCAGGGTATATTCGATCGGGTCCTCGATGGTCACGACCACGCGGTCCTGGTTCCTGTTAATGAAATCCACCATCGACATCATGGTCGTCGTCTTGCCGGCGCCGGTTGTCCCGGCGATTAATATCAGCCCGGATTTCTCCTGGCAAAACTGCTCCAGCATGCCGCCCGACAATCCCAGCTCCTCGAGCGTTTTCACTTTCGAAGGGATATTGCGCAGCGCCGCCTCGACATATCCTTTTTGCGAGTGCATGTTGACCCTAAACCGCGAACTCACATCCGGCGAGAAAGCAAAGTCCATCTCTTTATGCTCCTCAAAATACTTGATCTGCCGGCGCGTCATCATCGGATAAAGCATGGCTTCGACCTGTCCCGGCTCAACGACGTTCGCCGCCATCGTGAGGATCCTCCCGCCGCGGCGCACAAGCGGAGGCCGGCCCACCGTCAGGTGCAGGTCCGTCGCCCCCCCGTTGATGGCGCTTTCCAGCAGGACATAGAGGTCCATTTTTTCCACGGCCGAGGCGATTCTCAGCCGGTCTTCGGCTTTCAGGTCGAAAAAGGCCGCCCCGATGAGATATTCCTCGCCGCGCAGGAGAACTTCGATGCTGACGACTTTTAATTGACACGAAACAGGGGCTTTTTGATTGGGAAGGTAAATATCGATGTGTAAAACCGTGTTGATCGGATGGATTTCTTTGGAATAAAACGCGATGCCGTCGCCGCTGATATCTTTTGTGACAATCTCCTTGCCCTTGTTTTTCCGGTTGGTATCGCCCTCGTCCCAGCATAAAACCGGAATCTGGACTTTGCGTCTTTGTGTTTTTCGTTTTTCCTGACGTGTCATGCCGCGGTCTTAGCAGTGCCGTCCTTTCCAGCCGGCCAGATATACGACATTAAGAGAAATATTACGTCTTTTTTCATGGCTTTGCCCCATGCACTGGAGTTATTATATATCAAACCGGCTTATAATCGAACAAAATATTGTGGTGTTTCGCGGGGCAGGGCTGCGCAAATGAAAATTCTATATCTTATGAAACACGCATTTCAGGAGTTAATCT
>MHGR01000028.1:18629-27695 GCA_001805655.1 Omnitrophica WOR_2 bacterium RIFCSPHIGHO2_02_FULL_52_10
TGGCCGTGCGCACCGCCAACGCCGATCGCTCGCCAAAGGCGCAGTAGAAAAGGAGCCGTTTCCTGTCGGAAAATAGCTCTTTGTGCATTGGGCTCTTGGAGTCGATATAGGCCTCGAGGTGCGGATAAGGCGCGTGCACGGAGCCCGGAATGATCCCTTCCCTTTTTCGCTCTTTGTCTTCGCGCAGATCGACCCAAACAAAGCCAGAATCCTTGAGATGGCCGCTGGCTTGGTCAACGGTGAGCGCCTCGTCCGGCGCAAGCGCTTCGGTTTGGCGGTGTCCGATGGCAATATTAGCCGGGACGGCCACGTCCATCATTTTAGGGTTGGGCAATTTGAGGTTATTCATCAACTCAACATACTGATCGATGGAACTCACCTGCAGGCGCGGATTGCGCAGCCGCTCTTCGCCGATGGTCGAGACGGTCTCGCCCTTGTAGTCGTGGGCGGGATAGACAAGTGTGGTGTCGGGCATCCGCAGGAGCTTGTTAAATAAGGAGTCATACTGCGCGCGCGGATCGCCGTTTTGAAAATCCGTGCGCCCCGTGCCTCGAATCAATAGCGTATCCCCGGTGAATATACGGCCAGGCATTTGGAAGCTATACGAGTCGATGGTGTGGCCCGGGGTATACAGGACATTCAAGCTGAGCCCGTCAATGTCGATCGTGTCTCCCTCTTTCACGCGCATGGAGACGACATCCACGGGGCTTTGCTCGCCCATCACGGTGATGCAGCGCGTCCTGTCGCGCAGCTCACCCAACCCGGTGATGTGATCGGCATGGACATGGGTATCGGCCGCCTTGACCAGTTTTAATTCCAGCAACTCCATAATATTGAGGTAAGTTTGCACATGGCCGAGCACCGGATCAATGATCAGCGCCTCACCGCCCTTGCGGCGGTCTTTTTTCTAGCCCCGGGATTGCTTAAGCAATCCCGGGGCGTTTTTTACTAACACTTATGTTCGCTCGTTTCACTCGCTCCATAAGTGTAAATAAAAAACGACCCCAGCTGTATAATAAAACGAACCTTTACAATTAGGGCCTTGATTCTATTCTAACCTTTGGGTTTATTTGTCTTCAGGCGGCCAAAAAACTCCAAATACCATAAACATTTTAAATGCGTGCTGATTCCCCACACAGAAATAGGTATCAGCAAACATTTGGGTTATCTGTTTTTCTTTTATTTTTTCTAAAGCAATAGCCCTGTTGCGAAGATTTGTTCTATGGCCAACTAAGGGTCACATTAACTTCGGATGTTTCAGCTTCATTAACAGTGACATTTTCAGAGTGAGATTTCAGTTTTTTATGCCAGACCTTAAGGGTATGCGTTCCTGTCGGCACATTTTCAATCTTGTAATTTCCGTTCTCATCCGTTACCGCAAAATAAGGGTTCTCAAGCACAATGATCCATGCCTCCATTTCCGGATGAACATCGCATAAGACAACGTGTTCCCCCGCCCGATCGAAAGTTTTTACAAGCGGTCTGGAGGATTTTATCATCGCTAAATTAAACAAAGTGTCCCGCCCGAAATAAACATGCACATTATGAAGTAACGGGTCGTTATTCATGAATTTGACCTGCTCCCCTTTGAGAATAGGCAGGACATGGGGGATATAGACCTTCTCGCGTTGGTTCATCTCATGAGGTTCTTCCGCCGGCGGGAATTCTCCCGGGACTCCCTCAAGATAAACAACCGCATCTTTTTTATCTTGCGCCCCTCTCCATGTGACCGTTCCGGTAATTGTTGAAGCCAAGCTTGTGAGGGGCCATCCCTGCAGCACAGCCAAGAAAAAAGTTAAACTTTGAAATGTCTTACGCATAGCTATGAAGCCCTGAAAGAAGATAATTAACGCCGAGATAGGTAAAAACAACCGCGAAAAATCCAACGACAGACACCCAGGCAAGGGGCTCCGGTTTCCACTTCCTTGTGGCACGTAGATGCAGATAAAGCCCGTAAATGAACCATGTGATGAGCGCCCAAGTTTCTTTTGGATCCCATCCCCAGTACCTACCCCAAGCGTCGTTGCCCCAGACCGCCCCAGTGACAATTCCCAAAGCGAGAAAGAAAAACCCGAAGACGATCGCCTTGTAGCTTAGAAAATCGAGCTGCTGGAGAGGGGTGTCTTTGCGCTTCATTCGCTTAAGGAAAAGGGTGCCCAGGCTTGTGATAAAGGCGACCGCAAAGGAGCCGTACCCAAGCATACATAATGCGACATGAAACATAAGCCAGTTACTCTGGAGGGCCGGCATGATCGGATGAATCATTCTGTCGAAGAAGATTGCGTAGGCCAAAACCGAAACCGTAAAAAGAGAAATCCAGAAACCAAACCCCTGGAGACGGTAGACCCGCTCAAAGACAAGATAGAGTAAGACAATAGACCAAGCCAAAAAGACCATCGATTCGTGGGTATTGGTTAAAGGGGCGTGGCCTGCTTGAAACCAGCGCAGACCTATTGAGATTGTGTGGGAGAGAAAACCCAGGAAAAGGAAGCCTCGGGCAAAAAGAAGGATATTTTTCTTCCCGAAGATAGCGGCCGCGTATAGAACCGCCCCTAAACAATACCCTAGAAGCGCCAAGTTAAAATAAAAACTCACGGGATGCCTCCCCCTCTTTCTTGAACCAACGACAAAAACGATCCGCTTTTTCCGAGAGGATCGCCTCACAGGCCTCCACGCAATCCGCTCTCTCTCTATGGCCTGTTTGAAGGCCTTCATTGAAATCGTCGATATTGTAAAGATAGACGTTCTCAAGCTCCGAAACAGATGCATTTATATTTCTGGGGACAGAAATGTCGATAAAGAAAAGCGGCCGGTTTTTCCGTCTCCTCATAATCGGCGCAATGTCTCCTTTTTCGATCATCCGGTGAGGAGAGCGTGTTGAAGTAATTACGATGTCTGCCTGTTCTAACATCCTTGGAAGCGCTTCAAAGCGGACGGCCTCGCCTCCGAAAGAGTCCGCCAACTCTTCCGCACGCTCAAAAGAGCGGTTGGCGACGAAGATAGAATGTGCCCCTTTCTCAAAAAAATATCGGGCGGTCAGCTCTCCCATCTTCCCGGCGCCGATGATCATGACCGTCTTTTCTGAAAAGGCCCCTCCGAAAATCTTGACGGCCGCCTCTACAGCGCAGGACCCGATGGAGGCCTTCCCCCTGCCGATCCCGGTCCTGGCGCGAACTTCCTTTGCCGCATGGATGGCCTTTTCAAAAAGTCTGTTCAGGATTTTCCCCGTTGCCCCCTCAAGCCTCGCCATCTCATACGCCTCTTTGACCTGGCCTAAGATCTCATTTTCCCCGACTACCATTGAATCCAGGCCGCTGGCTACACGGAAAAGATGAGAAACGCAATCCGGAAAGGAGCGGACATACCAATGGGGTTCAACCGAACTGAAAGAGACTTCACACATTTGGCTTAAGATGCGTTTCATATCAGTTGGCTGCCCATTCAGGTATGGACAAGCCCCGTAAATCTCCGTCCGATTGCAGGTAGAAAGGACGGCGCATTCTTTAAGCCCCGCCTCTTGTTGAAACGCCTGAAGCATCTGAGGTGTTTTACCTATGGGAACTGAAAACTTCTCCCGGATTTCAATCGGCGCTGTCTTATGGCTAATACCGAAGACAAAGATTTCCATTCTCTCTAAAATCTCTCACGTTAGGTTTGATAAAGAAGACAAAAGAAAGCCCTGCAATCAAGAAAATAAAACCTGTATACACAATGGGAACTCCGGGATCCCGGACCACTTCCAGGACCGTCCTTCTTGGATTCTCTTCATCGTAACCCGACTGGTATAAAAGATATCCCGTGTTCTTGAGGGGATCATTGACCTCGATCCGCCCGGTCCTAAGGATCTGATCCCCCTTGCGGATCTCAACAGTACTTTGAAATTCCTTGATGTGAGGAGTTCGTTGGTAAATCAATTCGACGTCGCCGGGCGGATCAGTTGTTTGTAAACGCGGAGCGTTTGCAAGGACCCGGCGATGATTTGATCCATTCGGCCCGGTCACCTTCACCCAAAGGGCATGACTCTCGGGCCGATTCAAGCCGCCGGGGCCCCTTTCTGTCTTATGATCAATGACACTATCGGGCTCGTAGCGGAGAACCTCGAGTTGGTAACCGGTCCCTTGAAGCGGGATGGGGCGGCCCGGCGTGACGGGAAATGCCTTCTGGAATCGCCTCTCGGGGATCTGAACCCACAAGCGCTCTAGGGTCTCGGGGTAATACTCTATAGAGAAATCCTTAAGGGCCACTTCAAAAGGAAGAATGCGGGCTTGGTCTTTCTCATCATAGAAAATGTTGGAGGAGTTCCCCTCCTCAAGTTCCATGAAGCCCCGTTCACCCCAAAAGACACTGGCCGCCCCACCAATAAGAATGAGCACGATGCAGGCGTGGGTCAGGATGGACCCAAGCGATTTAAACCTAAAGCGGAATCTAAATAAAAGAGCAGATAAAAGGGAAAGGGACAGAACCCCCCAAAGGAGAAAGAAGAATGAATTCGTATAGACGTACTCCCGGGCCGTCTCCGGCTTTAGCAGTGTCGCAACAATCAACACCAGAATGATGAGGAACAAAAGTGAGAGTCCAAAGCCATCTGAGGCAAAAAATCGAAGGAGCTTCCAATCTCCATTATTTTGTTTTCTTGCCTTTTGCCTCATGGGACCATTTCTCAAGAAAACTCCTCACTGCGTACTAGCTTTCCTTTATAAATTTTTAGATGAAGCTTGGGACAACCCCAACTTCCTCTAAACATTTTATAAAGGAAAGTTGGGGTAGCAGTATCCTATGCTGTCAAAAAATCCCCCAAGACTCCAAAGTTTGAGTGAAACACTTACGTCAAAGCGGTGTCCACCTGCCAAACAGAAAGGTCTTGAGAGATGTTATCGTTCTTGGGATATGGCTTCTTGGAAACTCTTTTCGATGATAAATCTTGCGCGTTTCACTTTACCATCAATTATGGCCTCTGCGCCAGGGGATTCAGAGTTCAATATCGCTCTGTTGAGTGATCTCTCCAGATCGGACCGTCACATCCGGCTTCTCGGAGAGCCACCCTAACCAATGCTTGGAGTCCGGTGGCAGCAAGGAGATGTCATAGTCGCCAACCGGAATCCCCTCGATGAAATAGGTGCCGTCTGGACCAGTTGTTACTTCAAACATTGTCTGGCTGGAGCGCTGAGAAGACTCATTACCAAGAAGTCTCAATAATTCGGTAGTCATTCCCGGGATCGCCGAAAGTTTCACCCGGCAGCCAGCGAGCGGCTGGCCGTCGTGCAACACCCGGCCCGTAACACCCCCGCTCACCGCACCGACTGAGTAGGCGCGGCTCTTTTCGCCGGTTGCCGCCAGCCCCTCCTGCAAACTGGCAGCGGTCTGATATCCGGGGGAACCTTCGCTGGTTGGCTCAGCGGATGGAGCGATCCGCTCCTTGGGGAGTGAAATCACGACGTAGTCCCCCTGGTCTTCCCAGAGGATTTTTTTCTCCTTCCAGAGCTTTATCTCGGTAGGCGCAGTTTCCCGTTTCATCAACTCCACGTCGCTCTTGGAAATCTTTACGACGAAGGCATCCGGTCGCTCCTCGAGGATGTCTACCTCTGTGCCTTCTTCGCTAACCCTTAATCGCAACTTATCGGCAAAGACAGTGGACGAAAGGTTGGTGGCGGAAAGCACCACGCACACGAAACAACACAGAAAAACTCGACACAATACTCTGCTCTTCATGGACACTTTTTGAATAGTTTAGCCTCGAGGCTTAAAACGCGTAGGTCAGATCAATCAGATACTGTGGATTGCCATCAAGCTCTTCTGGAAAGACCTTGCCCTCGATCATGAGTTTAATGTTGGCCCGGGGCCAGGCTAAGAGACTGCCGATGATCGCGCCGGTATCCTCCCTGAAGGCCTCATCGTAGTTCACCTTTTCGTAGCCGAATGCGGCCGAAAGCCAGGGAAAGATCACATAATCCGCCTCGGTAAACCATGACCAGCTCTTTACATCACTGGCCGTCGAGGTGGGGCGGCCGTCATGGCCAAACAAGAGCGCGCCATAGAGGTCAAGGTTCCCAAAGTTAATGCGGGCATCGCCGCCAATGCGCCGGAACTGGTTCTCGATGCCGGTGGAAACCGTTGTGGTGCCAAAGTAGCCGAACTGCCCGATCGTCAGGGCGTTGTCAACCCAGTTATCGGTCTGCTTGAGTTCGGCCTCCTGATCGCCAGCCAATTCCTTTCCGTCAAAAGAAAGCCCCCCGTGCTTGTAGGCGACACGGTAATAGTAATCTTTCGCGTCGTTGTTATCCTCAACGCCGGCTGGGGTCCCGCTCGAACTCAGGCCATTCACAACCCCCGTCGCGTATTGCACCCGATGCGCCACCACTCCGTTTGCCTCAATGCCGGATTGTAAGTCGCTAAAGTCCCAGGCGGCCGCACCCGAACCCAACGCATAGGTAAAGGGAGCGGCTTTGTTAATCGTCCTCCGAGTATTGAGCGGAATCAAGAGCGTCCCCACATCGAGCCTTCCGACCCGCAGGTTCAGGGCATCCTCAGGGACGATCCCAAACGATCCCCAGTTTTTTTTGGAAAAGAGGTCATTGAAGCGCAGAAAAATCCGGTTGAGGGTGCTCGATTGCAGGTTGTACTCACTCCAAAAGGAAAAGCCCTCCCCGGCCGTCCCCCCTGTAAAGAGCTTGAATTCGTGTGGAAATTTGAAATTCACCGAAGGGTCCTTGCTTTCATCCACGAAGATGCGCTGGTGGGCATAGAAGGAAACCGGCACGTTCGCAGGAATGGCCCCGGGCCAGACGGTGTCAGGGAAGGCGCGCTTCCAGGCCTCTGCCCCTAAAGAGACAGGCTCCTCTTTCACGAGCGGGGCGTCCTGTCCGCCAGGAATGACGTATCCATTTTGCCGAAACGTCTCGCCGAAGGGATTAAGTTTGAAGAAGCCGATGTGGCAGGTTGTGCAACTCGTGCGGTACTTTCGCGCAAAGGTCGGCAAGGCGTTTGTCTCGTCGACGAACATGAGGATTACTCCGGCGCTGACGAGTACCGTTAAAATAAACGCTTTGGCTTTCATGCTCACCTCTTTCTTTTAGTATTCCAATTAAGAAAAGATGCGCGTATTTTAGGTGTAAGCTATTAAGAAATGCTTAAGAAGGGCTTAAATTTTCTTAAGCCAAAGGGAGGGTGACGTAGAAGGCGCTTCCTTTACCGGGGGAGCTCTCAACGCGAATGGTTCCGCTGTGAGCCTCAGCAATCCATTTGCAGATCGACAGCCCGAGCCCGTAGCTGCCGTCGACTTGTCCTCTGGATTTGTCGGCACGATAGAAGCGATCGAAAATCCGTTGGAGATCTTGAGCCGCAATACCAATCCCGCTGTCAGCCACCTTGAGCTCGAGGTGGCCGTTCTCTACGCGAGAGCCCATCATGACCCGGCCGGCGGCCGGCGTATATTTCACCGCATTATCTATGAGGTTAAGGAGAAGTTGCTTCAGCCGCATTTCATCGCCCTGTAGAACAACATCGACGCCGTTAGTAAGTTCCACCTGGATTCCCTTAGACTCAGACAATATCCGGGCCTGTTCCGCCATCTCTTCCATCACACGATTCATAGGGACCGGTTTGGAATCCAGTGATATCTTTTCCTCATCAGCGTTGGAAAGAAAAAGTAGCGTATCGACTAATCGGGATATCCGACTGATTTCGCTGGAGCAGACCTCCAAGATCGCCCGACAACGGTCTGGATGAAGATGTGTTTTCAAGCCGAGTTCAATTTCTCCCTTCAGCACAGTTAAGGGGGTACGAAGTTCGTGGGAGGCATCTGAGACGAACTGTTGCATCTGCGTGAAGGAGCGGCGGAGCCGTTGGATCATCTTGTTAAAGGTTTCGGCAAGCACCTGGACCTCATCGCTAGTCTGGGGGACGCATAATTGATGGTCAATGTCCTTTGCTTGGATTGCCTGGGCGGTTCGAATGACTTCACGCAGAGGGGACAGCGCCCGGTTGAGCAACACCCATGCCCCCAAACTGGCAAGAATCATCATGAACGGAATCGCAACGACCAAGATGGCAGATGTCTGCATTAAGGTCTGTTGAACCCCACGAAGGGGAATCGCCACAAACCCGATATACGCAACTTGTCCGCCCTCATACACCTGCCGTGTCGTCATGCGCCAAGACTCGCCCGTGGGCAACCGAAATGTCATGGGGCGGTCTCCTGTCTTTCCGATATTCGAACGAAGCCTCGCTGCAATCTCTGTTGATAAACCGGTTGATTCATAGATGACCTGTCCCTTGTGATCAAGTATCCGAACATAGAGATCCGACCCTAATCTGGTCAGCTCAGCCATTTCTCCCACAACCTTGCCAAGCTCAAGCTGTCGGTGCTGGGGGAGCAACTCGACCAGACAAGTCGTATAGGTCGAAAGCCGATCGTCAAACTCATCAAGGAGCCTCGATGACACCATCTGATAGAGACCCGTCGCCAAAAGGAGGTGAGCGCACCCCAGGCTGAAAATGTACCAGACGATCAGCCGGAATCGGATATTTTTATGATTGAGTTTCATCTGCTGGAGACTTCGGACGGTTTGCTTATAGTATACCCTACTCCACACACGGTTTGAATGAGAGGAGGGTGAAATCCGCGATCAATCTTATTGCGGAGGTGACTTATATGCACTTCCACGAGATTTGTGCCGCTGTCAAAGTTGTAGTTCCATATATGCTCTTCAATCATTGTCTTGGTGAGCACCTGGCCTATGTTGCGCAGGAGATACTCCAGGAGCGCAAACTCCTTCGGGGTGAGATCGATGGGCTTCCCGAGGCGGGTTACGCGACGCGTTGTGACGTCAAGGACAAGATTGGCGCTATGGAGCGTGGTTGATTGAGCAGTTCCCCGCCGCAACAGGGACCGGACTCGTGCGATAAGTTCTGCGACTGCAAAAGGTTTAACCAGATAATCATCGCACCCGGCGTTCAGGCCCGTGACACGGTCATGGACCGTGCCTTTCGCTGTTAAGGCAAGCACTGGGGTTGCCAAACCCCGTTGGCGCAAGGTCCTTAGGAACGACAGACCGTCAACTTTAGGAA
>MHGR01000029.1:0-1055 GCA_001805655.1 Omnitrophica WOR_2 bacterium RIFCSPHIGHO2_02_FULL_52_10
GTAATTATGCTGGGCAATGCGGGTGGCCGTCACGACGACCGTGTCCATCTCGTTTTTAATGTCGGCCGCCGCCGGGCCGCCGAAAATAAAAAACAGCAGTGTGGCTAAAATAGAATGTTGTATTGTCATTCGCACTTTACTCTCCTTTATTTTGACGGGTATTAACTTACCCCGCCACATGGCGGGGTTATTTTCAATGACGGCACGACTTATGGAACGTAGTGAACATAAGTCGTTGCCGGAATTGATCCCGAGCCGTCTTCCCAATTGCTTTCCTTGGCGAGGGACCATTTACCTCTACTCTTACTTACCCCTCGCCTATGAAACTTCTAAGACTACTACTATGTTAAATTAGTTCTTAATAGATTGGTAATGTCTATTTAATTTGTCCCGGGCCTTGCTCTTTGTGAACTGCCAAGTTATTTTGGTTTCAAGACGATTACGTTTTTTAGACCAGGTCATCACCTCTTTGGCTAAGACGAACATTTTATCAATGCGCCTATCAAGACATTGCTTTGACAGCGCCGATAATTCAATCTCAGCCATGTTAAGCCAACTGGCTTTCTTGGGCGTGTAGACCATCTCAAAACGTTGAGCCAATGCAAAGGCTTCAGGCGCGTCCAAGACTTCGTAAAAGGAAGACGGATTATGCGTGTTAAGATTATCTTGGACCAGAACAATCTTATCAACATCGGAATAATGTGCCGCCACTGCTTGCATAAATTCGGCATAATCCTTCTTGGTTTTTCGTTCTGTAACCTTGACGATGCGATAGCCAGCTAAAGGTTCAACGGCCATCAATACAACACATGTTCCATGTCGCTCATAATGATAATCCTGGCATTCAACGCGTCCAGGTTTCATGGGGATTGGAACTAAAACATCGCCAAGCAACTGGCATGGCCGCTCATCAAAACAGACAACTGGCCGTCGAGCATCATATGGCCGTTCATAAGTATCAAGAACTTGCTCCATCCGCCAGAGATAGTCGGCGGTGATTATTCCAATGCACCATTGTTTCTTTAAGTGAGGCTTGAGTTCGTTTTTTTTAGAAT
>MHGR01000029.1:1098-10362 GCA_001805655.1 Omnitrophica WOR_2 bacterium RIFCSPHIGHO2_02_FULL_52_10
GTTTGCTACAAGCAACTGCCGTGATCTTAGCCATATCTTTGCCTTTGAATTTAGCAGGCTGTCCTGATCGCGCCCGTTCATTAATGGCGCCCTCTAAACCGTCATGATGATATTTGCGCCGGATATTAAATATGGTTGCCAAACACACATTTAACGCATCGGATATTTCTTCATCTGTTTTACCCTTGGCCTCATCGGCTAACAATAAAATGCGGCATCGGGTGATTTTACGGGCTTTGTCTTTACCTGATTCAACGATTTTGTGCAAATACTGACGCTGCTGTTCATTGAGTTTAACACAATGGCTTTTTTGGCTCATGGTTGTCTCCTCTCTGAGAAGATTGTACCATGAGATTATATACTATCATTAACTAATTTAACAATGTACTACTGCTCGGGGTTATTTCGGCCACACACTTACGTTCACTATCGTTCCGTAAGTGTGGGCCTCAATAAAAAAAGCCCTCAATCGAATGCCTTCGACTGAGAGCTTACCCGTTTCTCGCTTCTCAATAATGTATGTTCAACGCCACCGTCCAGCGCGGTAGTCATCAAGAAAATCGTTTGCGCGATGACTTTTGAACGATTTTCTAGCCCCCCTTGGCTATATAATTTCCTGGGGGTGAAAAACCATATCGGCCGTGTTCTGACTTATCGCCAGTGGTCAGTGGTCAGCAGTCAGTGGTCAGTAAAGATTGTTTATCTTTTACCTGACCACTGAGCACTGAACACTGTGCACTGACAAATCACAGCGGCGGGACCGTTCCGGCATAACGGGCCTCCTTTCCTGCAAGGACCCGGGCACCGGATTTCCATTTTTCTGCTTCGCAAAACTAATTTCCTAATTAGTTTTGCTTCGCAGGAATATTCATAATTAGAATAATTCCTTCGAAGCAAAAGTAATGGAAACATTACTTTTGCGAAGAAGAATCATCCCGGCATTGCTGCCGGGAACCGATATGAAGAATATTCCCCTTAAAGAACGTGGCTCAGGCGCGTGTTCTTGGCCCAAGCGGCGACGGCTTCATAGCCGCCGAACAGCACAACCCCGTAAATAAAAGTGCTTAGGAGCTCATTTCTGAAAAATGGCATCGCCAACACAAAGCATTCGGTCAGCCCGGCCCAGGTCATGGGGTACATGCCCGAAACGAGCCAGACCCCGAAATTCGTCGTGATAAAGAAAAGAACGGCGGAAGCCAGCCCGCCGGCCACGACGGTCGTGAGGTTCTTGTTTTTTCTGACCCAAAAACCGATGCCCACGATCAGGAGGATGGTTCCCCACGTAAAAAACATGGTTTCATGAAAGCCTAAAATAATATCCGAGACGGCCAGCAGGGCGAGGGGCAGAATGAGCGCCTGCTTTTTCTTCAGATAAACGCCCCCGAACAAGGCCAGGGCGATGACAGGCGTGAAATTCCAGGCGTGCACAACTAAACGGGAAACAACACCAATCACGAGCAACCAAAATGCTAACATAATCTCCCCTTTCTGTAGAACAGAATGTATTGGTATGCCATCAAATACATCTCAATATAAATTAATTGCCTTTTAGTGTCAAGAGAATATTCAAATTGGCTTAAAAGAGCGCGGTATCCGAGAATATTCTTTACAAAAAACCGCGCTTCTTGTAAACTTACACAAAATTAGTAAATATCCTACTACCAATTACATCTAAGCGTAATTCCGCATTGAAAGAGGCCGGTTTAATGCTGAACCGTTTCACTCCTCCACAAAAAAAGAATATCGCGTTCCTGATGCTCATTCCCATCCTGTTGGCAATTTTCCTTTGGATATATTCCGATAAGCCACCCTATGGTTACCCCGGAAACGAATTAAGCAATAATTACTGGGGAATCATTGTCAATATCGCGCATAAATGGCGGGCTACGGAACTCAGTTTCTGGGATAAAGGGCTCCAGGGAGGAGAGAGCTTATTCACTTCCGGTCAGTATCCCCTCCTTAACCCCTCAAATATTCTATGTCTTATCCTTAACGACAATGATTTTTATTTGCTGAAACTGATTGAACCCTATTTCCTGGGCGTCCTGTTTATGTTAATCCTCTTAAACAGGCAATATAAGTTGAGTCTGCCTATTTCCGTTTTCGGGTCATTCCTCTACATGGGGGCTATCTTCACACGGCATTCCATCATGCTTGAATCCCCGTTTTTCCTCTGGGGGATCTCCCTCTTTCCTCTCATGGTGATCACCATGGAGAAATACATCAAAAAGGATACTTATCTCAGCGCCGCATTGGTAGGAGCGGTCATTGCCTTGATTTTTGCCGGGGAAGGTGTCATCCAGGTTCCCCAGCTCATTATTTGGTGGGGACTCTTCTATGCGATTTATCTTTGCTATGGATTGCGGTCGAAATTGCGGTTTGAAACCACCCCAAAATTGCTTTTATGCATCACCCTCCTGAGCATTATGTCCATCGGATTATTTGGTATTCAGTTCATCCCGACCATTGAATTTGTCGCAAATGAATCGATATCCCGGTCCGGCCATTACATCATCAACAATTTTCCCCTATGGGGCAAATACCCCCCCATGTCTTTGGAACATATCACCCGAAGCGTTATCGGGAGCCCGGGAGGTGTAAGCGGATTTGTATTTGGTGTTTTATTTCTAGGGACGGTATTAGCCGCGATTCTCCAACCCAAGAAAGTTTTACACAACATTAATAACTTTCATAATTTACGGGGGATTTGGTTATCCACCATTCTCTTTTTTATTTTACCATCCCTTGTAGAAACCATCACGGGCTGGCTTCCGCTCACAAAAAAGCCCCTTTCCCTGTTTTCTACGTTTACCTTTAAGTATGGCTTGCACATATTGGATTTTTGTTTTGCCCTAACTTTTTGCGTGTTCCTGGACAGCGAAACGGCAACCATACAAGACATCAAGAAATCAAAAAAAGCAATTTACATTACTGCGGTCTTTATAGGGGCAGCCTGTTTCTACGCATTTTCACCGGTAGCGCAATGGATGAAAGGTCTCAACATGAGCCCCTCGGTATTCTTCACCTCTCTGCCGTCTCTTGTCTCCAAAAGAATGATCGCCGCGTGTATTGTCTTTATAACATGCATCATCTCTCTGTTTTATTTGGTTATCCGCCCGAGAAATAGGACCTTAAAACTGATCTCCTGGGCATCCCTCATACTGCTGGGATTCATGACCGTCATCACCAGTTATAACTGGAATGACAAAGGACGGGTGACAGATCAATTCGGATCTTATTGCTGGAACTGTCCTGAACACTTGTATTTTAAAGCATCTAAAAATAAGCACTTCTTTTCCCTGCCTCACGACACCCCTGCGTACATGGCAGCCAATTACGGCCTGTTGTATGATGTTTACAGCACTACGGCCTTTATGCCCCTGGATCCAAGACGTTTCGTTGATTTTCAAACCAAATTCAGATATAATGCGAAGTCAGCGGCGGCGCCAAACTATTTTCCTATACACTTTACAACCGTCCAAACAACCAATCATCTTAACTGGACTGATTTCGTCTTAAAAGTAAAGGGGACAGATTATGACATATATGAACACCTCTCCGAACCGGAGAAAGTGTTCTTTGCCAATCGCCTCAAGATTGTCTCTTTGCCTGAATTGCTTCACAACGCATTTTATGAGCCCCCGATAAATACTTTTTACGTTTCTGTTGACGACGCGCAATACATAGCGCACTATAAACCCGAATATGCAGGAAACACAAATACCGGACAAACGTACAGCAATTACACGGAAATACGCCCGGGTTCTGTTCAATTTCACGCGACATCTTCTCAAGAAACGTATGCCATGGTGCCCGAAATGTTTCAATCCGGATGGCTGGTCAGAATTGACGGGTCCCCAGCAAGAATATTCCCGGCCAATTATATTTTCATCGGATTTGTCCTGCCCGCAGGAGAGCACTTCATCCAAATGACATTTACACCCCCCGGTTTATACTTGGGGTTAGCCACCAGCATTCTCAGCGTCTTTCTTTTGATATTCTTATTCTATAGACACAGGAAAACATGTCCATGAAAAACGGGCAATCAGAAATTTTTTCCAACAGTGTTTTTTGGGCGTTCGCGCTATCCATGATCTATTGGGCGTACCTTTTTTTCACGGCTGTTCCCTCCATCGTCCATGACGCCATCGGCTATGAAGACCTCGGCCGCGTGCTTTCCCGCGAGGGTTGGCTAAAATATTTTCAAACCGGCCCCAACCGGGAGCCCCTCTATCCGCTGCTCATCTCCATCTCCATGTCCATCGCCGATATCTTCTCTATATCTTATATCCCCATTCAAAAGCTGCTCCAAATCTGCCTCCTCTTTGGAACGCAGATTTTGTCTTTGGGGTTATTGAAAAAACTGGGCATCAAAGATGCCCTCGCCGCTTGGGTGGTTTTATACATCGGCCTTTCCCCGGCCATGGTCAATTCCGCCTTGAGCCTGTTTTCTGAAATTACCGCCTACCCTCTGATTTTGGGGATCATGTACGCCCTGGTCAAGGCCTGGCGTTCGATCTTGCGCGCCGACTCCGCCTTAAAAATGGCGCTCCTTGCCCTGGGCACGGGGCTCCTCTTTATGCTCATCATATCGGTTAAAGCTATCTTCGAATACCTGTTTTTGATCATACTTTTGCCTTTCCTGATGCTTATCTTTTATTCTTTCCGGCAAAAAAACAGACAACTGGCCATGAGCGCCATCACGTATACCGTTATTACATTTTGCTCCGTAGCTTTATTCCTGCACGCCTTTAAAGCCATGAACCAAAAGCATAACGGGATTTATGCCTTTACCAACCGCGGAGCCTGGATGCTTTACGGGACCGTGGAGCGCCGGCTGGTCCAAATGACCCCCCGGAAAATTTTCGCCGCCCTGGCCATGGTGCCCGGCGACGGCGTCTGCAACGCCCTGTTCGGGAAAGAAGAATGCTACCACTGGACATTTGACCAAACCATGAACCTTGGCGTCGAAAAGCTGGGGGAATTGGACGCCCTGGGGGTCCCTCCCGGCCGGATCGATGCCAAATTAATAGAATTATCCAAAAACAGAATTCTCGACAACCCGCTTCAGTATGGATTCCTGCATTTGGTTGAGGGGGGGAGAATGTTTTTCTGGGAATCAACGCAGGTCGGTTTTGTCACCTACCCCGCCTGGCTGAGCCAACTATTCTTATTCGCTCCATTCAAGAACGGATTGCGTCTTATCACAGGGAGTCTCACCGCCGCCGCCTTTTTTTATCTGTTTGTTTTTATTTGCAGGAATAAAAAACTATTACTAAGTACGGATCACGGCGATTCAGAAAAAGTACAGCTCTGCTTTTTCTTGTTCCTGACCATATTCATCTTTATTCAGCTTTATTCATTCTTTTGCATACTGACGCGCTACAGCTTCCCGATCGCCCCCCTGTATATTTTGGGGATCAGCTTTCTCCTGCAAAGAATGGCGGCCGGCCGCGCGGAGGTCCGGAAACCATGAAAGACATCAATCACCTCCTCCTGTCGGTCATCATCCCCTGCTATAACGAGAAGACATATATCCAGGAATTGGTAGAAAAAGTGCGCAACGCGCCCGTCTCCAATAAGGAAATCATCATCATTGACGATTGCTCGACCGACGGGACCAGGGAAATATTAAAAAGCGAAATCGAGCCCCACGTCGCCAAAGTCATTTATCACGCAAAAAACCTCGGCAAAGGCGCCGCCCTGCGCGCCGGCTTCAAAATCGCCGCCGGCGACATCATCATCATCCAGGACGCCGACCTGGAATACAACCCCAACGAATACGGCAAATTGATCAAGCCCATCGTGGAAAACAGGGCCGATGTCGTTTACGGCTCGCGGTTCATCGGCTCCCACGAGCACCGGATTCTTTGGTACTGGCACACGGTCGGCAACCGGTTTCTGACAACGCTCTCGAACATGCTGACCAACATCAATCTTTCCGACATGGAAACCTGCTATAAGGTGTTCACGAGAGAAGTCATTCAGAAGCTCACGCTGCGGGAAAACCGGTTCGGCATCGAGCCCGAAATAACCGCCAAAATCGCAAAATTAAAATGCCGGATCTATGACGTCGGCATCTCCTACAGCGGGAGGACGTATGAGCAGGGCAAGAAGATCGGCTGGAAAGACGGCGTCTACTCCATCTACTGCATTTTAAGGTACAATTTATTCGGTTGAGGTTTGAAGAAAGAAATTCAAATGTCCAAGACGCGCATTGGAAATGAAATTGAACACGGCAAATATCTGGCCGGGCTGGACAACGGGAATTTTTGGTACTGGACATCACCGGCCGGGCAGGAACGCTTGAAAAGGCGCCGGCAGGTGTTTGCGGCTCAGCTCACGGCGGGCATGAACGTCCTGGAGCTTGGCTGCGGCTCGGGCGATTTCACGAAGTCCCTGGCGGAAACAAAAACCCGCGTCACGGCCGTCGATATCTCCCCGGACCTCATCGCATCCGCCCGGAAAAAGGTGCCGGACGCCAATGTCACGTTCAAAGTGGAAAACGCTTATGAGCTGAACTACGCGGACCACACGTTTGACGCGGTCATCGGCAATTCCATCCTGCACCACCTGGAAATGGACCAGGCCTTCAAAGAAATCTACCGCGTGTTAAAGCCGGGGAAAGGGATTTGTTTCATCGAGCCGAACATGCTGAACCCGCTTCAAATCATAGAACTCTCGACACTTTACACGCGGAAAATTTTCCGCCATTCGCCCGATGAAACGGCCATCGTACGCTGGAAGATGAAGAAAATGCTCGAGGCGCACGGCTTTGAGAATGTCCGTGTCGCCCCGTTCGACTTTCTCCACCCGAACACCCCGAAATGCCTGATACCCCTGGTCAGAAAATTGGGATTTATCGCGGAAAAGACGCCGCTGCTGCGCGAGATCTCCGGCTCGCTGCTGATCACCGCGAATAAGGAATAGGTCTTGAATACAAGACATCGTTGACCCGGACGGTTAAGTTTGTGGGTTAAGGCTAAGATGCCTGTATGGGTTAGGTTTTTGGGTTAAGTCGTCTAAATCGAACTACTCAACCTTAACCCCTGAACCATACCGGTATCCTGACCCTAACCTGTTAACCCAACCAAAACGGATAAATGATGTGTTGATATTTGACCAAAAACACATTGCCCCCTAAGCCTTCCGTTGCGCCTCCCACCGGGAGACATTCATCTCATAGATTTGCTTGAGCGTGCTATCGAGGTTATACTCCTGCCGCCATTGCGGGTAATGGCCCTGAAATTTTTTCAGGCTGCTGATATACCAGACGTGATCGCCGCTGCGGTTGATATCCGAATATTTATATTTCATTTTTTTGCCTGAAATCTTCTCGCAGGCGTCGATGGCTTCCAGGACAGAACAGCTGTTCTGCCGTCCCCCGCCGATATTATAGACCTCTGCGCCGCGCGGGTTTTTGAAGAACTCATCACACGCCGTAATGAGGTCATAACTGTGGATATTGTCGCGCACCTGTTTGCCCTTGTACCCGAACACGGTATACTTTTCCCCGCTGACGCAGCACTTCATCAGATAGGCCAGAAAGCCGTGCAGCTGGGTGCCCGCGTGACGGGGGCCGGTCAGGCAGCCGCCGCGGAAACAGGCCGTCTTCATTTCAAAATACCGGCCGTATTCTTGAACGAGCAGGTCCGCCGCCGCTTTCGAAGCCCCGAACAGGGAATGCTTGGATTGATCGATGCTCATGGTTTCGTCAATCCCCGCGAAATACGGGTGGCTTTCCGGAAGCTCCCAGCGCGTCTCTTTTTCTATCAACGGCAGTTGATTGGGCAGGTCGCCGTACACTTTGTTGGTGCTCAGGAAGATGAACACGGCCTTGGGGCAGTGCCGGCGGGTCAGCTCCAGGAAGTTCAGCGTGCCGTTGGCGTTGATCGTGAAATCGGTGAGCGGCTCCTTGGCGGCCCAGTCGTGCGAGGGCTGGGCGGCCGTGTGGATGACCATCTTGATATCTTGATTATATTTTGAGAATATCCCCGTCAGCTTTTTAAGGTCGCGGATGTCGAGGGCGTGGTGCTCGTAGCCTTGGATCTCTTTCTTCAGCCGTTGCCTGTTCCCGGCCGTTGAGGCCTCTTTGCCGAAAAAATAGCGGCGCATGTCGTTGTCGATGCCGACGATTTTGTGCCTTTTGCCGGCAAAATACAGCGCCGCTTCGGAGCCGATCAGGCCCGCCGAACCTGTGATCAGGACGATATTCATGCGCGAAACATATGATAAAAGCGTTGATTAATCCCGATTTCCCTTTATATTATGGAATTATACTTGGATTGGGAAGCAATTCAATCACATTCCTATGAATAAGATATCGGAGCTGTTCAGAACAAAAAAGCGGACGTTCTCCTTCGAGCTGTTTCCGCCTAAGACCGAGCAGGGCTACGCCGGCCTGCTGGACACCATCGCGGCTTTGGCCAAGCTCCATCCGGATTTTATTTCGTGCACTTACGGCGCCGGCGGCGGCAACCGCGGCAAGACCCTCGATGTCGTTGAGCATATCCAGAATAAACACCGCGTGACCGGCCTGGCCCACTTGACCTGTGTCCTGCACACCAAGGACGAGATCAGGAATATCCTGAAGGAGATAAAGGCGCGCGGCATCAACAACGTCCTCGCCCTGCGCGGCGACCCGCCCCAGGACCGCCCCGATTGGAAACCAGGGGCTGAAAACTTCAAATACTCCAGCGAGCTGTGCGCGTTCATCCGCGAGCATTTTGCGGACTATTTCACTATCGGTGTCGCCGGCTTCCCGGAAGGCCATGTCCTCTGCCCGGACAGGGAGCAGGACGCCAAATATTTGAAAATAAAAATCGACAACGGGGCGGATTTCGTCATTACACAGCTGTTTTTCAACAATCAGGATTATTTTGATTACGTGGCGAGGCTGAAAAGACTCGGCGTCAGCGCGCGCGTCATTCCGGGCATCCTGCCGATCACCAACTACCCGAGCCTGCTGAAATTTTGCGACTTGTGCGGGGCGACCGTGACGGATGAGATTAAAAGGCTTTTCGCCCCTATCCAGGATGACAAAGAGGCAATATTGCAGGCAGGCATACAATTCGCCGTCAAGCAATGCCGCGAGCTCTTAAACGGCGGCGCGCCGGGCCTGCACTTCTACTGCCTGAACAAGCTCGAGCCGACCGCCACCATACTGCGGAAATTAGAAAAATAAAGGCGCGGCCTTCCGTGTCCAAGAAAACTCCTCACTCCGTTCGTCGTATCTTCTTTGCTGTATGGCTTTCCTTAAATACA
>MHGR01000030.1:0-521 GCA_001805655.1 Omnitrophica WOR_2 bacterium RIFCSPHIGHO2_02_FULL_52_10
TAATATTCCCAGCCTAAAATGGTGGAAAACACGAACGTCAAAAGCCCCAGCGTCAGCACCACCGGGCCGGCAACGGCAATTTCAGAAAACGCCGCTTTGGTGAGGGCCGCCCCGTTTAAGCCCTGCGTCCACTCCCCCGAATTGACCAAAACTAAGCCGGTCATGGCGCAGATGATCACCGTGTCCCAAAACGTCCCGGTTGAGGAGACCAGCGCCTGGCGCACGGCATTCTTGGTCTGGGCCGCGGCGGCGACAATCGGCGCGCTCCCCAGGCCCGATTCGTTGGAAAACAGCCCGCGCGCCACACCGAAACGGATCGCCTCCTTCATCCCCGCCCCCATGAACCCTCCCACCGCGGCCTGGCCGCTAAACGCGCTTTGAAAAATAAGGGCGGCGGTTTCCGGGACGGTTTCCCATTTCATGACTAAGAGAATCAGGCAGCCGCCGACATAAAATACCGCCATGAAGGGCACCAATTTTTCGCAGAAGCTGGCGATGGACTTGATCCCTCCGATGATGAC
>MHGR01000030.1:532-7213 GCA_001805655.1 Omnitrophica WOR_2 bacterium RIFCSPHIGHO2_02_FULL_52_10
ACGCGGCGATGACAACGCCGGTTACCCACGTGCGGACGTGAAACGTTTCTTCCACCAAGTGCGAAATGGAATTGGCCTGGACCATGTTGCCGATGCCGAAGGCCGCCACGGCGGTCAGAAAAGCGAACGCCACGGCCAGCCAGCGGCAGTTCATCCCCCGCTCCAGGACATACATCGGGCCGCCGGCCATGAGCCCGGCTTTATTGGTCGTCCGGTATTTCACCGCCAGCAGAGCTTCCGCATACTTCGTCGCAATCCCGAAAACCCCGGTCAGCCACATCCACAAAACCGCCCCGGGCCCTCCCGAGGCAATGGCGGTCGCCACCCCCACGATGTTGCCCGTCCCGATCGTGGCCGCCAGGGCCGTGGTCAGGGCGGCAAACTGGCTGATGTCGCCTTCGGCCTCGCGCGAGCGCGACAGGGAAATTTTGATCCCCTTAGGGATATAGGATTGGATAAAACGCAGGCGGAACGTCAGGAAAAGATGGGTCCCGCATAGCAGGACCAAAAGCGGGATCCCCCACACGATGTTGGCGACATCCGACAGGATTTTTTCTAAAGCGTCCATGGATGACTATTGTATCATTGCTGCCATAATTACTATTTAAAATTTTATTTTTATTGGGTTTAATGTTACAATGAAAACCAATTTATGGAAATCCTTCTGCAGGGCATTGATTTTTTTGTCCATCTGGACGATCACCTGACGGTCCTGATCCAGAATTACGGGACATGGATCTACCTGATCTTATTTTTGGTCATTTTCTGCGAAACCGGTCTGGTTGTCACGCCTTTTCTGCCCGGCGATTCCCTGCTGTTCATCCTCGGCGCCCTGGCCGCGGACGGCTCCCTTCAGCCCCAATGGCTTATTCTTCTGCTCAGCGCCGCCGCCATCTCGGGCGATACCGTCAATTATTGGATTGGCCAAACACTGGCCCTGCGCGTCCTCCATCATGAAAAGATACGGTTCATCAAGGGCGAATACATCGAGCGCACGGAACGGTTCTATGAAAAATACGGCAACAAGACTATTATCATCGCCCGGTTTGTCCCGATCATCCGCACGTTTGCCCCGTTCATGGCGGGGGTTGGAAAAATGTCGTACCGCTGTTTTCTCTTCTATAATGTTTTGGGAGGAATTTTGTGGGTGGGCCTTTTTATCGGCGCCGGCTACTTCTTCGGGAACATCCCGGTTGTCGAAAAAAATTTCACGCTGGTAGTGTTTGCCATCATCTTCGTTTCGATCTTACCGGCGGTTTTTGAATTTTACAAAAGCCGGCGCAAGGCCCCGTCCCAGATCAACGCTTAGCCGATTTATTTGTTAATGACCAGCACGGAGGGCATTGTTTTGAGCCAGGCCTGCTGGCCGCGCTTAAGGCTTTTCCAGAAATAAAAGCTGACGATCACGATGTCAAATTGTTTATAAAAGTCCTGCTTGTTTTCCTGCCTGTTTCCCGCCCAATACATGTTGCTCCCCGGCCCGGCTTGGGCCCACTGTTGCGCGTCCCGAAGCTCGGTGCGATCGATCAGCGCCAGCCGGTTCTTCCCGTCCGCCGCGAGAAATCGCGTGCCGTATTTCAGCAGGAATTTATCCTCGGCGCTGTTGAAGAGGACCGCCGCGTGGTCGAGCTTCCGGAAGCCACCCTCAATAAAGATGCCGACCGGCGATTCCATTTGATACACAAAGCCGCGGACCTTGCCCCCTGTTTTGTCGCGGGTGAATATATCCCGGGAGCTTCCCACCAAAATGATGTCGTAGTGGTTCTCCCGCGCGGCCGTGACGATTTCCCGCTCGACAGTGTCCGTGACGCCGAACACTTTGCGCAAGGAAACCCCTAAACGCGCGGCGGTTTGCGCGATGGGCCTAAACGCCTCTTTTTCATGCTGCTCGGCCTCCATCATCGAAACATCAGCGCTGGGGGAAAAATGCGCCGCGGTGACGCTCGCGTCGTTTTCGTTTTTCAAGTTCAGATAACATGCCAGTTCCAGCAAGCGGCTCCCGGATTGGGGCGAGCCGAACGGGAGCAAAGCGTTGAAGCCTTCCTTAAGCGCGCCTCTCTCTTCCACTTTCGGCTTGAATAGAAATTCAATCAGATGGATGAGCGGGCTGGTCATGAATGTCGTGGCGAGCGCCATGAGGACCAGCATGGTGAATATTTCCGCGGAGATAACTCCCAAATCGTAGCCGATGTTCAGCACCACCAGCTCCATCAATCCGCGCGTGTTCATCAGCGCGCCGATTAAGAGGCTGTCCTTCCAGCTTTGACCGACGAACCTGGCCGCCACGGCGCTGCCGGCGAATTTTCCCAATACGGCCACACCGATGATCAGCAGGCACGCTCCCCACAAATGCGCCTGGTTCAGCAGCCCGATTTGCGTCCGCAAACCGGTAAAGACGAAAAACAGCGGCAGCAGCAGGACCAAACTGATGTCCTCGATTTTCTCGGATAAGATGCGCTTGAAATCAGCCCGCGGCGGCATGATGACGCCGGCAAAAAAGGCGCCGAACAGCGCGTGGATGCCGATGATTTCCGTCAGATAACTGGACAGCATCAGCACGGTGAATATGACGGCGACCACCGTCTTATTGATGCTCTCGGGCGTGTCGTATTTGATGGCCATCCGTTGCAGGACAGGCCGCACGGCGAACCACATGATTAACACATAAATGATGGAAAGTACGATGCTGCCCACCGCTCCCATGAGCCCGCCGGCGGTCACAATGGCGATGACCAAGGCCAGCAGGCACCATCCCATAATATCGTTGGCGGCGGCGGAAGTAATGACAATCGTCCCGATGGCGGTGTGGGTTTGGCCGCGCTCCTGGAGGATCCTGGCCAAAACCGGGAAGGCGGTAATGCTCATGCTGATTCCCAGAAACAGGGCAAACGCGCTGAAGGGGATTTCCGGCGGCGCAAACGGCGTGTAGAGGAAATAAGCCAAAACAATTCCCAGAAAATACGGGAACATAATGCTGGCATTGCTGATCAGGGCGGCCGCTTGAGCTTTTTTCTTTAGGATGCCGATATTCAGTTCCATGCCGATGATGAACATAAACAAAACAAGCCCTATCTGGCTCAGCACATGCAGGCGGCGCAAGGATTCTTCCGGAAATAAGAAGGCGGAAAATTCAGGAAGAACAAGGCCCAACAGCGAAGGTCCCAAGGCGATGCCGGCCAGAATTTCACCGACGACCGAGGGCTGGCCGATTTTAGTCATCAGAAGGCCGAATATCCTCGCGGCGATCATGATGCTGCAAATCTGGATGATCAGGACGGCCAGGGGATGATGAAGGTTGCGCTGCAGGTTCGAAAAAAAGTGTGGTTCCGTAGAAGCAGTTGATGCGGCAGACTCATGGGCGGCCAGCCGGCTGACGCGGTCCGTTTCCAGGCCCTTGCCCTGAACGAGGACAAACGACATCGCCGCCCCGAAAATAAGGATCGTCAACACATAAAACAGGGTATTATTTTTCATAAGCGCAGGGGCAGAGTTTCGAAAGGCCGCTTTGTCTGCTTCGGCGTCCGTCACAGCCAGCGGCGATGGCGTTGCACATACTCATTGTATTGCTCTCCAAAGAGCTCCGCCATCAGCTTTTCTTCCCACGGGATAAAGACGAACTTGAGCAGAATCAACAGCAAGGCAGGGATCAGAAAGAACGGCCAGGTGCCGACCCACAAGGCCAACCCAAAGCACATGGTCAGCGCTCCGACATACATGGGGTTGCGCGAGTAAGCGAACAGCCCGTCGGTGACCAGCGTGACGGGTGTTTCGCTGTGGCGGACGGGCGTGGCGTGTTTTTTAAACTGCATCCGGGCCGCGCTCAGCCCAGCCATTCCGATAAAAAACAGGCCGGCGCCGAGAACATGCCCCCAGGCTGGGATGACATTGCCCGGGCGCAGAAAGAAATTCAGCAGGGCCGCCGCGGCGATCATCAAAAACAGGATGTGCGGCGGGCGAACGCGTTTTGGATCCAGCATTTTAAACTCCGCCTGTGTGTTTAGAATCCGGTTGGTGTCTTGGTTTCATCCAGGGCCAGCGGCTCCCAGTAACGCACGCGCCTTCCCTTTTCATCCGATGAGGACATCAGGACTGAGACTTCGCCGGTCACGGTATCAATAAGAAAGATACCCTGGGTGTCTGCATAAACGCCTTGGGTACCGTCGTAATGGGAATACTTGCCTTGAAACAACTCATAACGGCCTTCCCCTTCGGCCCACGCGAAATTCGTAAAAATACTGAGATGGACAATCAGGCACAGGGCTATGAACGCGGTTTTTTTCACGGCGGCTCCTTTTTATAACGGTTTATATGGAACGCAACAAATGCGGCGCATTATCCCAATTCTCATGTTGTGAAGTTTATTTTTCCAACA
Source organism: Omnitrophica WOR_2 bacterium RIFCSPHIGHO2_02_FULL_52_10 (assembly GCA_001805655.1). Taxonomy (GTDB): domain Bacteria; phylum Omnitrophota; class Gorgyraeia; order Zapsychrales; family Zapsychraceae; genus 2-02-FULL-52-10. The sequence continues at coordinate 4,905 of MHGR01000030.1, forward strand.
CCCGCTTTAACGTGGTCAGATCCTGCCGGACCAGGTCCTGGTCTTCCGTGTACTGGGCGTCGGTCATGTCCGGCCGGCGGAACAGGGTAAAGAGCACTTCACTGCCCTTGCCGTTTTGGACGACGCGCATGGGAACATGCACTTCAACGCCGGGCGACGGCATAACGATATGGTCAAGGATGCCGAAATCGTTGCGGGGCGTAATCCGCATCTTGACCGGCCCCTGCGGCGTTCGCGCCAGCCAGTCCTCCCCGTCTTGCTTGATGGAAAGGCAAAACGCGGTCGCCCATTTGGGCAGGTTAGCGAGGTCGGACACGAATTCGTAGACCGATTTTGGCCCACGGTTAATGGATATGGTCAATGTTGCGGCGCTCATGTGTGGGGGATCCCTTCTTTTTTTGTTGCGCGCCTTTTATCCGCTTTCCTCAAAACCGGCTGCGGGAGCTCACCGCCGGATTGAGCGCGGGCGATTTCCTTCCTCAGCACGGACAGGATTTTCTCTTTATGAAAAGGCTTGGCAAAGGCGCGGCAGATCTTTCCGTCGATTTCAAAGGATTCGTCCCCCTTGTCCTCCTGCAGGCCCACCGTGTTGGTCGCGAAGATGATGGGGATGCCGGCGGTTTGTTTGTCCCGCATTAATTGCCGGGCAAGCTCCTTGCCGTCGCCGTCCGGCAGAATGACATCCATGAGTATGGCGTCCGGCCGCTCGCGTAGGGCCATGTCCAGGCATTCCTTGGCGATCAGGCAGGGGATGGCTTTAAAGCGGCCTTTGAGCAATAATTCCTTGGTCCGTTTTTGATGGTCGGGATCATCATCAACCACCAGAATTTTTTTGGCTTTTTTCAGCATTGCGAATCAACGCCCAGGCGTTTAGCTAACGTGCAAGGGATTATAAGGCTTTTTAATCGGCGCGTCAATCATCCGCGCCGAAAAAAACCGGGCTAATAAGGATCTGGGGCCTCAAGCACGCCGCCGGAGGCGTCTTTCTTATTTTTGGATGATAATACGGCTTTTCGTTGGGCGGGTCAATATGTTTAGGTTGGGAGCCACCGAAATACCAGGGGCTACGGTGATATTCGGGAAGAAACAAGGCCTTTTAACTAAGCCGCCTTTCGTATTGTCTTTTGATGGCGGTTATTTCTTCCTCTGAGTAATGACTCTTGCTCAGGAGGGTCTTATCCAGCAATTTCTCACCCGGCTTAAACATCTGTACCACATACCGCGGCGTGTCACCTATCAAGGCCATGATGTCCGGAAGGGCATTGGCGGGAATCAGGGGCTTGACCAGTGTTGTACGGAATTCATACGGTATCCCGGACAGGCGCAGAATCCCGATGCTCTCTTGAATGCATCGGACGGCAATCTTGACACCGGTGACTTTCTGATATTCATTGAGCGGCGCTTTGATGTCCATGGCAATATGATCGGCCAGATGCTGTTGAATCACCTTCTTGAGAACACGCGGATGGCTGCCGTTGGTATCCAGTTTTATAGCGTATCCCAATCCCTTGATTTTCTGTAAGAAAAGAATCAAGTCCCTTTGTTGGGTGGGTTCGCCGCCGGTGATAACCACCCCCGTTAACTGCCCCCGGCGTCTTTTCAGGAACGACAGCACTTCTTCCTCAGGAATCACCGCACCGAAATACTCCGGGAGAACTAGCTCCGGGTTATGGCAATACGGGCAGCGGAAATTGCACCCTTGAGTAAAAACAATGGCCGCCACTTTCCCCGGATAATCAATGAGGGATAACTTTTGCAGTCCGCCTATGCGCATACCGTATACGTTTTGCGTTGGATGAATTCTTCTTTTTTCCCCTTATTCCATTGCTGGACCGGGCGCAAATAGCCGACCACGCGCGAATATACCTCACAGGCGCTCTGGCAGCGGCCACACTGTTGATGCTCTCCCGCGACATAGCCGCAGTTCGGGCAAACACTAAAGGTGGGCGTAATTGTAAAATACGGCAGGTGGAATCGCTCACAGATGGTCCGAATCAAGTGCTTAAGGCCTTCCGTATCTGTGATGCGCTCGCCCACAAAACCATGCAGGACGGTTCCTCCCGTATACCGCGTTTGCAGCGGATCTTGAAGTTCCAGCACCTCAAAGATATCATCGGAATAATGAACAGGCAGGTGTGTCGAATTGGTATAAAACGGCTCATGGCCCATCGCAAATTCGCTTTCGTTGGCGCAAATGATATCCGGATAACGGTCCTTATCCTTTTTGGCCAACCGGTACGCGGTCCCCTCGGCCGGTGTGGCTTCCAGGTTAAAGTTGTTTCCCGTTTCTTCCTGAAATTCAACCAGCT
>MHGR01000030.1:7265-11412 GCA_001805655.1 Omnitrophica WOR_2 bacterium RIFCSPHIGHO2_02_FULL_52_10
CCGCTGCATGACATTTCTTAAATAATGTTTGATATAGGGATAAAGATCCTGGTTGGTAAACTGCTCCAGGACTTTCCGCTTTATCTCCAAGCTCTCTCTGGCCAAACTCATGAGATGTTCCAACTTTGCAAAAAATTCCTTCTCGTCATTCGCGATATACCCAAGGTGCGGCATATTTATTGTCACCACCCCGATCGAGCCGGTCAAAGGTGAGGCGCCGAACAATCCCCCGCCGCGTTTTCGCAGCTCCCGGTTATCCAGCCGCAAGCGGCAGCACATGCTGCGCGCATCCTCCGGATTCATGTCGGAATTGACAAAGTTGGCAAAATAAGGGATACCGTACTTTGCCGTCATCTTCCAGAGAAGCTCGAGGTTCGGGTTGTCCCAGTCAAAATCCTTCGTGATGTTGTATGTCGGAATCGGGAACGTGAAGACCCGGCCCTTAAAATCACCCTCCAGCATCACCTCCAGAAAGGCTGTATTGAACATGTCCTGTTCCTTCTGAAATTCTTTGTACGTGGCCTCCTGAATTTTCCCCCCGATGATAACGCCCTGATCCGCGTAATACGACGGCGGCGTTAAATCCATCGTGATATTTGTGAACGGCGTCTGGAAGCCCACGCGGGTCGGGACATTGACGTTGAAAATAAATTCCTGCAGGGCTTGTTTGACCTCCTTATACGACAAGCCGTCGTAGCGGATAAAGGGGGCAAGCAGAGTGTCAAAATTGGAGAACGCCTGCGCTCCGGAGGCTTCCCCCTGCAGCGTATAAAAGAAATTCACAATCTGTCCCAACGCGCTGCGCAGATGCTTGGCTGGCCCGGATTCCATTTTGCCCACCGCCCCGCGGAAACCCTGCACCAGCAGATCCTGCAGATCCCAACCGACACAGTAGACGCTGATCAGCCCCAAATCATGGACATGCAGATCCCCCTGCATGTGCGCCTCTTTGACGCCATGGGGATAAATCTGGTTAAGCCAATAGACCTTGCTGATTTCCGATGAAATGTAATGATTTAAACCCTGAAGGGAATAGGCCATATTGCTGTTTTCGTTCACTCGCCAGTCTTCCTTATCGAGATATTGGTTCACCAGATTCGTGTTAAATTTCGAGGCGATCTCCCGGATCTGTTTATGCTGTTCCCGGTAAAGGATGTAGGCCCGGGCGGTCTTTAAGTAGGGAGAAGTCAATAAAACCTGCTCAACGATATCCTGGATCTCTTCAACCGTGAGGAGTTGTTCACCCGTCAACTGGTGGGCAATGTTCACGACCCTGATCGTCAGCTTTTTGGCTATGTCATGCCCGAATTCCCCGGCAGCTTCACCGGCTTTCTGCATGGCCAAGGTGATTTTATGCGGGTTAAAAGCTTCCTCACTGCCGTTGCGCTTGACGATCCTGGTCAATGTTTTTGTGGCTGATTCCATCGTCTCCCCCTCTCATTTTTAGCACACTATCTTGTGTTTATTTTGGGTAGAAATACCATATATAGAATCACGAGTGCCAAAAAATTCGTAGTTCCAATAATCATCTGAAACTACGATTCTATGGTCCTATCAAGATTTTAATACTACCTGTTTTTCCCTAATAACGTTGAATGTCATTCCGCTGTAGGATATACATTAAGGACATTCTTGGGGGATGGACATTATGTTTTTTTTCTCGGTGGTATTATACGCATAGCCATGGTGGGTGTAAAGGAAATTGATGAAAATTCACATGGCCAGATTGTAACTGTCCAGCAAGGCCTTGATTTCCTTTGCCTGCCCCGTTTTCAGCTGTATCAGCATGTCAAAAAGCTCCCGGGATTTTTCAAAGACGACAATATTCCTCAGGCGCCTGTAATACTCGATCCGTTTTTCCTCGTGATCGAGGATTTTGTAAAATAAATCTTCGACTGCCGCGTCTGCCGCGATTTCAAAGCGGTCTTCACCGCTGTATTCCGGCACGTACTTGACGAATTCGATATGGCCGTATTTTTCCAGGTCGATGCTTTCCAACTCCTTCAATATTTTTTCATGCCGCAGCTGCAAAACCTCAGCCGCCTTGCGCGACTTCTCGTCTTTCAGGTATTCCTCCAGCGTGCTATAGAAGGAATCAAAATCTTTTTCCCAGGTGATGATGGCTTTGACAATGTCCTCAACGCTGTTAAATGACATGCCGCCCCTCCTTGCTTTTAATCCGGGTCATCCCGGAAGCCCGCGGGCGTAAAACCGTCGGACATCAACCCATGCAGGGTCAGCCCGGAAGACGAGTTGTCCTGGACCACTTCCTCGTTTTGTCGCGGCACCATCATGACCAGTCCTTCCCGCACAAGCCAGCCCAACGCCATATCCACCAGCTCTGCGGGTTCATCCAGTCGCGACTTGATTCCGTCCACGGACAACACCGTTTTCCGGTTTTCAAGGAGGGTTAGGATTTTACCAGCCACGATTCCGATTCCGGTTGGGGTAATCATGCTACACCTCCTTTTTCTCTGGCCAAATGTATTCTAGTATTAATGTTCGAAGAAGTATATAAGTGGTTATGCATGGAAGTTTAAGTAGTAATACTTACCATGCTAAATGAAATGGATTCTTATGGGTGCAGGTTATTCAGACTCAGGGAACTAAATACATGATCTTTAAACCAGTTAGACAGGCTTTTTTACGTATCCCTTCCATCCGTGCTCAAAGTGGCGATCATGCGCCTTTTTTTGGGCATTGAGACAGGCATCCCCGGCCAGGGTGATATGCGCAGGCGTTTCCCTGATCAGCACCGTCTTGTTTTCGATGAGTTGGTTTCTAGGCCTTTTTATCCTTAAACTGTCGCGCTTTTTCATGCCGTTACCTGCTTTCCGCTGTCCTCAAACCGCTGTGCCAGGGATTTGTAGTATAGCCAGCGCTGGCGGGCGTCTTCCCTGGCCAGTTCCAGCAGGCGCTTGGCTTCCTCGGGATGAGTTTGAGTGAGCATCTTAAACCGGTTTTCCTGGTAGGCAAATTCCTCGAATTCGATCTTCGGCTCTGACGAATCGAGGGTCATGGGATTCTTGCCCTGTGTGGCCAACCGGGGATTGTAGCGGAACAATGGCCAGTACCCGGACAGCACGGCGGCCTTGTCCGCGGCGATGGCCTTGGTCATGTCGATGCCGTGGGCGATGCAATGACTGTAGGCGATGATCAGGGACGGGCCGGAGTAGCTTTCTGCTTCGATAAAGGCCCGCACGGTGTGCTCGTCTTTTGCCCCGATGTCGACATTCGCCACATAGACATGCCCGTAACCAATGGCGATCCGGGCCAGGTCCTTTTTAGCCGACTTCTTCCCGCTGGCGGCATATTTGGCCACCGCCCCCCGCGGCGTGGCTTTGGAGGCCTGGCCGCCGGTGTTGGAATAGACTTCGGTGTCCAGCACGAGAATGTTGACGTCGCGGTCCAGGGATAAAACGTGGTCGAGCCCGCCGAACCCGATGTCATAGGCCCACCCGTCCCCGCCGACAATCCACACGCTCTTCTTAACCAGCATGTCGGCGAGATTCAGCAGCTGCCGTGTCAGGGGCGTTGAATCGGCATGGATGATTTTGTACTTCAGCAATTCCACGCGCTTGCGCTGCTCGTAAATTTCCGTTTCATCCCTTTGCTGCGCTTCGATGATTTCCTTAACCAAGGCGGGCCCGATCCCCGCTTCCAGGGCCCTCGCCAATTCGCAGGCCATTTCCCGCTGTTTGTCGATGGACAGCCTGAATCCCAGTCCGAATTCCGCGTTGTCCTCAAACAGGGAGTTCGACCAGGCCGGGCCGCGGCCGTCTTCATTCGTTGTCCACGGCGAGGTCGGCAGATTTCCGCCGTAGATCGAGGAACATCCGGTCGCATTGGCAATCACGGCCCGGTCGCCGAACAGTTGTGTCAATAATTTGATGTACGGGGTTTCGCCGCAGGCGGCGCAGGCGCCGGAAAACTCAAACAAAGGCTGCAGAGACTGGATGCCCCGTACGGTGGTGTGCTTGACGTGCGCCCTATCCACGGTGGGCAATGCCAGAAAGTATTCCCAGTTCTCCTTTTCTTGCTCCCGCAAGGGCTCGATGGGGCGCATGTTGAGGGCCTTCCTGTCCGGGGCCGCCTTGTCTTTCACCGGGCAGACATCAACGCACAGCTGGCATCCCGTGCAGTCTTC
>MHGR01000030.1:11446-16389 GCA_001805655.1 Omnitrophica WOR_2 bacterium RIFCSPHIGHO2_02_FULL_52_10
AGCTCCCTGTCCTTGGCATCGTTTGATTTAAACGACTGTGGGGCCTTTTTGATGTGCCTGGGCTCGTAAATTTTCGTGCGGATGACACTGTGCGGGCAGGCCAAAATGCACTTCCCGCATTGGATGCAGATGTCCGTTTCCCAAACAGGGATTTCGTGGGAAATATTGCGCTTCTCCCATTTGGATGTCCCGACCGGATATGTGCCGTCCACGGGTAGCGCGCTGACCGGGATTTCATCCCCGCAGCAGGCGATCATTTTGGCGGTAACGTGCTGAACGAATTCCGGGGCCCGTTCGGATACGACCGGCCCGCGCGTAACCGTACCGGTGACCTCGCTGGGAACGTTCACACGGTGCAAGTGCGCCAGGGTCTGATCGACGGCATGGAAATTCATCGCGATCACCTCCGGTCCCTTTTTGCCGTAGGCTTTCTCGATCGAGGTCTTGATGGCGGCAATCGCTTCCTCTTTGGGGAGGATTCCGGAAATGGCGAAAAAGCACGTCTGCATGATTGTGTTGATTCGGCCGCCCAGCCCGGTTTCGTGCGCCACCCGGTACGCGTCAATGACGTAAAATTCCAATTTTTTATGGATAATCTGTGTTTGGACTTCCCGCGGGATGTTGTCCCAGACTTTTTCCGGACCGTAGTAACTATTCAGCAGAAAAACTCCTCCCTCTTCGATGTGGGAGAGAACATCATATTTTTCCAGGAAATGAAATTGATGGCACCCCACGAAGCTAGCACGGCTAATCAGATATGTTGATCGGATGGGATGGGGGCCGAAGCGCAGATGTGAAACCGTCATGGCTCCTGACTTGCGGGAATCGTAAACAAAATATCCCTGGGCAAAATTTGGCGTGTTCTCACCGATAATTTTGATGGAGCTTTTGTTGGCGCCCACTGTCCCGTCCGACCCCAAGCCGTAAAAAACGGCGCGGACCCCTTCCCGGCTTTCCGTGCTGAAATGCTCGTCATAGTCAAGGCTTGTATGGGTCAAATCATCATTAATCCCGATTGTAAAATGATTTTTAGGTTCCTGCTTTTTCAGTTCGTCAAAAATCCCCTTGATCATTGCTGGCGTGAATTCTTTAGAAGACAATCCGAACCGCCCCCCGATCACCAGTGGCAATTGGTGAAAGTGCATGTGCTGGGCGGTCTCAAAGATGGCGTTGACGCAGTCGAGATAAAGCGGCTCGCCCGCACTCCCCGGCTCCTTGGTCCGGTCCAGCACCGCGATGGCTTTGGCCGTGCGCGGCAGGGTCCCGATGAAATGCTTGATGGAAAAGGGCCGGAAAAGCCTGACCTTCAAAACGCCTACTTTTTCTCCGCTGTGCAATAGTTGGTCAACGGTTTCACATGCCGCTTCCGCTCCGGAGCCCATCAGAACGATGATCCGCTCGGCGTCCTTTGCGCCGTGATAATCAAAAATGTGATATTGGCGGCCGGTCAGTTTAGCGAATTTGCCCATGGCCTTTTGGAAAATTTCCGGGCACTGCTGATAATAAGGATTGACGGACTCCCTGGCTTGGAAAAAGACATCCGGGTTCTGGGAAGTCCCCCGGACAACGGGATGGTCCGGGCTCAATGCCCTTTTACGGTGTGCTTGCACCAGCTCATCATCAATCATGGCGCGGATATCATTTTCGGTGAGTTGCTCAATTTTGGCAATCTCATGCGAGGTGCGAAAGCCGTCAAAGAAATGCAAGACCGGGATGCGCGCTTCCAAAGTGACCGCGTGCGCGATCAACGCGAAATCCATGGCTTCCTGAACGCTGTTGGAGGCAAAAAGGGCGAAACCGGTCGCCCGCGCGGCCATGACGTCCGAATGGTCGCAAAAAATCGAAAGCGCCTGCGACGCGATGGAGCGGGCGGCGACGTGAATCACGGCCGGCGTCAGCTCCCCGGCGATCTTGTACATGTTGGGAATCATCAGCAACAGCCCTTGCGAGGCGGTAAAGGTTGTCGTCAATGCGCCGGTCTGCAGGGCGCCATGCACGGCGCCGGCGGCCCCGGCTTCGCTCTGCATCTGCTGGATGAAGGGGACCGTTCCCCAGATGTTTTTCCTGCCGGCTGCCGCCCATTCGTCCGCATGCTCCCCCATCGGGGAGGCCGGTGTTATGGGGTAAATGGCGATGACTTCGTTGGTTTTATACGCGATGTAGGCGGCCGCCTCATTGCCGTCGATGGTTATTTGCGGTCGATTCATTTTTTTGTCTTTATGGACTCGCGGTTATACGCTGTTAAATCCATGATGTGCGGCTTTGCCAGCCGTTGATAATCGCCAAACGGCATTTTGATTAATTCCCGGTGATTCCCCGCGTTAAACGCAATCTCTTTGTCGTCCGCGAGCCGCTTGTCGACAATGAGCTTCATGCCGTAGAGATGGCCGAACGGCGGCATCGCGCCGATTTCGCAGTCCGGAAAACAGGCCTTAAACGCGGCTTCGGTGAGTAATGCCGCATGTTCGGAGCCGGTCGCTTCCTTCAGATACTCGAAGTCGACGCTTCGGGAAGCCGGAACGACCACCATGGTCATTTCCCCGTCCAGTTCAACCATGACGGTCTTCGCGAGCTCCTTTCCGGTGATATGCGCCGACTGGGCGATCTCCTGCGCCGTGTACGCGGTGGAATGGCTGATGACGGTGTACTTCACGCGCTGCTCATCCAAAAATTTTTTTAACTTTTTGACTGGCATCTTGGCCTCCCCCTGTAAAAGCGACAATATTGAAAATTAATTCTACCACTTCCATTTTACAATTCATAGGGATAAAATATATTCGGTAAGGCACTTAGGAAATTAAGTAATTGTACGTACCCGCGTCTTACCGGGAAAAGATGACCATAGTTTAGATATTCGTAGGAGCCGCGGTCGAATTTAGGTTATGAAAAATCGTTTTCTCACCAAGGAAGGCTGGGCGTTTCTGTGCCTGTCGGTTTTATGCGCGGGCATGCTCCTTTATTATGTGGAATTGACCCCCCATGTTGATTATGACGTTTTTTTCTCCAAAGAAGACCCCAGCTATAAAGCCGACCTGGAAATATCCCGCCTGTTCAGGCGGGATGACGCGCAAATCATCATCAGCGTGATCGGCGATATCCAAGCGGCCGATTATCAGAAGAAAATCAAAGAGTTCGGTGATTTTCTCATGGATATCAACCAGGTCGCGGATGTCAGAAGTATTCAGCACGGCCCCCGCAGCCTCATCTATGCCATGCAGAGCCCCTTCTGGAAGAGGCTTTTGATCCCGGACGACCTCGCCTCGTCCAACCTGATCGTTGTTTTAAAGCCGGGTGTCTCTCTGGATGATTTTCCCGCGGCGGTTTCAAAGATTGAATTATTAAAGCAATTCTTTGACGCCGAGGAATTCCGGATTCATATCTCCGGCTTTCCCTATATCGTTGAGCTGATCCGCCTGCATTTGAGCAGCGATCTGAGAATTTTTACGGGCATGGCCATTCTTCTTTTCGGGGTGGTCGTGTTATTGGTCTTTCACTCCTGGCGGGTGCTATTGGGCATGGTCGTCGCGTGCGTTAATGCCGCCGTATTAACCCTGCTGGCGACCCAGCTTTTTGACATCAAGATCGGCATCTTAACGGCCAACCTGACGACCATTGTCTTCGTGCTGACCCTTTCGCACATCGTCTTTTTGATATTTAACTGGAAGCACATCCGTCAGGCGCAAAATCCCGATGAAGCCGTTTCCAGGGCCGTGCGGATGACGTTTCCGGCCTCTTTCTGGGCCATGTTTACGACTCTGTTGGGGTTCGTCAGCCTGTTTTTTGTCCAGGCGAAATCGATCCGGGAGCTGGGCGCCGCTGGCGCGATCGGGACGGTTATCGCCTTCCTGATGGCATACGGTGTCTATCCCTCCTTTTTGCGGATTGACCGCCCCGTAGAAGAAGAAACGGAAACCACGTTCAAGAATTTCTCCGGGAGGATGTTTGCCCTTTGCAATAAAAATCAGGGTGTTTTCATTGTCCTGATCGCCGGCCTTGTCCTTGCGACCGCCGGGCACCTGCGCTCGCTGAACACGGACCCCAGCCTCATTTCATTTTTTGCGCCCTCAAGCCCGATTGCGCAGGGGCTGAAATATATCGATGAGCACGGGGGCAGCAATCCTCTGGTGCTGGTCGTTGCGGATAAGGACAGGCAGCCTCTTTACACGAAAAGCGGCGTCGAGCGTGTGCGCGACCTCCACCTGGAGCTGGAGCGGCATAAAGACGTCGGTGTCGTTCTTTCCATGCCGGTTCTGGTTGACGAGGCCCGGCGGTCCCATTTTTTCAGCTTTCTGAAGTCCAACCGATCCCTGTTGCGGAGCATGGAAAAGCCGCGCTACGGCGGGATTGCGAAAAGTTTCGTGATGCATGAGGGACAATATGCCCTTTTTCTGCTTCGGATGAAAGAGGAAGGCCGAACGGCAGGCAGAGTTGAGGTCATCGGGGAGCTGGAAGACACGGTCCGGCGTTACCAATTTTTGCCCCATTTAACGGGCGGTATTTATGCGCTGCAGGGCCACCTTTCCCAACATATCGCTTCCAGCCTTGTCTGGGGGTTAAGCCGTCTGATCATGATCTTTTTTATCATTGCCTTCATCGTCTGCCGGTCCTTCCGGGGTGCGGTGGCCATGATGGCAAGCATATCCGTTATTCCTTTATGTATCTTAGGCCCCATCGGACTCTTCCGCGTTCCGCTGGACATGATCACCGCGCCGGCTTCAAACCTGGCCATTTCCATGGGCATTGATGCCATGATCCACATGATGCATGCGTACCGGAGATTGAGAAAGGAAAACCCACAACAGGCGCATATCTGGACGGAGGTCAAAAAGAAACTGTGGGAGCCCGTCCTGACGTCGATGTTTATCGTGTGCGCCGGTTTTGGGATATTCTTTTTTTCGTCTTTTCCACCGACCCAGCGTTTTGGCGGCTCGATCGTGTGGGGG
>MHGR01000030.1:16413-19261 GCA_001805655.1 Omnitrophica WOR_2 bacterium RIFCSPHIGHO2_02_FULL_52_10
CAGGATTTCCGCTTGAATTAAACCTAAACCCTTCCGTCAGCGGTGCTGGCTCTGAACGATATGCTTCAGCGATTCAATGCAATGGCTGGCCTGGGCCTTGGTGAGGCCGTCCAGGCGGGGGACATGGTAGTATTTGTGCAGAAAATTATTTAAATGTTCCCCGCTCCATTCGATGTCCTTGGCCAGGCTTTGGATGAAGACCTTCTGCCTGACCGTCATGCCGTGGCGGTTGACGCGGTAATGCCGGCTGCGGACAAAATAATTCATCAGTTTCCGGAAACTTTCCTCGGTCAAGTCTTTGGCGCTGTGGACGCCGGCCGCTTTGTAAAGAATATCTCTGTACTCTCCCTCGCTTAGTCCAAGCTCTTTTTTGACAATGTGGATGAGGGCCAGCTTTTTCTTGTCCATAAATCAAAAATGGAAGTTGTGTAGGATGCGTGCCCTAGCAGATCCTGGGCAGCTGCTCGCCGCTGAGCATGTCCAGGATGCGGCCGGCCCCGATACGGCTTTTGAGCGTGACCAGCGCGGAACCCCGGTTGCCGACAGTTCCGATTAAGCATGCCCCTTGGCCCAAGGGATGTTTCCGCATAATTGTAAGCGCTTTTTCTTGATCCCGGCGTGGAACAATGGCAATAAACCGCCCTTCGTTGGCTACATAAAGCGGATCCAGGCCCAGCAGCTCGCAGGCGGAGGCCACGTCTTCCCGCACGGGAATCAGGGCTTCATCGATGCTGATTTCCCTCTGCGCGCCGGAAGCGATTTCATTTAACGCGCTGGCCAGGCCGCCGCGGGTTAGGTCGCGCAGACAATGGATTTCCACTCCAGCGGACAGAAGCGCGCCGACCAAATCCGCCAATGGCGCGCAGTCGCTTTCAATAGCGCTTTCAAATTCCAGCCCTTCCCGGACCGCCATGACGGCCATGCCGTGGCGGGCCAGGTCGCCGTTGAGGAGAATGGCGTCTCCGGTCTGGATATTTTGCGGGGCGATGTCCTGCGCGTGCGTGATTTCGCCGATTCCCGCCGTGTTGATGTACATGCCGTCTCCTTTGCCCCGGTCGACCACCTTGGTGTCACCGGTGACAATCTCGACCTCCGCTTCCAGCGCCGCCCGGCGGATGGAGCGGACGACGCGCCAGAGGGCTTCCATGGCCAGGCCCTCTTCCAGGATAAAGCTGACGCTGATATACTTGGGCCGGGCGCCGGCCATGGCCAGGTCATTGACCGTGCCGTTGACGGCCAGCGTGCCGATGTCCCCACCGGGAAAAAATAGCGGCCGGACCACGTACGAATCGCTGGTGAAGGCGGTTTTTCCTTGACCAAGCTGCAGGACCGCCGCATCACGGCCTTTGTGCAGTTCGCTTGATTCAAAGGCCGCTTTAAACATCTTCTCGATTAATTGATGCATCAGTTTTCCGCCGCCGCCGTGGGCCAGAAGCACGTGCGGATAATCCCGGACTGGGATCGGGCAGGTTATGGTGAACTCTTTGCGATTTTTGATTTCAACGGGATTCATGAGCGGGCAGCTCCTGTTGGACCTGATGGTTACGGTATCGATAATAAGCCGCGCAGGCGCCTTCAGAGGAAACCATGGTCGCCCCCAGCGGGCGCTCCGGCGTGCATGTGCGGCCGAACGCCGAACATTCAGGGGGCTTTTTAATCCCCTGCAATATCAGACCGCTGATGCATTCCGGACTTTCCTCGGCCGTGCACAGCGTCACGCCGAAACGCTTTTCGGCATCAAATTCCCGGTATTCTTCCCGCAGGCCGAGTCCGCTTTGGGGGATTTCCCCGACCCCCCGCCATTTCCGGTGGACGATACAGAAAACCTTTTTAATAATTTCCTGGGCATGCTCATTGCCCTTCCGGCGCACCGCGCGGGCGTACTGGTTTTCCACCTGTGCTCGGCCTTCTTCCAATTGCTTGACGCACATATAGATTCCCTGAAGGATGTCCAGCGGCTCAAATCCTGTAACGACAATCGGGACATTATACTTCCGGGCAATCGGCGCGTATTCCGTGTAGCCCATCACGGTGCAGACATGCCCGGCGGCCAGAAATCCCTGCACGCGGTTATGGGGTGATGAAAGGATCGCCTCCATCGCCGGCGGGACCAGGACATGCGAAACAAGGATAGAAAAGTTGGGCACGTCCCGCTGTTTGGCCTGGTAGACGGCCATGGCATTGGCCGGCGCCGTCGTTTCAAAGCCGACGGCAAAGAAGACAATTTCCTTCCGGGGATTTTCCCCGGCAAGTCTTAAGGCGTCCAGGGGGGAATAAACGATGCGGATATCGCCGCCCTGCGCCTTCACGGAAAATAAATCTTTGTGCGATCCGGGGACGCGCAGCATGTCCCCAAAGGAACAGAAGATGACGTTTTCCTTTGAGGCAATTTCAACCGCTTTATCGATCAATTCCAGCGGCGTGACACAGACAGGGCATCCCGGCCCGTGGACCAGCTCAATGGTTTGGGGCAGTAATTCGTCAATGCCGAATTTCACGATAGCATGTGTTTGGCCGCCGCATACTTCCATGAGGACATGCGGTTTTGTCGTAATGCGGCGGATTTCGCGCGCAAGCCGCCTGGCGAGCTGAGGGTCTCTGTATTCACTGAGATATTTCATGTTCTGCCGTCCACCATCATCAATCGCTTTTCAAATTTTCCAACTCATCCATCCCCTTAAGATATTCAAGCACTTTGGCGGCTTCCCGCTCGTCCACTTTGCTGATGGCGAAACCGACATGGACGATGACATAGTCGCCGACTTCGGCTTCGGGCACGTAGGCCAGGCACACGTCTTTGCGTATGCCCCCGAAGTTGACTTTGCCGGCGCGCATCAGGGGGTCGTCA
>MHGR01000031.1 GCA_001805655.1 Omnitrophica WOR_2 bacterium RIFCSPHIGHO2_02_FULL_52_10
TAAGCAATTCCAGAAGGAAGGATGGAAAGCCGTTCCGCTGATCAAGTTCGATGACCAAACCGACGCCAACGGCCAAATCCGCACGGGGGATATCATCACCATTGAGCCGGTCATCTCGGTGCCCGGCGAAGAGGGATTCAGGGGTGCCATCCAGGTCCGTGTTACAGCGGATGGATATGAATTTCTGAGAGGGCCAGGTTCCGGCCCGGCATCGACGGAAGGAGCAATGGATATAAAAGCAGCAGGTTACTCTACGCCACCGCAAATTCAACCCGCAGTCAAGGGGAAAGGATCAGACGAAAGGCCGGTGGTCGCTGCCCCGGGATTGCCGAAGCTCGCGGCGGCGAACGGTGATCAGGGTATTAATAACGGAGAAAGAACAAATGTGGATCCGCAAGAGTTTACCATCGGGGACATAGAAAAACCTAACACCGACAACAAAGGAAAATCCGGGGCTTTGCATCCGGCGCAGGGGCAGGATTACTCCACACCACCGCAAATTGCGGCCGAAGGAGTCCCGCAAAAACAAACAAAGCAGGGTACGCCGACGCCGACGGCTAGGTTTGCCCGTCCATCCCCTATCTCTGCACCGGAAAAATTAGAATTAGCAAAAGATTTGATAATGAAGCATATGCATGCGACAAGAGAGGAACTAGGAAAGAGTGGCATGCTGCCTGATGACATTGATTTGCTAATGAGAGGAATTGATCGTTTTGCGGAGGGCATAGTAAATTCCGATAGACAAGGCCAAGCGGAAGAAAAATTAATAGATCGTGGTCGTTTATTGGGTCGTTGGATTAAAGATGAAAAAAAATCACTGTCCAGTTTGTTTGGTTATGGTATTTCTAGAAAAGAAGTAGAAAGTATAATCAAAGAGGTGAAAAACAAATTGGACGACTCGTCCTCTTCGCCGGTTTCGACAGTTCGGCCAGGGCCGCAATCACCGGGCCAGGTGGCACACATTAGATTCGATGATGAGAAGTTTGATAGAAATGCCTTTGGTGATGACGCAAGTTTTGAACTTAACAGAGAGTTTGATCGGATTACTAAACTAGCCCAGATTGCCGATGAAGCGGCGACCAGATCGTCCTCTCCGGTCGTATCCTCCGTAGGGCCTTTGGCTATGCCGGTTTCGAAGGTGACAGGTATCCCCGAATTAACGGAAGCGGGGATAGTCGAGCCGAAGAAGTTTGGGGACGTGTCTTCACCGGTCGTGCCGGACAGAAGCGGCCGATCGCCACCGCCTGTTGTAGAAATTACACCGCCCAAAATCCTTCCGCCCGCCCCGGTCGGCTCCTCGCCGGTCTTTACGGCTCCCACCCCGACAACGATCCAACCGACATTTTTGCATGCGGTTTCTTCACCGCTTATTTTCGGACAACAAGCAACTGCTACCAAAGATATACAAATCGCCAAAGCATCAATCCCCACAAAGGATGGCGCTTTTGGGAGCCCGACATTTGACAGAACAATTGCAATTGATAATGGAAAGGGGATCGTTTCGGTCGTTCCGTTTAATGGCAATAGGATTACTAATGCGTTCGAGGGAATCGATATCAGCGAGAATGATTTCGTCATTCCGGTTAATCCCGCAGATACAACGAGCGATCTAATTGTTGCCCGATTAAATAACGCAGGAACTCCTGAGGCTGTTGGACGGATTTCCCGCGCAGCCATTGATCCCGCGACGTTTGAAGTCAGTACCCTTCAAGACACAAGGAAAATTCCCGGTCTAACAGGTGGAAGGGATATCACCTATCAGGGTGAGGCTCCGCAAAGCTATACGTTAACCTTTGATAATAAAGAAATCGCCGACCAAGCCAACCGGCGTTTAGGCACAGTGAAATTCACCCCCGGCCAAAGAAGCGTGCTGTCAGTGGAAGAAAATAATATTGTTTTTGACCGCGAAGCGGCCGGGCGAAAAGAAAGTGAGTATATTCTGCGCCGGGCTGAATCCAGCGGTTTGTTTGAATTAGTCCCGCAGGACCGGCTTATCGGTGAAACGCAAAAGCATTTAGATACCAAAACCGGCGATGTCACGGCAGAAAAAGAACTTTTATCAACCATGCAGGGCCGCATTCAGGAGCTTGCCGTCAGGGATCAGGCGCAGGTCACGGATCCTGTCGCTATCCTTCAGGGATATTCTCAGGAATTCCGCGGATACAAAAATGCTCCGGCAGAATTTAGGGATCTTGCGGCGACGGCGTTAGAGCGGACAACTCTGGATATACAAGGGGAGATTTCCGCGGCAGGGGTTAGGGATGGCAAGATTTTTGTGACACCGATGGTGTCCAATAAGGCCGAAGCGATTCACCATGAACTTATCGCCATGACCGGCCAGGATACACGCAGCGATTTTGACGTTAAGGCCGTGCAGAGTCAAAGAGGCGATACCACGGTTCCTCGCACATTTCCGGATGTCGAGCGCGATTTATCGAGAGATATTCGAAAGACCGGCATCTATACGTTTATTCCGGCAACAGAGGAGACACAGCAAGAACTCAAAGCGGCTATGCG
Source organism: Omnitrophica WOR_2 bacterium RIFCSPHIGHO2_02_FULL_52_10 (assembly GCA_001805655.1). Lineage (GTDB taxonomy): Bacteria > Omnitrophota > Gorgyraeia > Zapsychrales > Zapsychraceae > 2-02-FULL-52-10. The sequence continues at coordinate 2,518 of MHGR01000031.1, forward strand.
CCAGCAGCCGGCGGCCATGATGGATCGGCCAGACATGCCGCGCCAGGCCGGCTCCTCGCGGATTGAGCCGACACAACAGATGCAACAGCCGATGGTAATGAAACAGCGCGAAATTTCCTCTTCACCGATTTCACTAAAGTCCTTACGCATGGGCGGAATTATAGGGCTTTTAAGCAGTGTTGTTGGCATGGGTACGGTCAATGCCGCAGACCCGAAAAGTGTGGAATTTTATCATTTTGGGGATGGGCAGCATCGCGTTGAGCAAACACTGCCGCAGGCCAAAAAGGAACTTGAATCCAATCTTGATCAAATGCTGAATGAAATAAAAAAATTACCCGGAGGGGCGGTCCCGAAGGTCCTGAAGGCCCCTCAATTGGAAAGCATAGTTGCCGGCATATCTAAGCGGAACCCCGGCTTTGAAGACATAACTCAGGCCGTTTCAAAAGAATTGAAAAGCCGTTATGAACGTTTTAACAAAGGTAAAATGAGCCAGAAGGAAATTCAGGATCTTGCTTCATTAGAGAAAGAAGTGCTGAAATGGGTTTATGTGTTCTGGGATCATAATGTCGCCTATGATGACCTGGGGGTTAAGACTAAAGAATGGAATTATGTGGATTTGCACAATACCGTGGTTGGGAACCCCAATCTCAGGGGCAACCCGCGTACGAAGGTCTGTGATTCCAGTAGTGATATAGCAATGCTCACGTTGAGAGAAATGGGTTTTGGTCCTAACCCGGGTAGTTTATCGAAAGTTGAAGTGCTGATTAATTTTACCGGGGAGGATATGACAAAAGCCGGCGGGCATACAGCTGTGGTATGGAAGCTGGCCAATGGTGAGGCAGGAATTTTTGATGGGACTCAGGGGGTCAGGGGCCCTGCCGGCCAGGGGATTGAATTGGCTAATATTAATGTGTCCCATAAAGTGTTGGCAATTCCGACAGCTGAAGGACGACAAAAACGGATTGATTTAGCAAAACATAAATTGAACACAGTAACCGGGGACACATTTGAAGATTTATATGAAGATAAAAATGACCAGCGAGTGGCAATCCGATTATTTAAAAACCATGAATATACAGTTAAGTTGTTAAGCGGCAACAAGAACAAGAATACATTAGAGAAGGCATTAAGCCAACTCCTGGATATTGACCGGCAGACAGGATCATTAATGGGGAGACCCCCGGCTTCGCGGAATCCAATCCACAGGTCCAACTTAGAAAAGTTACAAATGGCGGTCCGAAACAATATAGAGCAAGTAAAAAATGCCACTGGAAAGACAACGACGCCGCCTGTCCGCCCAGAACAAGCGAGCAGTAAGGGCGATGTCGTTGGTCGGGGCGTCAATGCGCTAAGTCGTATTCAGCAATCATTAAATGAGGCCAACGCATATTTTAAAAAGGGCGATTTTGAAACTGCCGAAAGAAAATACCGGGAGGCCGAGCAGGAAAGCCGGAAGACATCGGCTGAATTTAGGAAGACGGAACTTGCGCGTATGCCTAAAGAACGAACAAATATCAACAATGAAAGAGGGGAGGGAATGTCCGGTCAGCAGCTAATCAATACGATTGATGAAATAGGACAAATAGCACAGAAAAACCGCAAGGCGGCACGACACAACCATTTAACAGGGCGTTACAATAAATTAATCGAAAGGTTTAATCGATTTGCTAATGACCGGGATTTAAAGAGAAGCGTGGAAAACATGCGCGGAATAATCAGCGAAACGGGCCGGCTTGTAAAAGAGATTGATGGGAATGAGGACATCGGAAGATCTCTGAAAAAGTTAGAGGATGCCGCAAGATCAGTCATCAAGGGAAAGACGGGACGGAGTTCTTCACCGATCGTGCCAGAGAGAGCAAGTGTCAGTTCGCCGGTGCCGAAGGTATCCCAAATCAGCCGGCATACGGGAACCCTGGGGGTTGACGAATGGGAGGCTGGGGCTGGAGTTCTTCCTCCCTCCTCCCTACGCTCTCTGCCTTCAACTGTCTCCTCCTCACCAGCTACTACAAGCTTAGACAACTTGACTGGGAAGACGCAAAGCCGCCGCGATTTCTTGAAGTTAATGGGTAAGCTTAGTGTAGCAGCTATTGGAACAACAACATGCTTGGGCGGATGCGGCAGGGGTTATACGCCCGAGGATATTAAGGGCCTAAACGCTAAGTTATTGAGGGAATTCATAAATCCCCAAAATCAAACTTTTCTAACACGGGGCCAGCTTCCCGGCATAGTTACGAGGTTAGCTAACCCCAAGGGCGGGGACTTAGGAACTGGGACAAACTTAGGTAATGGAATTGTAGTTACCGCGGCACATGTCGTTAAAGATTTGGGAGGTTTTGAGACAGGACGGGTTGAAATATTGCGATCCTCTGGCGCGGATGCAGAAAACCTTGACTCTCGTCAAGCCGATGTCTTGGCTCGAGATGAAGAAGCGGATCTTGCCCTTATTCGTTGGGAGGATGATAGAGACGAAGAATATTCAGACGTTCCGCTCATTACCCTCGCTCGGGAATTATCGCAACCGGGACAAAAGGTCTTAAGAATAGAGCCAGGAGGGCTAAACGAAGAAGAGAGAACGACACTTTATGAGGGGGGCAGGGATTTATATGAGCGAACAAAACCTTTCGAGGGAGATTTAGGGAGTGTGCGCATGAGGAAGGGCGAGAGTGGCGTTGAATTTCGAGGGCAAGTCGTGGATAGCCGGCCCTATAAGTTAGAGGGGTTACGGTATTATACTGATGGCAGGGTGGATTTTGAAAGGCCCGACTTACTAGGGATTTCGTCGATGCAGTCATACCCCGGTAACAGCGGTGCCCCTGTATTTAATGTACGTCTTCTACAAGGCAAAGATGATAAAACTCGAGAGGAATGGTATGAATTAGCGGGAATTGTAACACAAACCATAGATACGTGGCACCTGATAACTTTGCACGGTTATCTGGGAGACGGGAAAGATGTTGTCTATTTGCGAAATGATGACCCCCCGGCTATAAGGCAACGTTTCACAATTTTTAGTAATCGAGAGGCGATAGACCGGTTAGTCTCTAACTATTTATGGAAAACCGGTAGCTCACCGATCGGGCGATCGACGTCCCCAAGCCAAGATTTCTCTTCGACAGTTATTATACCAAACCGCGAAACCAGCGCGCCGGTGAATAGCTCTCAGCTGTCAGCTCCCAGTTCTCAGCTTCAATTACCAGAGCCGATTACCCGGCCTGCAACACCCACCATCGGCTCCTCGCCGGTTGTTCCGGTAACTTCCATTACACCGCCAGTCCTGCCGGCGATGACAACGTTTCCTCTTATCGGCAGCGACATAACTACGCCAAGGACTCAACAGATCGCCAAATCCATAAGCTCCCCGGCTGTCAAAGATCCGGCTATGCCGGCAACGAGCACGCGCAGTCCCAAAACGGAAGTTCCTATCAACGATTTCCAAAAACTCTCCAGGGCACCGGAACGGCCAATGTCACCGTTTGACTATCGCTTTGATGCCAATCGTCAAAATGTGGACCAAGCATTCAAACAATTTACGGTTAGAGTTAATCCCAACACGGCTGTCCCTGAAATAGATTCCTATGAGGTAGAAGTTACGCCAAGAGTTTTACAAGAAGCCCGCATAGACAAGCCATTAAGCGCGCCGGGTCCCGATGTCCGGGCGAAGATAACATTGACGCCGACAGAATACCGGCAACTCAAGAATTTCATCGATAAACCGACATTCGATGCCCATAAAGCCGAGCTTCAAAAGAGGCTTTATGCGAGAGCTCAGGAACGAGGCGATCTGGTCGATTTGACGACAACTTCTCCGACAGATCCTGTCTATGGACGATATCACCAAGCGGTTAAAGTCGGAGTGGATAGTTTGGCGGACCAGGCAAAGCGGATACAAGATACAGAAATAGTCCAAGATATTCAACGCGAGATCGACTATCTTGATAAAGCCCTTAAGGGCGTCAGTATGGTCGATCAGGAAAATCAATCGTTCAAGCCGCAAATCATGGTTATGATGCCGGGAAAAACGGCCGCCGGGGTTGAGGCAGAGATTAATGAAGTGGTCAATGAGTATGCGCGGGAAAAGCAATTGTCTTCCGCCGAAAGGGTCAGCTTGAAGCTCAATTTGATGGATCGGACGCTTGGAGGCTATGCCCATCTGGAGAGGGATCCAATAACACAGCAAATAACTGCCCGGCAAAATGTGGTCAGCCCGCTGTCATTTGAAACGGGAGAATATTTAAATGAAATAAGCCAAAGAACATCGCCGCGCGGCGGGATTCGGGCGGATATCCACGCCTTGGCCAATGTTTATATGCATGAAGCGACGGCCGTACTAAACGGTATCGATGATGCGGCAAATACGGCGCTTCAAGCAAGGCGTATTGAAATGGCCGGCCTAAAAATTTCACCAACGACTGACTTTGTCGATCGCGCGGTTTATGATGTCATGCTGTACCGTGTCCAAATGATGGAGAGGCCGCAGGTGGATATGATACCGCCGCGGCAGGCCGGGACATTCACTCCGGCCGCAGCCTCTTCGACGGCGACGAGCATCATGGAATATTTGCAGAAGACTGGTGATTCGAAATATTTTGAAAGATATCAGCCGGCTATCGAAGGGTTGTCAGAGAAAATCCATAATCCGAGCTTGCGTGGGAAGCTGGCCGAGAGATGGGGCGCCCGTCAGGGCAAAGCGGTCAAAGTGTATGATGTGGGCCGCTGGGGTGAGCTTTCATATGTGAACGATTCTTCACAACAGGATGTCAATCCTGTTGTGCCCGATTTCGTCGGTCATGACGTTGATAATTTATACAGGTTATTGGATGTTGTTGTCAAGCCGGAACATCAAGCCAAGTTGTTTGGCCTGATGTTTGCCCTAAGCGAGCCGGATCCTCGAGTTGCTGGCTTGCCTCAAAATAATTGGCTCCGGGAGGATTTGGTACTTAAAGCATTGAATCGCGCCGCCACTAGGGCGCCGGAAGCAGTTGACAAGTTTTTAAACGACCTCGATCTGTCTCCTGAGCGCAGCCCCGACCTCGAAGATCAAAGCGCCCGATTTATCGCGGATAATCTTTTTGGAGACCGATCGCTGGCAACCCGTGACGGACTTGTTTCCCCTCGCGGCAACGATTCTGCCCGAAAGATCATGGAGGCTTTCTATGAGAAACCTTTCGAGAAAGGGCTCTTTGAGCGCAGAATTGACGGCGCAGGCGTCAAGCCGGTTGAGGTCAAATCTGTTGATGGTAAGGCATTTGACACAAAACTGTACGACCTTTCGGACCGGCCGGTGCAGGCCGCTTTTGTCGATTTGATGACAAGCGCCGACAGCGGCAATGGATATTACACAAAAGACAGGCTTTTTGAATTTGCCAACAATTGGAAGGATAGTGATACCCACAAGGCCCTGGTTGATGAGTCCGGCAAGCTCTATTTCCTGAAATATCTCAAGGGCGCGCCGGAGCTTACCTTGGCCCAGATCAAGAAAGTCAAGGAAAGTGGCATCAAAACCGTTGATCCCGCCGGCCCGGGCATAGTGACTTACGGCCCTACTCAGCAACCTTATCTTTTGACAACGCTTGAAACGGAATTTATGCCCCTGGACGTCGCAAGAGTGCGTTACGGCCAGAGGCCCCAGGTAATGCGGGTCATCGGGGATGCATTAAATAACACATTAGCTGGGATGGGAGGCAAAGACATCATGCCCGATCCCGCGCCCACTAACTTCCTCGTTAAGGTCTCGGAAGATAAGGGTTACCCGCAGGTTGATATTATGGTTACAGATATTGAGCCGGTTAAAGATATTATCAGCGATGAAAAATATGAGAGCGAAGTAAAGCTCTTGTTGGAACCGTTCAAGACGGCTTCTTCCTCGCCCATTGTTCCAATACCAGAGAGAATAGAACCTGCGCAAATTGCGGCACGCGAGCTCAGCTCGCCGGTGAATAGCTCTCAGCTGGCAATTGAGGCCAGCTCGCCCATGGCATCGGTCACCACCGTGCGGCAGCGGGAGACCGCTTCGCCGGTTATATCCGAAATGCCTCAAATAGCCCGGCAGGACGCTATTAAGCGGCCTGATTTGGCGCGCGATTTCACAAGTCCGACCGCCGTCAGCCGGCAAGACGCCTCCCCAATGCCCGGAGGCGAAATTGTAGCTGTGCGGACGGCTGGGCCGTCAGTTCCCGCCGCTTCGGCCGGTGATCGCCGGGCCTTTGAAAGCAAAATGGCCATGTCGGAAGAGAGAAAGGCCATTCTCACGGCAGTTACTCCGGTGGAATACAACAGTTTGATCAAGACGCTCACCCAACAGAATCGGCCAGTTTTCACGGTTGTTAAAACAAATGACCCGCAAAAGCCTAACGCTTATTACGAGGTGCGTGCCGACATGACCTCTTCCCCGGTCGAGGTCGACAGGATCATCAACGCGTCCAATCCTGTCATTGTGACCCGGCCGGGCAGTCTGGTGATGTCTTATGATAAAACCCGCGAGCTGGTGACCCACATTGATCCGCATTATTT
>MHGR01000032.1:0-1345 GCA_001805655.1 Omnitrophica WOR_2 bacterium RIFCSPHIGHO2_02_FULL_52_10
TTATTTCCTCCCTTTTCATCGGCACGCTTGTAGGCTTCATCCATCGTGTTCGTCGCCAACACGCCGAAAATGACAGGCTTGCCGGTCATAAGGGAAACCTGCATGATCCCCTGCGCCGCTCCTTGGGCCACAAGATCAAAATGCATCGTTTCCCCCCGAATAACGGCGCCCAGGCAAATCACGGCATCGATGTTTTTCTTTCTGGCCAAATGACTTGCCGTAACGGGTATCTCAAAAGCTCCCGGCACCGCAACAACGGTGATATCTTTTTTCTTCATGCCGGAACGGGACAGTTCATTCAGACAACCGGACAACAACCGCTTGGTAATGTGTCCATTGAACAAGGATACGACGATCCCGATCCGTTTCGGACGATTGCCTGACTTTCTCCTTATCCTGGCCATCATTCCCCTTCTTAAATACAAAATGCCAACGACCAAAAACCAGATGTGTTATCCAGCGTGTCTTCGGCCTTTGGCATTATTCCCGTGTTGTGCTTGTCCAGACCGGCAAAACGTCTGACTCAAGAAACCGGTCTATAAAATATGGCCAAGTTTATCTTTCTTGGCCTTAAGATACCCCTGATTGATCTGGTTGTGCGGGATCTTCAGGGCCACTCTCTCGACCACCGACAAGCCGTATCCTTCCAACCCGACGATCTTGCGCGGATTATTCGTCAGCAGGCGAATCTGCTTGACCCCGATGTCGGATAAAATCTGCGCGCCCAAACCATAATGGCGCAGATCCGGCGAAAAACCGAGCTTCTCGTTCGCCTCAACCGTATCCAGCCCCTCATCCTGGAGATTATAGGCCTTCATTTTATTGACCAGGCCGATGCCTCTTCCTTCCTGGCGCATATAGACCAGCACGCCTGAGCCGTTATCCGCGATCGCTTTGAGGGCGGTGTGAAGCTGGCCGTTGCAATCGCAACGCAGCGATTTAAACACGTCGCCCGTTAAACACTCGGACTGGACCCTGACCAAGGTCGGAACGGTTTCATCGATCTGCCCCCTGACCAAAGCAATGTGCTCCAACTCATCCACCTTCGTTCGGTACGCGATCATCCTGAATTCACCGTATTCGGTGGGTAATTTCGTTTCGACGATGCGCTCCACGAGTTTCACGGACCGGCGCAGATACTCGATCAAGCTGTCGATGGCGCATATCTTCAGATTATGCTTTTTGGCGAACACCTTGAGCTCGGGACTGCGCGCCATCGTGCCGTCATCGTTCATGATTTCACAAATCACCCCGGCTGGATACAACCCGGCCTGGCGCGTCAAATCTACCGAGGCCTCGGTGTGGCCGGCCCGGACCAAAACGCCCCCTTTTTTCGCCCTCAGCG
>MHGR01000032.1:1380-14620 GCA_001805655.1 Omnitrophica WOR_2 bacterium RIFCSPHIGHO2_02_FULL_52_10
GCCGTGTCGTCCTTAAGATGCTCCTGATTGACATCAATGCGCATCGGATGGAGTTTCAACTGGCCCAGCCTTTCCTCCTCCATGGGGACACAGATTAATCCGCGCGCGTATTTTGCCAAAAAATTGACCTTTTCGGGAGTTATAAACTGCGCCGCACATAAGAGGTCGCCCTCATTCTCACGCCCTTCATCGTCCATGACGACAACCATTTTCCCCTGGCGTAAATCCTCTAAAACTTCAGCGATGGTATTAAACATAATATTTTCCTGGCGGGTACGTTTGGTATTTGGTTTATACGTGCATGTCCTTGCGCACACAGGAGATTTTCATTGAAGGAAAATAGAATTTGGATAGAGAGAAGTCCGAAAACCATTGCAGTAAATTAGGTTATAAAAAATTAAATTGTCGCCCCCTCTGAAGGGTGTACTATATTCTAAATATTAATACTTGTCAAGATTTTTATATTCTCCTATACTAGCCGTATGGATTTAGAGAGAAAAATCGGCCAAAAACTCATTCGGTCCGGAAAAACCCTAGCCATAGCCGAATCGTGTACCGGAGGTTTGCTGTCCAACCGTTTGACCAATGTTCCGGGCTCTTCCCAATTCCTGAAATTGTCCATCGTGGCCTACAGCAACGCCGCAAAAATAAAACTGCTTAAGGTCCCCAAAAGGCTCATCCGCCAAAACGGGGCCGTCAGCAACCAGGTCGCTGTTGCCTTGGCCAAAAATGTGAGAAAAATCCTGAAAACTGATTTCGGCATTGGCATTACGGGCATTGCCGGGCCAAGCGGTGGCAGCCGCTTAAAACCGGTCGGCTTAACCTATATTGCCGTATCAACTCCCTTCGATACATTATGCCTAGAGTGCCGATTTAAAGGAACCCGATCCTTTATCAAAGCTCAGGCCGTTCATCAGGCTTTACGGACCCTTGAGGAGTTCTTAATTTGATCCGCCCAACATGAGCGACGCCATCCGCACGTTTATTGCCGTTCCCTTCAGCCCGACCCTGCGGCAGGTTATCGTCAAGGTTCAAGCGGAACTGAAAAAATTGGACATGGATGTTAAATGGGTCGAGCCGGAAAACATCCATTTAACCCTTCAATTCCTCGGGGACGTAAATCCGGGAAAAATTGCCGCGTTGAAAACGGTTCTGAACGAGCTCTACAAAGACGTCAAGACCATAAAGACGCGCGTTCATTCCGTGGGGGCCTTCCCCGACAGCCGCCGCCCCCGCGTCATTTGGATAAGCCTGGAAGACAGGCAGGGCCAAATCGCGGGATTAGCCGCGATGTTAAACAACGGTCTTGGCAAAATTGGTTACCAGAAAAATCCTAAACCCTTTAAGCCGCATATCACTCTAGGGCGGGTACGCTCGCCCAAAAACGCCGGCGCGCTCGCACGGACCATGCACGGCTATGCGCTCAGCAAAGATCACGGGGAAGCGCTGGACCGCATTGTTTTGTTCAAAAGCACCCTGACTCCCGCCGGCCCGATCTACGCGCCCCTGCACACAGTTAACCTTCAAGAATAACCGTCTTTATTCTACAAAAATTCAAGTTTCCTGTCGTCACGCCTTCACAACACCAGTATAATACTTCTAACCGTTTGATAAAAGTTTAACCTCAATCATGGCCAGCCAAATTTCCGAACCTGATCCACCGGACGCCCGCGCAAAATACCTCGTCTCTTTTTTGATCGTTTTTGGGATTTCCTCCCTGTTTTTCTGGGCCATGACCGCCCAAATGCTTGACTCGTCCCTGCCGGAACTCACCCGGGAATTCAAGAACATGCTTTTTTATCCCAACATGAACCTTTGCATCGTTGGAGAGATCCAGGGCCATAATGTCTTGAAATTGTTTTATTACTTTCTGGTTTTCGTTCTGATGATGATGAGCGGATATTTCGTGCTCTTTGTCTACGACCCCCGCAAAACGCCAAAGGCCTCTTTACAGCAAGTCCTTTCCGCTGCAGGCCTGACTTGCCTGTTGCTCTACTCGGGGATTCAACAAATTCACCGGATGGATTATCTCAGGTATGAGCAGGCATCCTTCAAGAAAAAAAGCCCCATGGATAAATATGCGGCGGTGTTCGGCGGGCTTTACACGTTTCCCCAAGCATCCCAAGACCTCCTTGCCGGGCGCCATCAAGGCGACATGATCACGGACTTTGATCTTTCCCAAAGCCCTTACATGTTCCACCACCGAGTTCTCTCGTACTTCTTTTACCCGTATCTCTCTTTGCGCTTTGATAACCAAACGCCCAAGGACGTCTTATTTCTCTACCATAAGGCGAATCCGCTTGATCATTTGCCTGAAAACCACAAAATTCTCCTGAAGAGCGATGATGACAGTTTTATTTTGGCAGTCAAGGAGCGGCCTTAAATGTTTTCGACCTATATTCATCTCCTGCTCGGCATCCTGATTCCATTTTCGGCAGGATACGTATCGGTTGAGCACATGTGCCGCGAAAGCCGACTCCCGCTCTCTTTGCGGCTGGCGCTTTCTTACGGCGTCGGATTGGGCCTGGTCGCCTTCTGGATGTTTGTGCTTTATACGCTCCGTCAGCCATTTCATCTCAATGCAATAAGAATGCCCTTGTTGGTTTATGTGCTCATAGGCGTGCTACCGCTTCTGAAACGGGTGAAATCCGCCCCTCCTTCATTTCCAAGAACGCCAAGAAAGTTTTTTCTTGCAAAATCGGACTTCCGGACGCCTATGGTCGTCTATGCCCTTTTCGCGGGGGTTCTGCTTTGTTATATCGCTCAAAACATGTATTTCGTTTTTTGGCGTTCACTGAACGTCCCCTTATTATCATTTGACGCGATTGCGACGGTAGCCTTCAAGGCTAAAGTATTCTATTATGAGCCGCTTCCCCCGCCCCTGGGGCTGCTCCCTCATAGGACTTACCCGCTGTTTGTTCCTTTTACCGAAAGCTGGATCAGCTTCAATCTAGGGCATTGGGATGACATCCTCATCAAGGTCATCTTTCCCCTCGCCCTGTTGTCCTTCACCGTGATTTTTTATAATTTCCTGAAAGTATTGACGCGCCGGCTCTGGGCGCTCATGGGCTGCGCGATTCTTCTGTCCTCTAACCTGTTCATCTACCATGCCACCATATCTTACAGCGATTTCTTCTTAATGTACTTTAACTGCGCCGCCGTTATGCTGCTGGTCCTCTGGCATCAAAATAAAACCGGCGGCCTGCTGTTGACCGCCTCCCTTTTCGCCGGGCTGGCGACATTCGTTAAATTGGAAGGCACGGCCTTCCTGTTGATTTATGCGGTGCTGTTTTTATTGATCAACCTGTCCTCAACAGTGTTCAGCTTAAAAGAGAAACTGATCAACGGCATAAAATTCTTTGTCCTGAGTTTCGGGATCGCGGCGGCGTTCTATCTCTATAAATGGATGAACAACGTCCTCAAGGAAGGCAGCGGCACCATGGATAAAACAGACTTCGATTTGTCCCTGGCTAAAATAACCCTTATCCCCCACATCCTTTATAAGTTTGCCAATAATTTGCTGATGTCGGGAAACTGGAGCATTGTCTGGATTATCCTGGCTCTCAGCCTGATAGGAATGCGGGAAAGGCGGCGGACGGAGGAATGCACATTAATTCTTTTGAGTCTGTTTATGTTTTTCGGGCTTTATTTCGGTATCGCGCTGATGACCACCAACTACGTTTGGATTGCGGGTGAGAGTGAGGCGACGACCTTGTCCAGGCTTCTACTGCATTTTTACCCCTTAGCCGTGCTGCTGGTCGTGCTCTTAAACTATTCGTTTTGGTCGGACGGGGGGAAAAACACGAGCTCCTTAAAACCCAAATAGCACGCCCGCAACAAATGCAATCCGTGGCGAAAGGCCTTCATCTTGGATTCCCCGGATTTGCGCGACATGTAATGCACGGGCACCTCCATGATTTTTTTTCCTGTCCTGGCCGCGCCGAACAGCAGATCAAAGTCCCCCCATTTATCCAAGCCCCACCGGATGCGCCCGAGGTCCTTCTTGTAAAAAGCCTTTGTCCCGCATAACGTGTCGGTCAAATTCTGCTGGGTGATGAAAGACATCGTCAGCCCGAATATCTTGTTCCCCAGGAGGTTCAACGTCCGCATGGCCTGATTTTCCATGGGATAAACCATCCGCGTCCCGTTCACAAACTGGCAAAGGCCTTTATTCAGAGGGTCGAAAAACCGGGGCAGCTCTTCGGGGAAGGTGGAAATATCCGCGTCCAAAATCATCAGGACTTCCTGGGTCGCCGCCTCAAACCCCCGCCGGACGGCATACCCCTGGCCGCGGTTAGGGCTGTAATCAATCAGCTTAAGGTTGGGATAATCCTTTTGCATGTCTTTGACCTTTTGGGCGGTGTTATCCGTGCTGCAGTCATTGACGACAATGATTTCCGTTGCCTTCCCCATTTTGGGAACGCGCCTCACGGCCTCTTCAATGTTATCCTCCTCATTGTAGCAGGGAATGATTACCGAGCAGCCTAACCCAAGGTCAATATTATTTTTGACGGTGGGGTGAATAAGCATGTATTGAACAGCCGATAATTTCTGAATCCCCCACATCCTTGTGCCGAGCGCATTGGCCAAAAAGGAGAGCACCGGGATTCTTTTCGGGAATAACAGCAGATACCCGCTGTAGCTGACAGCAAAATCCATCAATTCCAGCATCTTGGTCAGGTTGCGCTTTTCAATGAAATTATGGGGCCCCTCGGGCATCTTGGCGCCGAACCTCTCCATGACGGCCAAAATCGGATCCCACCAGGGATTGATGGTCGTTAGAATAACCTGTGTTTCCGCATGGCAGAAGCGGTATAAATTCTGAAAAACGTCCATGACATCCCGGACATGGTCCACGACATCGACCATAATGACGTAGTCAAATTTTTCATCGATCGGAAGGGATTCAACGGGGGAGTGGATAAACGTATACTGGGGGAATTTCTTGCCGGCCAGCTCGACCATGTTTTTGCTGATATCAATGCCGACCCCCCGCCGGGGACGCATGGCGGCCAGGATTTCGCCGGTACCGCAGCCTACTTCAAGGACACTGCCTCCCGGAGGGATAATCCGCGCAATGAATGTCTTGATGGTGCTGTAATAGTAGGCGTTCTTTTTCTTCCAGTAGTCGTAGTTCGGGGCTATTCCGTCAAAGTGCTCCTCAACGGATTCTTTGGTCATGGTGAAGGACATAAGCGGTCTTTATTTAGCGGCGCTCGCGTAATTTTGACAGCAAACGCAGGATCTCGACATAAAGCCAGACCAGCGTCACGATCAGCCCGAAGGCCGCATACCATTCCATATACCTCGGGACACCCATGGCCGAGCCTTGCTCGATGAAATCAAAATCCAGGACCAGGTTTAACGCGGCCAAGGTGACGACGAACAAACTGAACGCGATGCCGAAGGGTCCGCTGCTGTTGAGCAGCGGAATCGAGGCCCCGAAAAAGCTCATGATGAAACTGACAAAATAAATCAGGCAGATCGCGCCCGTGGCCGCGACAATGCCTAACTTAAAATTCTCGGTCGGCTTGACCAGGCCTGATTTATAGGCCGTCAGCAGGCAAAACAGGGCGCCGAAGGTCAATGCCACCGCCTGGACCACTATGCCAGGATACTGAAGCTCCAAAAGGGCGGACAATCCCCCAAGAAACAACCCTTCCAGGACCGCATAGACCGGCGCTGTCACGGGGGACCAATCTTTCTTGAAAATCGTTATAAAACCGGCGATCATCCCGCCGAAGATCCCCAGCATCATAAGCGGCCCGGCAGATGAAGCGGCGGTCTGCCCGACCCCCTCCATCCCCTCATACACAGCCACCGGCTGGGCGATCTTGCCCCACACCCAGGAAGCGGAAATAACCAGCAGGGCGAGTAAAATAAACGATTTATTGACGGTCCCCTGCAAGGTCATAGTTTCACCCGCGCCCAGTCCGCGGGCTTGTTGGAACACCTGGGCATTTAATGCCGGATTAGCCGTTCTCATCATAGTCTTACCCTCCTGTAAAATTTGACACAGGGCTCATGTCATCAAGACACATAAGATTGCCTATGTCTTGGATCTTGCCCCTTGTGTCTTTGTTAAACAATTCCCGTCCACCGGACGGCGATCTGCATCACGATATTAGTGTAAGCCCCGGCGATCAAATCATCGGACATGATCCCTTTCGAGCCTTCAAGCTTCTCGAAAAGGTTGACCGGGACGATTTTGAACATGTCAAAGGCCCTGAACAGGAAAAACGCCGTCACGATGACTGCCGGTGTGAGCGGCAATAAAAAGAAAGCGAGCATCACCCCCGCCACCTCGTCAATAACGACGCATGGCGGGTCTTTGCGGCCCAAGATTTTTTCCATCCTGCCGCTGACCCGTAACCCCACAATGATCACAGCGGCAAGCGCGAGCGCATATAAAAAGATGTTCGACTGTAGGACCAGAACCATCAATAGCCCAATGGCGCTGGCCGCGGTGCCCGGGGCCCCCGGGAGATCCCCAACATGAAACCACGTGGACAGCAATTTTACGGCTTTATCAGACACGGAACAGCTCTCTGCGGTTATTCAAAATAAACGAAGCCCCGGACCACAAAGTCAAACCCACGACGGCCAGCATGAGCACGTACACCACCGAAGATGCGGCCTTGAACTGGCTTTGGTTCAAAAACTGGCCGGCGATGTTGAATATTATTATTAAATAGACCGCCACGATTTGCAATACCGTTTTTACTTTTCCGGCGCCTTCGGCCGCCAAGGCCGCGCCCTTGCACACGGCATTCAACCGTAAGACCGTGACAATGACTTCACGCGCGCAAATCAGATAAAACATCCATCCGTCGATCAAAGACTTGCTCACGAACATAAAAAAGGCCGACAGCACCAGGAATTTATCGGCAATCGGGTCCATGATTTTCCCGAAATTCGTAATCAGGTTATGCTTGCGCGCGATATACCCGTCCAGATAATCCGTGAGCGAAGCGGCCGTAAACAAAATCAGGGCGATCAGCATCGGCCCCGGCCCATCCTGCAGAAAAAAATAGATGAACATGCCGGCAAGAATCACTCTCAGAACCGTTAGGGCGTTGGGTAGATTCACGCGGCCTCCCCCACCAGGTCATACTCTAAAGCATCCGTGATCTTAACCGTGACAAAATCACCCGGCTTTAATTTCCTGGCGCTGTGCACGTACACGCTACCGTCCACCTCGGGGGCATCATACTCGCTGCGCCCCAAATAGACACCTTTTGCCTCTTTCTGCTCCTCATCGACCAAAACTTTCATACTTCTGCCGACCATTTTCTGCTGAGCGGTCATGGAAATATCGCGTTGAAGTTGCATGAGCCTGTTCATGCGTTCTTTCTTGACGGTTTCGGGGACCTGGCCGGGCATGGCGTAGGCCGGCGTGCCCTCCTCCCGAGAATACACAAAAACGCCCATTTTGTCAAACCGGGTTTCCTGGACAAAATCCAAAAGCTCCTTGTAATTCCCGGATGTTTCTCCGGGCAAACCGACGATGAAGGTGGTGCGGATGCTGGCGCCGGGGATCTTGACCCTGATCTTGCCGATCAATTCCCGTATTTCCCGGGTCGTAATGCCCCGATTCATGGACTTCAGCAAGTTGTCGCTGATGTGCTGAATCGGCATGTCGATATATTTGCAAATCTTCTCTTCGCCGGCGATGACGTCGATCAACTCATCGGTCACATGTGCCGGAAACGTGTATAAAAGCCGTATCCATTGGATGTTCTCCATGGCGGCGGTGATTTCCTTCAGAAGCTTGGCCAGACTCATCTCCCGGTAAATATCCATGCCGTAAGCCGTGATGTCCTGACCAATCATAAGGACCTCCTTAACCCCGCGCTCATCCAATTGCTTGACCTCCCGGAACACCGATTCCATCGTCCGGGAAGTGAATTTGCCTTTGATCTTGGGGATGATGCAGAAACTGCACTGGTTATAGCAACTCTCGCAGATTTTCACGTAGGCAAAATGTCCGGGCGTCAATAAAACCTGCTCGGGAAGCGCCTCCCGGTCCAGCTGCTGCGCTCCGACAATCGCATCGATCCCGTCAAGCTCCCTGATCAGCTCATCGCTGTAACGCTGGGCCAGGCAGCCGGCGACGATGACTTTCTTCAGTTTCCCCTGCTTTTTCAACTCCAACAATTCGATGATCGTATCAATGGACTCTTTCTTTGCCGCCTCGATAAAGCCGCACGTGTTCACGATGGCAATGTCCGCGTCGGCCACATCCACGATATGATGGCCGGTGCGCTTTAAATGCCCGAGGATCACCTGGGCATCGACAAGGTTGCGCGCGCAGCCGAGGTTGATGACGCCGACATTCCTGCCTTGCGCATGACGCTCACTATAAAAATCTTTAATGGTTTTCATGGATGCTTTTGGGGGATTAATTTAAAACAATGGTTAACCGAGAACGCGCGGGGAGCGCTTTACTGCTTGACAGCCAGGCCGCTTGCCGTGATCACGACTCTCGACACGTTGCGTTCCTTTCGGCCGAGCGTGCCGATCATTTTGCCGTTCAGTTCGAATTCCAGCTGGTTGATGTTCCGGCCGGAAATCTCGATCTCTTCGTCAGCGGCCCAGGTTTCGACCGCGCCAGTGCGCAGGGTCGATTGAAATATGATCCTTCCGTCCGTTTTCACGCGCAACCAGCTGTTTTGGTTGGCACGCACGGTTAAAATGACATTCTTCTGCACGGTAACGGGAGGCGCGACAACTTCAGGCTTGACGGGTTTTGGCAGGGGCGAAGCGGGAACGGCCTGGGCTTTCGGCTCGGCCACGGGTGTCTTGCCGGGGGTGATTTTCGGAGCCACGAGCTTCGGAGTTTCCGTGACCACCTCTGTTCGTTTCATTTCCGCGACCTTCTTAACTTCCTTTTTGACCGGAGCAACTGCCGCCGGGGCCTCGGACTCCTTCGGCTTAGAAACAACCGGCTCCCAAGACTTAACCAAAGCGGCAAACTTGATCAAAACGATCACTACCAGCAGGAACCCCGCAATAATAACCAATTGCTGCTTGCGCCGCCGCGTGAAGACCTGGCCGACCCAGCGGGGTAACTCAAATTCGTCCGCAACCGGCGCGACATGCTTGGGGAGAGTCTCAGGCTTAAAATCGATCGTTATTTGCGCGAGGTCGATATTCAGGTAATTCGCGTACATCTTCACGAAGCCTTTGTAATAGAACGGCGAGAGCATGCGAACCTGGTAACCCTCTTCGATGGCCCGTAACGCATCCAAGGGGATTTTTGTCGCCTCGTGCACGATTTCCAGCGACAGCCCCTGCGACTCGCGCGCCTTCTTTAAGATCGCCCCCACGCTTCTTATGCTCTCGTCCTTGGGGGATTCGCCTTTTCCCGGCGCGCCCTGGGCATCCGATGCCGCGAAAGCTCCCAGATCATCGTCCCGCGATATCTCTTCTTCGTCAAATTTTCCGATACGTCTATTCATTGTCCTTCCCCCGCGTATGATCCAGCAGCCATTGCTCCCGGTCAACAAGGATTTCCCTCGGCTTACTGCCGCAGTACGGCCCGACAATCCCGGCCTGCTCCATCATGTCGATTAACCGCGCCGCGCGCGTATAGCCCAAACGCATTCTTCTCTGTAAAATGGACACCGACGCCTGGTTGGTTTCAATCACCAGGCGCACGGCTTCATCATAGTATTCGTCGTATTGGTCCGCGTCTCCGGTGCCCGCGCTGGTTTGCTGGGCCGTGATGCTTTCATTATACATCGGGGCCTGCTGATCCTTAATGAACTGGATGACCTTGGCGATTTCCTCGTCCCTGACGAAACTGCACTGCCCCCGCGTCGGCTTGGCATCCCCCGGCCGGATGAACAGCATGTCCCCTTTGCCCAATAATGTTTCCGCGCCGTTCATGTCCAAGACGGTGCGGGAATCAACCTTCGAAGCGACCTTGAACGATATGCGCGCCGGGAAGTTGGCCTTGATCACGCCGGTTATGACATCCACCGAGGGCCGCTGTGTGGCCAGAATCATGTGGATCCCGACGGCGCGGGATAACTGCGCAATGCGCGTGATCGCGCTTTCCACCGTCTTGGCCGAGACCTGCATCAGATCCGCCAACTCATCGATAATGACCACGATGTAGGGCATATACTGACCGCGGGCATTATAGGCCTTGATATTTCGCACGCCTTCTTTGGACAGCTTCCGGTAGCGGGATTCCATTTCCGCGACGACCCAGTTTAAAACTCCGGACGCCTTTCTCGTGTCCGTGACCACCGGACAGAGCAAATGGGGGATGTCGTTGAATTGGGCCAATTCGACCATCTTGGGGTCGACCATGACAAATTTCACTTCGTCCGGAGATGCGTTAAGCAGCATGGACATGATGATCCCGTTGACGCAAACCGTCTTTCCCGATCCGGTTGTCCCGGCAATCATCAAGTGCGGCATTTCCGCCAAATCGGCAATCATCGGTTTGCCCGCGATGTCCTTGCCCAAAGATAAAGTCAATTTGGACGGGGAGGAATGAAACTGGCTCGTTGAAAGGACATCCTTGAGATAAACCGTCGACATATCCGTGTTGGGCACCTCGATCCCCACCCTGTTCTTTCCGGGGATGGGGGCCACGATCCTCACGGCCACGGCCCGCATCGTTAGAGCGATATTATCGGCCAGGTTCGTGATCTTTTGCACCTTCACTCCCGGCGCGGGCTCCAATTCATAGCGCGTGATGGCCGGACCGCGCTCTATATCCGCCACCCGGACACTGACGCCGAACTCCCGGAGCGTTTCTTCGAGCAACTGAGCGCCGTTGATCAGGCTGTCTTGAATCTTATGGGTCGGAATTTTGGGGGGATCCTGCAGCAAATCGATGGACGGTAAATGGTATTCCCCAACCAGCTTAGATTCCACGCCTTCATGGGCATCAACGGCTTTTTCGTCCTGGGGTGCCAGGTGAATCCTTGGCTTTGCCGGCTTTGGAGTCTCCGTTATGGGTACATCCACCTGCGATTTTCTTTCATCCTCATAATCCTCCCGCGCCACCCCATCCTGTTGCTCTTCTTTGACCTTGGCTTTCAATTTTTCTCTCAAGCTTGGCTCCCCTACGGCCTGAGGAATTGTCGGTTTGTCTTTTACCGCATAATCCATTTCCCGGCGCGCCTGGAACTTGTCATAGAGCGACGCCGTTGTGATATGCAAGCGCTCCGCAATCCCCACAAACAAGGAAGAAACCAGAAATTCCCCAGCTATGATCAGGGCCCCGGTGCCCAACATCAACAAAATCGTGTAGGCCCCAATCACTCCGATGCCGCGGACAAGAGAATCGGCGATCAGCACCCCCGCGACCCCGGCCCGCTGAAATCGTAGGACGGACTCCTGCGCGCCCGTCATGCTGAGCAACGAGCTCAGGACACAGAACAGGATGATAAAACTTAAGAACTTAGCTGCCGTGAATTGCAGTTCCCTGGACGCAAACTTGTTCCAGCTCCAAAAGAATAGAAACATGACCAGCGCATAAGCGCTGTAACCGAATAAAAACAAGAGGGAACCGGCAATATAAGCGCCAGTTATGCGGATGAGGTTCTTGGCAGGAACATTCGGATTGGAAGTGAACCAGGACAGGTCGTCCGGGATAAATGAAACCAGGCTGGTAAAGATAATGATACCGAATGCAAAGATGATTATGGCCTTAATTTCATCGATGTGCTCTTTGGTCATGAAAGTGCCTTGAAGGCCTATGAACCCTGCTATTTTCTTGAAGTCGCTTCGGCTTGTTTGCGGCTGAGGTTAATCCGTTTCATTTTATCGATTTCGATGAGCTTTACTTTGAAACGGTCCCCAACCTTGCACACCGCGCTCATATCCTTGACATACTCATCAGAAAATTCGGAAACATGCACCAGACCCTGCTTGCCGGGCATGAATTCGCAAAAGGCGCCGAAATTCGCGACTTTAGCGACGACGGCATCATAGATCCCGCCTATTTCGGGCTCCTCGACCAAGCCATTGATATAGTCAAGCGCTTTTTGAGCGGAATCACGGTTAACCGCGGCGATCAAAACCGTCCCCTCATCATCGATATCGATGGAGTCGCAGCCCGTTTGCTCAATGATTTTTTTGATCATTTTGCCGCCGGGGCCGATGACTTCCCCGATCTTGTCAACGGGTACCTGCGTGCTCATGATGCGCGGCGCAAAGCTGGAAATTTCCGGTTTCGGCTTGGCGATGACGTTTCTCATGTTTTCCAGAATTATGGCCCTGGCTTCTTCTGCCTGCTCAATGCCTTGAGCCAGGACATCGATCGCCACCCCCGGGATTTTGAGATCCAACTGAATGGCGGTGATGCCGTTTTTCGTCCCGGCGATCTTGAAATCCATGTCGCCGAAATGATCTTCAAGGCCCATGATGTCCGTCAATAACCTGTATTGGCTGTCTTTGGTGACCAGCCCGATGGATATCCCGGCCACGATTTCCTTGATGGGCACGCCGGCCGCCATCAAACTCAAGCAGCCCGCGCAGACGCTGGCCATGCTCGATGAGCCGTTCGACTCCAAAATCTCCGAGACGATGCGGACCGTGTAAGGAAACTCTTCCTTGCTCGGCATGACCGCTTTCAAGGCCTTGGCGGCCAAAGCGCCGTGGCCGATCTCGCGCCGTCCCGGACCGCGCATCGGTTTTGTTTCCCCGACGCTGAAGGAAGGAAAGTTATAATGCAGCATGAAATTGTTATACGACAGGCCGTCCAGCGCCTCGACCATCTGCTCATCGCGCCGGGTGCCCAGCGTCACGACGGCCAGGCTCTGCGTTTGCCCGCGCGTAAATAAACTGGAACCGTGGGTCCTGGGCAGCACGTCGATTTCAGAGCAGACATCGCGGATATCCTTTAAACCCCGGCCATCGGCGCGCTTTTTTTCTTCAAAGATCAGGCGGCGCACTTCCTCGTATTCAATTTGATCGAATAACGTCTTGATATGCCCGAGCGGGATCTCCCCGTCCTCTCCTTTAAAATCTTCAAACACGGACATATCACTTAAAATCTCATCCAGAAGTGCGTTGAGGGCTTCTTCCCGCTGTTCCTTCTCCCCGATCTTATAAATACTCGTCAGCCGCTTGCCGACCAGTTCGGTAATCTTGCTCTTTAACTGCGGATGAGGGTTGAACAACTCGACGGCGGTCTTTTTCTGCGCGGCCCGCTTGCCAAATTCGATTTGGATTTCCCGCACCGGCTGGAGCTGCTTGCCGGCATACCGGAGCGCTT
>MHGR01000033.1:0-8854 GCA_001805655.1 Omnitrophica WOR_2 bacterium RIFCSPHIGHO2_02_FULL_52_10
CGAGATCATCGGGTTTGCCGCCTTGGGGGAGGATGAGCGCCGGGACAAATACGATTACGGGGACCTGCGCCGGTTCCCGGCCTATTTTGGCAGCCATCCCGCGGTCATGCGCCAGAAAATCGGCGGCCATGAACTGAGCCAGGCAGATTTAAAGGAAATCAATAGCCAATACCGGTGGCACCCGTTAAAGTGGTTGAAGGTGCGCTACAAGACCGGGCGGCGGGTGAAGGAAAAAATAATTTAGGTGGCTGTCGGCTTTCAGCCGTCAGCTGTCAGTAGCTGACAGCTGTGGAAGCCGCCAACTTCCCCGCCCTGTAGCTTGCACCGCGAAGCGGGTGGCGAATAGTTGGGGGAGTCACTTTAAAGATGTTATCTGATTGAGAGGGCGGGGGTTGAAAACATTTCAGCAGTTTGAGAAGGCAATTGAAAATATTCCAACGACGACCTCTTGGTATTTGTCGGATTTGGGCGCGGCGCGGGGAAAGCAGGAGCTTTTTACGAAGCAATCGCCTCAGAAGCTGAAGGTGTTGCGCGAGCACGCCTTAATTGAGAGCGCTGTTTCCTCAAACAGAATTGAGGGCGTGACGGTTGATCAGAAAAGGGTCGGTACCGTTGTTTTCGGGAAAAGGCGTCTTAAAGACCGAGGCGAAGAAGAAGTGCGCTGTTACCGAACCGCGCTGGATTGGATTCATCGTGAAGATACAAAGATACCGGTTTCTGAGAAGACCATCCTCAAACTTCACGCAATGAGCCGAGGCGAAATTTGGGACGCCGGCAGATACAAAGAGAAGAACGTGGATATTATTGAAAAACTGCCCGGTGGGCGGGAGCGCGTACGATTTAAGACGGTTGAAGCGTCAAAAACACCGGCTTTCATGAAGAAGCTCATCGAATCCTGGCAGGACACTTTGAAAGAAAAGAACGTCCACCCGCTCATTGCGCTTGCGGCATTCAATCTGGATTTCCTTTGCGTTCATCCTTTCCGTGACGGCAATGGCCGTGTTTCGAGGTTGATCCTTCTGCTTCAATGCTATTCGCTCGGTTATGAAGCCGGCCGATACATCAGCCTGGAGCGGCTCATCGAACAGAACAAGGAACGTTATTACGAAACCTTGGGGCAAAGTTCCCTCGGCTGGCACGAAGGCAAGCACGACCCGTGGCCTTACATCAATTATCTTTTGTATATTTTAAAGACAGCCTACCAGGAATTTGAAAGCCGTGTCGGTCAGATGAAAAGCCCCCGCGGCGCGAAAACGGAATTGATTGAAGCCGCTGTCAGCGGGTTTGAGAAGGCGTTTACTCTTACGGATCTTGAAAAAGCGTGCCCTGGGGTAAGTCGAGATATGATACGGTTAGTGCTTCGCGACCTTCAAAAATTGAAAAAAGTCGAATGCATTGGTCGCGGTCCTGGAGCTCTATGGAAGAAAAAGGGTAATACTTCTAAAAGAGGGTAATAATAAGGGTAATAGCCAGGTACCTAAATGCTGAAGAAAA
The DNA here is from genome assembly GCA_001805655.1 of Omnitrophica WOR_2 bacterium RIFCSPHIGHO2_02_FULL_52_10. Taxonomy (GTDB): domain Bacteria; phylum Omnitrophota; class Gorgyraeia; order Zapsychrales; family Zapsychraceae; genus 2-02-FULL-52-10. The sequence goes on from MHGR01000033.1 coordinate 1,495, forward strand.
CGTGCGGACACTTTTAAATCGCTATATACCAACGAAAATGTCTCCGTCACCTTTATTAAAAGCCAATACTTTTAAAGCAGCGGAAAGGGCGCTGTCCCCTTTATCTGATAATGTGCAGTGCGCTTGGAGATATCCTGCACTTTGGAAGGAGTAGAAATGTATAACAAACAGTTTGTAGTCAGAAAGAGGTTTTTGCTTAGTGCTTTTATATTCTTTGGCTTAGGTCTTCTGGCTATTAAAATTATTCTGCCGCCAGTTCCTGTGTCTAATTCGAATTATCAAGATATTAAACCGACCAAGGTAGTTTTTGACAAGGATAAAAATATTCGTAAAGAGTTTTATTCGAATGGTCAATTAGCATCTGAGATTTATTACAAAAATGGCCTTCCTCATGGTGTTTCAAAATGGCTTGATAAATCCGGCATTGTGGACATGGTTGCTGTTTATGAAGACGGTGATTTAATCGCCGGCAACACGCCAGATCGATCTGCCCAATGTTTTCGTGAAAGCCACTATAAAGGTTCTTATAAAGATATTTTTGCGGACTTCAAAGATGACAATTTAATTTATGGAAACTACCTGAAGGCTGGTGCTAAATTTGATGAAAAACTTTTAAGAAATCTTCAAAATAATCAAAATGTCCTGAAGCTTTATTTGAAGGCGGTCAAAGAGCCGAATGATGATAATCTTTTTGGTGAAATACAAAAACCCATAAGTCCTTGGTCATGCCTGCCAAGATTTTTTAAATATGTAAATTTAGCTGATCTGTCTTTGATCCACAGTAAAATTTTAGAACAGCAAAACGACTACAAATCCGCTGGGGAATATTTACTTGCTAACTTATATTTATTGGTTCAACTATCACAGCAAAAAGAAGGCACATTACTGAGCGAAATTATGTATACCATTATGCTTAACAAAATATTTCTTCCAATTTCTCAAAGCATTGTTAATGATTCATACGACAATCATTATCTTCAGAATCTCCTTCACAGCCTAAAAGTCATTGAGACAAATAGGCCTGCCTTCGCCCAAATAATGGAGCAGGAATTTGTTTTCTCTTGGTCTTATATTGAAATATTGCAGTTGGAGGCAAAATACGAACCGGATTATAATGAACGATTCTGGGACATATTCATGAAGGAGTTTAAATCATTGGATAAACAGCTTATGGAGTATATAAAGAATAATGATAAAGTGATGGTTCAGAAAATATTGGATGAAAGCAAGCAGGTTCTGGGAAACTTCAGTAAAGACAAAAAAACGTTTAATGCCGATGATTTTAGCTTTCCGTTCAAGCAGGATCCTGAGCAGGCAGCTGACTATGCCAAAATATTTTTTGGTATGTCAAAACCCAATTATTATACAACCGAAGATTATATCCGGATTTTTGAAAGCCAGCGGTATGTTCTCGAGCTGGCTGCCGCGGTCAAATTATTTTATCTTGAAAATAACAAACTGCCGTCTTCGTTAGAAGACTTAAAACCGAAGTATTTGGAAGGAGTTCCCAAGGATTATTTCAACGGTGGTAAAGACTATCATTATCAAACTCAAAATAACGGTTTTCTATTGTATGGAGTTGGTCCCGACCAAGAAGACCAGGATGGCCAGGTAGAATATAGCTATGATGGTAAAGGGGATGCTTTAAAAATTAAGGGGGATATTATCTTTCGCTATCATTGGCCGGAAAAAATTTTGGGGACACAATAAACGGCATTAAACGGCATAGACGTTGTACGTAACCGCTTGAAAATTAGACACATGTGAGCCAAAGATATTTTATTCATAACACAACCGGCTTAAATTGGTTACATACAGTGTCTCCCGGGCCTTTCTAAGTGGGTAAAACTCCAATAGGGAATCCCCATATTAATGTGGTAATGAATGTGGTAATATCATGGGTATTGGGCTGACTGTTGGTAATGCCACCACTTAAGCAAGGGCTGTTTTCAAAAATAACTTGACAAGTCGTTTTTTTATAGTAAAAAAGACTCATGTATCCACGATTACTTCAACCGCCTCCTAAGCAAAGCTTCTTCCTATTTGGCCCGCGCGGGGTAGGGAAGACGGCATGGGTGCGCAACCAGTTTCCTGATGCGCTGTTTTTCGATCTGCTCGATCACCAGACGTACACGCAATTGCTGGCTGCGCCGCAGCGGCTCGGCGATCAAATTCCTCAGGGGTACAAGGGCTGGGTTGTGGTGGATGAAGTCCAGCGTGTACCAGAGCTGCTCAACGAGGTGCATCGGCTCATCGAGTCCCGGCGGCTGCGGTTTGTGTTGACAGGTTCAAGTGCGCGCAAGTTGCGCCGCCGCGGTGTCAATTTGCTGGCAGGCCGCGCTCTGACGCGCCATATGCATCCTTTGACGGCGTTGGAATTGGGTGTGGATTTCGACTTGAAGCGCGCGCTGCGGTGGGGTTGTCTGCCGCTGGCCTGCACCAGTGAGAAGCCTCAGGACTATTTGAATAGTTATGCAGCAACCTACCTGCGCGAAGAAGTGCAACAGGAGGGATTTGTCCGCAACATCGGGGCGTTCAGCCGGTTCCTTGAAGCCGCCAGCTTTTCGCAGGGTAGCCTTTTGAACATGGCGGCGGTTTCCCGAGAATGCGCGGTTTCGGCCAAAGTCGTCGAAGATTATTTCAGCATTCTCGAGGACCTGCTGATCGCCGTGCGATTACCGGTTTTCACCAAACGCGCCAAGCGTCGGCTGATCACCCACCCGAAATTCTACTATTTCGACGCGGGAGTGTTTCAAGCCATTCGGCCCCGCGGTCCGCTGGATGCTCCGGAAGAGATCCATGGTGCGGCGCTCGAGACGCTTTTTTTGCAAGAGGCGCGCGCTATTAATGACTATAAAGATTTGGGGTATCAGTTGTATTACTGGCGCACCGCCACAGGCGACGAGGTGGATTTTGTGTTGTATGGGGAACGCGGTCTGTGTGCCTTTGAAGTGAAAATGGCCCGCAACATTCGAGCCGATGATCTGCGGACTTTACAACGCTTCCGCGCTGATTTTCCGCGCGCCAAGATGCGCCTGTTATATTTGGGCGACCGGCGTTGGCACGACCGTGGCATTGAAGTGGTGCCCTTTGTTGATTGCATTACTCATCTTGACCAATGGTTATAATGAACAAAAAAGATAAGAAAAAAGTTTACCTGGCACATGGGGTTGACCGGTGGCTGCCTACTCAACCGGCCCTGCGGGGCACTTTGGAAGAAAAAGGGTAATGCCTCTAAAAGGGGGTAATAATAAGGGTGGTATCTGGTTTGGGAAGGAAATAAGGTTGCGGTATGTGTCTGGGGATTGGAGCGGTGGAAGTTAGAATTGTGCACGCGCGGACGCAATTGTCGTGTAAATCCGGCACATGCCGCAGGCTCAATGGGCCTTAAAAGACGTGAAAAGGCATAGCGAAGACTACTATTTTAAGGCCCGGGAGAAGATTTATGGCCGGCTGGCCCGATTGCCGCGGGGCACCATTAAAGAACGCCTGATATCCGGCCGGAAGTATTATTACCTCCAGCGCCGCGAGGGAAAGAAGGTTCTGCACACCTACCTCGGCAAGGAAATCCCCGAGGATTTGAAAAAGAAGCTCCGGGAACGTAAAGCGTTGCGGCTTGAGCTTAGGAAGATCCAGGATGTCCTTCTGGCATCCCTGTCGGCAAAAATAAAGGCTGTTGCCTGACCCGCGATTTACACTACAATTCCTGCCGCGCGGCGGGAATTGCCTTTATGCGGCAGGGTGGTAGAATTGGGGAGCGCTATATGTCCTCGGAAAGCGGCATAGACGTTGTACATAACCGCTTGAAATTTAAACGGATGTAAGCAAAATATATTTTATTCATAACACGTCCAGCTTAAATCGGTTACATACAACGTCTACAGGGCCTAAAAACAGCAAAAAGGGCGCTGTCCCGGATGACGTTGATATCTGAAATCCAGAGACTGAAAATGGATGGTTTTAAAGCGACGAAAAGGGCGCTGGTTCTGTTTATTCATAAAGAGAAAATCGATATGACTGAGGGAGAAAAAACAATTATTGAAATACGCAAAGGATTAGTCGACCAGTTTGTTTTGGCTACCGGACAGTTTGTGGGGGAAATTGATCGAATACTTTTAACTTTCGACCTGAAGGACGAGGACATTGTTGATTCATCACCGATGATGTTTGCTTATTTTACCGCCTTAATGGCGGTCATCGAAACTACAGAGGATTTTCCCGATATTGCCTTCTTCTACATAGGTGAATATAAAAGGGCGATATCGAAGACTTGGGCCGCAAGCCCTAAAATGATCCCAGAGTGTGATAAAGATCTTGAAGTAGCAGCAAAACTATTTAATAAAGTAATAGGAGATTCTGTCTCGATCAGAAATTTCAAAGGGAGAGAGAGCTTATCTGAAATTTCTCTGAAATTGAGTGAAGAGTTTGTATCAATACTTTTTCATGATCCAATAAAAGATGAAAAACTGAAGAATGATTTAACCAGCGCTGTATCTAATTTTCATACAGAAAGACTCGCGTAACTAAAAATTATTTTTAAAGAAATGATTAATAAAATCGAAGGCGCTATTAGAAATCGGGAATAAGATTTTCGGGTAAAAATCCTGATGGGTAGGTGTTAAATTTAAACTCATCAAAAAAGAAATGGGAAATGTCAAAAACTACGCAGACTAATTCACCTAATAATCCCTCTCATAATCGGCTCTGGGGGTTCCTGCTTCTCCCTTTACTCGCCGTTGTTCTATTCCTGGGACTATACATCATTCTTTTTAAAATGGAACGATTCCCCTACCTCTTGGGGATAGCAGCGTTTTCAATAGCGTATGCCCTGCATTTTTTCGCGGTCTCAATCGCGCTATGCGGAGTTTACATTCGAGAAGACAACGATAATAGATTTGAACGCCTGCGACAAAAGGAACGCCGCATTGTGACTTCGGCAATGTACGCATTAGCTGGTGGACTCGGCATCCTCTTCGCAGGTGGTCTTTGCGCAATCGGCTGTAGTATTGCCGTCTGGTTCTATGCTCCAGCGGCGATTCTATTGTTCGTGAGCGTGTTAAAATATGTTCTCTTCGAACGCGGGTGGCCGCGGGAAGTACGAGATATTAGAAAAGAAAATACACAAGACACAAAATAAACGTAAAATAAACGCGACGGTACATTTAACAAGACAAAATGCTTCCTTTATCCAACAATGAATAATTTAAAAAGATTTAAAGATAATTTTCGTTCATTTATCATTGCCATCCCTTATATCGTAATAACAGTGGTGGTTTCTGTACTGCTAATGTTCTTTCTGAGCAATGGGTTTACCAGTGTGAAATATTTTATTAGTCTGGAAGAAGGCCGCTGGCATTGGTTGTGGAAGAATTTGTATGAATGGTTTTCGCAAGGAGTAGAAGAAAACTTAATTATATTATTCCGTTACCTTTCTTCGTTAAGTGTTCTTTTTGTTTATGGAGCTGTTGGATGTCTTACTTATAAATTATTAAAAAAATACACTGGCATCCGAAATGAAAGAATTATTTTGTTTATTACAATTGCTTTAATGTTGATCATTATGATTCTCTTTCATATGGGGCTCAATATTCCTTCAGGTGATTATTATGAATAAAAAAATTAGTAGTTTGGATTATGGATATTGTGATGATTGTCATTTTCATGGAGCAATCAGCAAGAAATAAACATGACGGACACATTTTTATGTAAAAAGTCTCCGACACCATTATTTCCAAAATAATTATTATTGGAGCAACCTTATGAAAAAATTATTCTCAACCTTGCTTTCTGGTTTTTTGCTTGCCTCTTCCGCCCATGCCGCCGAATTGAGCGATATCAAACGGGCACAGATGGAATCCGCCATCCTCGATTATTTTTACGCCGGCGCGCAGGTGGCGGCGGTGGACAACGACGCTTTTTTGTATGTGGGATGGATGTTCGATGACAAATAAACGGCATAGACGTTGTATGTAACCGCTTGAAATTTAAATGCATGTAAGCAAAATATATTTTATTCATAACCCATGCCGTTTAAATCGGTTACATACAGCGTCTACAGGGTTTTTACAATTCTCATGCTGATGGATTTTTTCAGTAACTTCATTTTTGTAATGCTGCCACTGGCTTTGCTCACTTTAGGCGGGACAATAATTGTGATCCTATTAGGGAAAAAATTCTTTAAAGGCAAATGTTCTATTATTGAAACTGAAGGAATCCCTCCAATCTTGGCCGTCAAAGATCTTATTCATGGAATATGGACGTTATCTCCCGATCGAATTATTTATAATCGTTTAGAAATTCAAGGAGCTTATAAGAATAGGGCAGTGAAATTTGGTTGTTATTATGATGTGGACGATAGCTTTAGGTGGTCGGGTTTCTATTGTGACGACAAGTACTTCTATTTTAGGGTGATTTGTGATACCTCATTTTTATCAAAATCACCTTCATCTGCGTATTTGTTTTTTTATCCAGACAGCCTTGAGGCAAGAATAAAAATACGTCGGTTTAAAGGTAAAAGTTTTTTTACTTCTGTTAGAATTAAAGAGTTATTAGAAAAATTAATGGAAGTAGTAAAATTTGTTGAAAATGGGCGGATAGATATAGCGGTTGATGTTTGGGAGAGGGCTAGAAAAAATTGACCTCTTGAAGTGGGTTAGCTGACAGCTAAGGAAGCTATGTCAATCAACAAGAATATTTACGCTGTGATTTTGGCCGGCGGGGCGGGGACAAGGTTCTGGCCGGTCAGCCGCCGCGCCAACCCGAAGCAGTTTCTGAATATCACCGGACGGGGGACCTTGCTGCAGGAAACTCTGGAGCGTATTAAGCCGATGGCCAGCGGCCGGCGCGTTCTCATTGTCACGAATACCGACTACCGCAAGGAGGTCGAACGGCAGGTGTCGCGGTTCAGGATCCCTAAGGCAAATATCCTTTTGGAACCCTCCGCCAAGAACACGGCCCCCTCGGTGTGCTGGGCCGCCGCGAAAATTTATCAGGATGACCCGGACGCGGTCATGGTGGTGCTGCCTTCGGACCACCTTATTCTGCATGAACGAAAATTCCTTCGTGTCCTGTCCGAAGCGGTCCGGCTGGCGCGCCGGGACTATCTTGTCACGCTGGGCATCGTCCCGACCCGGCCGGAAACGGGGTACGGTTACCTGCGGACCGCTAAGGTGCGCGCCAGCGGCCGGACGGTCGTGCGCGTTACGCGGTTCACCGAAAAGCCGTCGCCGGCAAAGGCCGAACAATTCATACGGCGCAGGAATTATTACTGGAACAGCGGTATGTTTGCCTGGAAGAGTGCCGTCATATTGCAGGCGTTCAGAAAACATCTACCCAAGGTTTACAATATCTTTGTAGGGGC
>MHGR01000033.1:8869-14035 GCA_001805655.1 Omnitrophica WOR_2 bacterium RIFCSPHIGHO2_02_FULL_52_10
CTGCCGAGCATTTCCATCGATTACGGGATCCTGGAAAAAGCCGGGAACGTCGCCGCCGTGCCCGCGCCGGCCATCGGCTGGTCGGACTTGGGCAGCTGGGAATCCCTCATGGAAGTCCTGGCCACGGACAAAAAGGGGAACATCTTTAAAGGCGACGTGCTCCCCGTGAACTGCCGGGGGACATTGGTGTGGGGGGATAAAAAAATCATCGCGCCGGTCGGGCTTGAGAACGTGATCATCATCGACACGCCCGACGCCCTGCTGGTGTGCCGCAAGGACCGTTCCCAGGCGGTCAAGGACGTCGTCACCTCCATGCGGAAGAGTAAACGCAGAGAAACGTAAAGCTGCCTCCCATGACCTTCAAAACCAACCCTCCGCAACGGCTCCTGCTCATCAATATCTTCGGCATAGGGGATGTTTTGTTCACGACCCCTATGATCAGCAACCTTAAGGCGCGCTACCCGGACCTTTATATCGGTTACTTGGGTAACCGGCGCACCGCCCCCATCCTGGAAAGCAACCCCAAGATTGATAAAGTCTTTATTTTTGAAAGGGACGCGCTTGCCGAGGCGTCAAAGCGGTCAAAGCCGGCCGTTTGCCGGATGCTCATGGATTTTATCAATAGTATTCGAAAGGAACGGTTCGATACTTCCATTGATGTGTCGCTGAGCGACCTCACCGGGTTCATCAGCTGGATGGCCGGCATCAAACGCAGGGCTGGGTTCAAATACAAACGCCGGGGTTTTTTCCTAAACCGCAAATGCGCCTTCACCGGGTATGAGGACCGGCACGTGGTCGATTATTATCTGGGCCTCCTGGAGGCGCTGGGTGTTCCCGTAACCACGAAAGAGTTGGAGCTCTTTGTTTCGAATGAGGATAACGCGTGGGCCGGGGCGTTTCTTTTACAAAATAAGCGCCGGCTGGATGGCCAACGCCTGATTGGAATGGTTCCGGGCGGTGGCGCCAGCTGGGGGAAGGACGCACAATATAAGCGCTGGCCGCCAGAAAAATACGCGAAATTAGCTGATTATTTAATTGAAAAATTCTCTGCGGACATTATACTGTTTGGGGATAAGAGCGAAGTGGAACTTTGTGAGGCGGTTGCGCAAGGCATATCCCGCCGGCCGGTTTTGGCCTGCGGGGAGACCACCGTCGGCCAGTTTGCCGCTTTGGCCCGGAAATGCTCTCTGATGGTCGTCAATGACGGCGGACCGCTGCATATCGCAGCGGCGGCGGGTGCTAGAACGGCATCTATTTTCGGGCCGGTGGATGAGCGTGTCTACGGTCCATATCCTAAAGGGAATCATATAGTTATAAAGAAAGACATCGCCTGCCGGCCGTGTTACCGGCGGTTTCGCAGGGCAAGCTGCGAGCATATCAGTTGTCTCAGTCAGTTGTCGGTTGAGGAAGCGCTTAGCAAAATAAGAGAAATTTTAGATTCTTTAAAGTTTTGAGTGGCTAATAAACATTGGATTCCCTCCCCCTTGCCCCGCCTTATGGCGGGGCTGGTGGGGAGGGACAGGGAGGGGAATTACGCTAAAAATATGAACGTTCCATTTGTGGATTTGAGCGAGCAATATCACGCGATTAAGGATACGATTGAGCCCAGCCTGCGGGCGGTCTTTGAAAAAGGGGACTTTATCCTTGGCGCGGAACAGCAGGCCTTTGAGCGGCAATTCGCCGAATTTTGCGCTACCCGCTACGCCGTCGGCGTGAATTCCGGCACGGATGCCTTGTACATGGCCTTGGGAGCCCTGGAGATCGGGCCCGGGGACGAGGTCATTCTCCCGACATTTACGTTCATCGCCACGGCCCTGTGCATATCCTACACCGGTGCCACGCCCGTTTTCTGCGAGGTGGAAGGGGAAACGTATAACATCGATCCCCGGAAACTGGAAAAGGTCGTGACCAAAAGGACAAAGGCGATTATCCCGGTGCATTTGTACGGCCAAGCGGCGGACATGGACGCCATCAACGCCATCGCCAAAAAGCGCAAAATCGCGGTGGTCGAGGATGCCTGCCAGGCGCACGGCGCGACGTATAAGGGGAAGAGGGCCGGGGCCCTGGGGGAAATCGGGTGTTTCAGCTTTTATCCGACCAAAAGCCTGGGGGCGTTCGGCGACGCCGGCATGGTGGTGACCGACAACAAAGAGATTTTTGAGAAGATAGGCATGCTGCGGGATTACGGGCGCAAGGGCCGTTATGAGCATAAGATAAAAGGGTTTAATTCGCGCATGGATACCGTTCAGGCGGTCATTTTATCGGCCAAGCTCAAGTACCTTGACGAATGGAACCGCATGCGCGGGGCCCACGCCGCCTATTATAACCGGCTGTTAAAAGACGTGCCGGGGATCCAGACCCCGGTGACCAAAGAGGGCCGCACGCATGTCTTTCAGACCTATGCGGTGCGCGTGGCCGACCGGGACAGGGTTTTAGAGGGGATGAAAGCCAAGGGGATCGGCGTGCTGATCCATTATCCTATTCCTCTGCACCTGCAGGAGGCTTACGCGGATGCGGGAGGCAAGCCTGGGGATTTTCCCGTTGCGGAACAGGTCGCCAACGAAGTCCTGTCGCTGCCGATGTTCCCGCACATGAACAAAGGACAGATTGAATACGTGTGCGCGTCGTTAAAGGAGCTGGTTGAACCGTCCTTGCGTGAAGCGTGAAACGTAAGGTTGTCGCGTGAAACGTGAAGCGTATCTCGTGAAGCGTATGAAATATCCCGTAAACATTGTTTCGCTTCACGCTTCACGAACGACCTGCCTGTCGGCAGGCAGGCGCTTCACGTTTCACGGGATTCGAGTATTTTGATTATGAATAAGATTCCGCTGTCCGTGGTGGTCATCACGAAGAACGAGGAAAAGAATATAGCCAAATGCCTGGGCAGCGTGCGGAATTGGGCGGACGAGCTCTTGGTCGTGGACGATGAGAGCAGCGACGGAACGGTCATTGAGGCGGAAAAATACGCGGACCGGATCCTGCGCCGGCGCATGGACAATGAGGGAACGCACCGCAACTGGGCCTACGCGCAGGCCAAAAACGAGTGGGTGCTGAGCCTGGACGCGGACGAATACGTGACCGAGGAGCTGAAAGACGAGATCAGCACGGCCATCCGGGAGCCCAAGGTTCACGCGTATTCGATCCCGCTGCGTAATTACATCGGCGGCTATTGGGTCAGGCATTCGGGGTGGTATCCGGCCGGCAAGCTGCGCCTGTTCATGAAGAGCCGGTTCAAGTATGAGGAAGTGGAAGTGCACCCGAAAGTTTTTCTTGAAGGAGACACCGGGCATCTGACCAAGGACATTGTCCACAAGGGCTATCCGGATTTCGAGCATTTTCTGGGAAGCCTCAACCGGCAGACGACGCTCGAGGCGCGCAAATGGATTCAGACCGGGCGGAAGATGTCGCTGGGCAGGGCGGTATGGCGCACGCTCGACCGTTTTCCGCGTGTTTACATCGGCAAGCAGGGATATAAAGACGGCTTTGTCGGTTTTATGATCGCTTTTTTCGCGTCGTTATATCAAATCATGAGTTACGCCAAGTATTGGCAAATGAAAAGGGAGCCAGCTGCCGTCAGGCAGGAGCAGCTGTCTTGACTTTCCTTTATTAATTCAGAGGAAGTCAAGGCTGTCCCAGCTTTTCTAAAATTTGATATGTAAGCTGGGACTGAAAGCTAATTATGAAAGTCGTTTTCCTCGATAGAGACGGTGTCATCAATGAATTCCCGGGTGACGGCAGATATGTAACGAAGCTCAAGGAGTTCAGGTTCGTTGCCGGCGCGTTGGACGCTTTGCGCATTTTAACGCGGGAAGGGTATTCCATCTTCGTGATTTCCAACCAGGCGGGCGTGGCCAAGGGCATATATACCAGGCAGAAACTGGAGCACATTACGCGCAATATGGTCCGCGACGCGCTGTCGATGGGCGGGAGGATTAAAAAGGTTTTTTACTGCACGCATTTCTCCCACGCCGGCTGCGACTGCCGCAAGCCGGAGATCGGCTCGATCCGCAAGGCGCTGGGGTCGATGAACAAGACGATCCGCGCGGCGCAAAAGGCGTTTTTTGTCGGCGATACCGAATCCGATATCCTGGCGGGCCACAATGCCGGCTGCACGACCATCTTTGTCCTTTCGGGCGGGCAGGACCGCCGCCACATGCGCGGCTGGGAAGTCAAGCCGGACTTTATCGCGCGCGACCTCCTCGAGGCGACGGACATCATCAATGAGCGCAACATCAGCCGTTCGCGCCAGAGAAAGCGCCGGGTGCTGACGATTGACCAGGCCCGCAAACTCACAAACGGGAAAAGGACCGCCAAACGACGGTAGCCAACCCCTCGCCATGAGAATCCTTTTCATCCACGCCTCTGCCGGGGCCGGCCACTTCAAGGCCGCCGAGGCCCTTTACCGGGGGCTTAAAAAGGAGAGCGGCCATACCGCCATCCTCATCGACGCCCTGGATTATTCCAGCCCGCGGTTCAAAAAATTCTACAAATGGACGTATTACACCCTCATTTCCAGGTTTCCTTGGGCGTGGGGGGTTTTTTTCTGGGTTGCGAATATCGGCTGGCTGCAACCCCTCGTGCGACTGTGCCGTAGGATGTATAACGGATTAAATACGCGGAAACTTCACCGGTTCCTGCGGGAAGAGCGGTTCGATTACATCTTCGCCACCCATTTTTTACCGACCGAAGTCGCGGGCGCGCTCAAGCGGTCCGGCCGGATTGCTTCAAAGCTGGTGACCGTCATCACGGATTTTGACGTGCACCGCATCTGGCTGTCGCCGCAGACGGACTTTTATGCCGCCGCCACCGAATGGACCAAGGAGAAACTGCAGAAGCTGGGGGCGGCGCCGCAGCGCGTCATCGTTTCCGGTATTCCGACGGACGAAAAATTCGCCGCGTTTGTTGACATCCGAGCCCTGAAGAAGAAATTGGAGCTCTACGAAAACACCTTCACGGTGCTGATTGCCACGGGCTCCTTTGGCATCGGGCCGATCGAGGCGATCCTCAAGGAACTGAAGGAATTCCAGGTGATTGTGGTGTGCGGCCATAACGAATCCCTCTTGCGGAAATTAAGCGCGGGGCAGTATCGGCTTGCGAAAATCATGGGGCTGGTGGATAATATGCACGAGCTGATGGCGGTCTCCGATGTCATGGTCACCAAGCCCG
>MHGR01000033.1:14177-16953 GCA_001805655.1 Omnitrophica WOR_2 bacterium RIFCSPHIGHO2_02_FULL_52_10
GGAAGAATTGATGCGCATGCGGTCTTCGAAAGACGAGTTTCTCACGACCCTCAAAAAAACAAGGGCGCTGGCCCGTCCCGCAGCCGTCAGGGACATCCTGGCGTTGATCAAATAAAGGTAGGGGCGCCCATAGGGTCGCCCCTACTGTATCTTAATGAACCCCAAAATCGCTAAAGTCGTGGTCGGCCTGCCGGTCGACGGGCCGTTTGATTACGCGGTCGGCAGGGAATTGCGCGGTGCGATCGCCGTCGGGCAGCGCGTGCGCGTTACCTTCAACCGGCAGAACCGCGTGGGATTTGTCGTCGGCTCGGCATCGTCTAGCCGCTTCAAACACCTCAATCCGATTATTTCTCTTCTGGACAACGGGCCTGTCCTGGACGGCCGGAATTTCGCCTGCGCCAGGGCCTTCAGCGCCCACTACGGCTGTTCCTTGGGGGAGGCGATTGAGACATTTTTGCCCAGGGCCCTGCGCGGGGACAGGGCGTCGTTGACCGCGGAAAACGTGCCGGGTGTTTCGCCAACCAGGGCCGCCGGGCCGGGGCGGTCAATTTTAGTCCATGATCAGACGCGTGACCGCCGCTGGCCGTTGATCATCGAAAAGATCAAGGCCGCGCTCAATGGTTCAAAAACAGCCATCGTTCTTGTGCCGGAAGCGGCATTCATCAAAGACACGGTCGGGCGTTTGGCGAACGAAATTTCCGGCGGTATCGAGGTCTTTGACAAGAAACTTGCGCCGAAAAAAGAGCTGGCGCTGTGGGAGGAGTTAAGAAGCGGAAAGCACACTGTCGTTGTCGGAACGCGCTCGGCCGTGTTCGCCCCCCTGCCGAATCTGGGGCTCATTGTGATCGATGAGGAAGAAAACGGGGCGTATAAGCAAGAACAATCGCCGCATTACCACGCGCGCGAGGTCGCGCAAATGCGTGCGGACATCGAGGGTTGCGACGTTGTCTACGTTGCCTCGTCGCCATCGGCGGAAATTTGGGACAGGGCCAAACGCGGCAAGTGGGAGCGCGTGACCTTGACTGGGGAGGAGCGCGGCGGCGTGCAGATCATTGATATGACCAATTATAACCCGCGTAAGACCTCGCTTCTGTCCTTTCCGCTGCAGAACGAGATGCAAAAGGCGCTGGAGAGCGGCGGGCGGGTGCTCCTGTACTTGAACCGCCTGGGATTCGGCACGCGCACGCATTGCCAGCAGTGCGGCTATATCGCGAAATGCGAGCACTGCAATGTCAATTTGACCTATCTATTTTCGCAGAAGACGCTGGTTTGCCGGCATTGCCAAGTCAAAAAAAATCTACCCAAGGTGTGCCCGGACTGCCAAGGCGCTTACCTGCGCTCGACGGGCACGGGAATAGAAAAATTGGAAAGCGAGGTTGCCCGCAGTTATCCGCAGGCGCGCATCCACCGCTACGATCGCCAGACAGAGGAGTTTCCCGGCAACGCCGATATCATCATTGCCACCCAGGCGGTCTTCCGCCGCCATGAGCCGTGGACCGTGCCGCTGGTGGCCGTTTTGAATTTTGACGCGCAGCTGCACCACTTTGATTTCCGGGCGGGGGAAAAGGCGTTCTCGCTGCTTGTCCACCTCAGGCAGCTGGCCGCCAAAAAGTTGTTAATCCAAACGCGCATGGCGGATAATTATTGTCTCAAGGCCATTCAAAAAATGGATTACGACGCGTTTTACCGCGAAGAGCTGAAGCTGCGCAGGCAGCTGCATCTGCCGCCCAGCCGGCACCTGGTCGCGTTGGGGCTACGCGGGAAAAAAGAAGACGCCGTCTTTGAGCTGGCAAAACAGATCTCGGACAAGCTCGATGAGCTCCGTCCCGCGGATATTGAGGTCACCGACCCGCATCCCGACGTCAATCCGAAATTGCGGGACAAATACCGGTTTACGGTGGTTGTGAAGGGCAAGTCGGTGCACAGTGTTTTGAAGCTGGTCAAGCGGGCGCTGAAAGATGTCAAAAAAAGGAACGTCGTTATAACGGTTAACGTGGATCCATAGAAAAGTCATCGCGTCACCAAGTCGCGACGTCACCTGGCCATCATTTTATTAGAAGTCATTTCATAAATAGTTTGTCATGCCCGCGCAAGCGGGCATCCAGACGTGTTATAGGTTCCGCTGGAGTTCATCCCGCAATTTGGATTCCCGCTTTCGCGGGAATGACAGAATTTTCCATTTATAAGATAACTTCTAGGTGGCTTAGATGTGGTGACATTGTGACTCAGTTAAACTATGAATATTATCTTTTTCGGCAGTGATGATTTCGCCGCTGCGCATCTCCAGGCGCTGATTCGCTCTGCGCATCACGTGGTCGCCTGCGTGACGCAGCCCGACCGGCCCAAGGGGCGCGGGATGGGTGTCGTCGTTTCTCCCGTGAAAGAATGGGCCCAAACCAACAAGATACCCGTGCTGCAGCCGGAAACGGTGAGCGACAAGGTTTTTATCCATGAGCTGAAAAGTTATCGAAGCGACATTTTTGTGGTGGTTGCGTACGGCAAGTTCCTTACCAAAGCACTGTTGGATATGCCGGCCTTCGGCGCGGTCAATGTGCACGCGTCCCTGCTGCCGAAATACCGCGGCGCGGCGCCGATCAACTGGGCGATCATTAATGGCGAAAAAGAGTCAGGGGTCACGGTCATGAAAATCAACGAGCGCATGGATGCCGGCGATATCCTGGCCGCGCAAAAGATCAAGATCGCCAAGGGCGAAACCGCCGTTTCCCTGAAAGCGAAAATGATGGAGGCGGGACCGCCGCTGCTGGGAAAGACCCTG
>MHGR01000034.1:0-2685 GCA_001805655.1 Omnitrophica WOR_2 bacterium RIFCSPHIGHO2_02_FULL_52_10
GTTGAGGATGTCAATGAACATGCTATAATAGCACCTGTCCATGGGGATGAATTTCCTGGAAGGGTGCTTGCGCCCGGCGGTACAGGGAATGAACACAGCGGATGTAAGCCATGAGTAAAATTGTTTCCGCCCTGAACAAAGCGGGCGAGGCAAAAGCGCAGTTCGTTGCCGCGCGGGATGGGGAAAAGAAAGATTTGAACGCCATTAAAAAGGAGAATAACATGCGTAAATCCTGGTTTACCTGGTTGATTGTGGCCGCCGCTATTGTCATGGCGCTGGTCTTGTTCAACTACCAAAGCGGCAAGGATGCGGTCCCCTTAAGCGAGATTTTCCCGGATGAAGAAGTCGCGCCGGTGGACGTGGAGTATGAGTTTGTCCAGGAAGAAGCCGCGGGTGAGGTACAGCAGACGGCGGCTGTGCCAGCGGCAGAACTCAAAGCCCCGGCAGTTGCGGGAACGGATAAGGTGACGGCTGCTCCAGCCGCTGCGATTGTGGAAACTGTCCTGCAGGAAACGGACGCGAAATTTACCGTGCAAATCGCGTCCTTTAAGGATCGGAAAAAAGCCGAGGAGGCGTTGACGCGGATCTTGAAAAATGTTCCTTCGGCATATCTTAGCGAGCAAAACCTGGGGGACAAGGGAACCTGGTACAGGATCTATGCCGGCCGGTTCAATGCGCGCAGCGATGCTGAAATTTCCTTGAACGACATCAAGCGAAATTATACCGATAGTTTCATAATATCTCCGAAAAAAGCAAAATAGCGCCGTCCAATCTGTATCGACGCTCAAGCGCTGCCACCCATCTTTTCTTCGCCCATGCCCCCATTAAGCAAAGAAACCTTAACTTGCCTGTTCTTGCTGGTCATTAGTCTGTTTGTTTACTCGAGAGGGCTGAGTGTCCACGGCATTGAATACCGCGATGACGAGATATTTTATTTTAAAAGCACTCAGGAAATGGTCGCGACCGGCAATTATCTTTCGCCGAAATACTTTGGGGAAGACCGGTTCCAGAAGCCGATCCTCTATTATTGGTTGGTCGTTCTTTCGTATCAGGTGTTCGGCGTGAATTGGGCCAGCGCGCGGTTGGTCGCCGTTTTGTTTGCCGGGCTTACAGTCTGTCTTACGTGGCTATTGGGCGTAAAGTTATTTGACAGGAGGGTCGCGGATCTCAGCGCCGCCGTTCTCATGACGGTCCCGCTTTTTTTTCGGCATGCCAAGAATGCCGTGCCGGATATGGCCCTCAATTTTTTTATTGTTTTGGCGATCTATTACGGCGTGAAGGCGCTGCAGTCGGCCGCTCAGATCCCTCCGGAGCCGAAGGCGGAAACGGCGAGTTCGAAGTACAGCCTTTTATTTTTTGTGGCCTGTGCGGCCGGGTTTATGATCAAGGGCCTAGCGGCCGTCGTGGTCCCTTTTCTAACCATGATCCTCTATGGTTGGTTGACCCTGGACAGCAAGCGCGTTCATCGTTTGCGGTTGATCCGGGGGTTGCTGGTCATGTCCGCCATCATCTGCCCCTGGTTCTTGTATATGGCCCAGGTGCACGGACAGGGGTATTTGAATTACATGCTGATTGTCGAAACCAAGAACCGATTGATCACAACAGGCAACGGGAATATCCTGTTGAGAACGGCGGCCAATTTTTTTGACCACATTATTTTTTATTTTGGCGCGATCGGCACGTATTTTGCCCCCTGGAGCGTGTTCTTGTTGGGAGGTATTCCGTTGGCATTCAGTAAAATCAGAACGGACGATCAATCCCGGATGGGCTTGGAGTTAATGTTGATCTGGTTTTTCGTTGTGTTTGTGTTCTTTTCGACGATGTATACTTCCCTCAGTCATTATATGCTGGTTTTGTCAACGCCGTTTGCCGTTTTGGTCAGTTTTTTTCTGCTTGAGAATTTTGACAAAACAGTTAGCTTCGGCCGTTCACTGGTGCGCCTAAGAAAGTATCTATTGATTTTTATATTTACGGTGAGTGCGGCCGTTTTCGGGTTTCTGTTTGTGTTTATGGCCGGAGCGGGTAAATGGTGGTTGGCGGTGCTGGCGCTGTCCTATTTAGTGTTGCTGCGCGTGATGCTCACCGGGACAAAATCCGCCACTGCCCCGATGATTTTGGGAGGGTTCATATTGTTCGTCTTTGCCCAATCAACCCTGCTAGACAGGGCCGGAGTTACGCCCCACGCGGCTTTGCAGAAATTTGCCCGAACCATCAACGCAGAGATCAAAATCGGCGCCCCCGGGGGCGCGGTGATCGGGGTCGGCAGCCATGATATTCATGAAAAGGAATTTCAGGTCTATTTCGACCAGCGGGTCGAGAAAGCGGCCGGCAGCGTTGCGGACGAAACCAGGGACAAGCTGAGCAAGCTGTTTTCAACAGAAAAAGAGCTATATTGCCTGATCACTGAAAAGGATTTCTATCAATTCCTGAAAGGCTCCTCTCCAGGAACAATCGAGGTTATTCAGGAAGATTATATCATCCGGAAAAGGTTCAATATTGATTCCGGCTTTTTTTCGGCCCTTTTAAGATTAGATCAGTCTGCGGTGCACGATTACATGATGGAAAAACTGGTTCTTGTAAAGAAAAAGCCCAATGCCTGAAAGGCCTATTGTATACAGCATTATTCTGCCTGTCCATAATGAGGAGGCATCACTCAAACCCTTATTTGAAGAGCTGTTGTCCGTC
>MHGR01000034.1:2799-8382 GCA_001805655.1 Omnitrophica WOR_2 bacterium RIFCSPHIGHO2_02_FULL_52_10
GGATGCCGCCCGGGGTGAGCTGGCCATCACCCTGGATGCTGATTTGCAAAATGATCCCGCGGACATACCGAGGATGCTGAAAAAAATGCAGGAGGAGGGGGATGACTGCGTTTGCGGATGGCGCAAGGCGAGGCAGGACACGCCCTTAAAGGCGGCATTGTCAAAATTCGGTAATGTCGTGCAGAGGGTGTTTACCGGCATGAAGATCCATGATGTCTCGTGCACGCTAAGGATTTATAATAGAAAGTGTATGGATAAGCTTGCGCTCAATTGGGAAGGGCAGCACCGGTTTATACCCTTGAGCCTGTCTCTCCAAGGCTGCCGTATCGGAGAGGTTGTCTCCAATCACCGGCTGAGAAAGTTTGGCACGACAAAATATAATCATAAGAGGGTTTTTCGGGTGACTGCGGACTTCATTAAGATTCTTAAAACGAAAGGGCGCGCTTGATGTCAGCAGGTATTCCCAATGTATGGCTGGTCATCGGCTTTACCGGTCAGATTATTTTCGGGCTGAGGTTTTTGGTGCAATGGATTTGTTCGGAAATAAAACGAGAAAGCCATATCCCGATCGTATTCTGGTATTTAAGCATATCAGGTGGAATGATCCTTTTGACGTACGCGATTTTCCGCAGGGATCCCGTGTTCATTCTGGGGCAATCAACAGGGCTGATCGTGTACCTGCGTAATTTACATCTCATCTACCAAAAAAGGAGAATGGAGGGAAAGGAGGGGAAGGGTTCCGGAGGAAAGGTCGGGACATAATGGGTTGATTTCAATTATTAAATTTACTATAATGCTCATTATAAAAAATTTAATTGGATATAAGGGAGTAATGATGATGAAAAGAATATCCGTAATGGTCATTTTGTCCCTGGCGGTCATGGGATGCACAACCACACAGAAGGGGGCTGCGACCGGGGGCTTGGCTGGGGCGACGCTGGGCGGAATCATCGGGCACCAAAGCGGCGACGGGGTCGCAGGGGCGGCCATCGGCGGGGCCGTCGGCACAGCCGCAGGAATGATTGTCGGCGATAAGCTGGAGAAAAAATTCTGTCCGGAGGGCGGGGAAGTTTACACGGAAGATATCAAGTTTTGTCCCAAGCACGGCGTTGAGCTGAAAATTCGTGACCGTTAGGTCAGCCGGTTCGCAAAAATGAGCGGCACTATCTGAAAGATGAGGAGGCGGCGTGGTACCGCTTTTTTGTTCAGGAGTTAGAGCGGTTGTTCCGGGGGAATTTATGATTACACAAACCAGAATGCGCGTGATACTCCGCGGGGTACATATCCTATTGGGGCTTGTGGTCATGTGTTATATTTATTCCCCCTTTCATGAATTGCGCGCGTTTCAATTCGGGGTAAAGTTTGTTGTGATTCCTGTCATCGCGTTTTCCGGCCTCTGGATTTGGAAATCCAAGGCATTCAACAGGTTTTTCGGCATCAGGAACTAATCACCATCGGTCGAGCGATTTTTTCGATGGTATTTGGTGAGCAGGAATGACTGGGTTAGAATAGCCCGCGCTTCAATCAGGAAAGTTCGTGAGAATGAAGGGTTTCACGGGCGTCAATGAGGGAACATCAAGTGAAGATTTTTGTTGTCGACGATTCCGATCTTAACAGAAAACTTGTTATCAGTTCCCTTCAAAAGGCGGGTGTCAAAAATGAATTTTTGCAGGCCCGTGACGGGAAGGAGGCCTTGGAAGTGCTCGAAGCCGAGCATAAAAATATCTGTCTGATGTTCCTTGATTGGCAATTGCCCAAGGTGGACGGTTTGGAAGTGTTAAAGCGCGTCGCCCGGAATCCCCTCACGGCTTCGCTGCCAGTCATTATGTTGACGTCAACAACCTCCCCGGAAAGCGAGGAAATTGCTCAGCTGCTCAACCCGAATCTGAAAAAATTTCTCGTCAAACCCCTGAAGCTGCAAGAAATTGTTCAAGCGGCTTTGCCTTTTATTAAATAATGGAATGAGATTAACAGAGGGATTTCAATCGTGTCAAATTTCGAGACAAGCAGCATCAATTTAGAAAATTTTGGCATTCAGGACAGTAAAGAGCTGCACTACAGCCTGTCTTACGGCGATCTTTTCGAGCATGAAACAGATCCTTCTTTGGAAGGATATGAGCGGGGGTCGGTGACTGAATTCGGCGCTATTGCCGTGGATACGGGCAATTTCACGGGCCGTTCCGCTAAAGATAAGTACATTGTTGAAGATGAAATATCCAGAGAAACCGTTTGGTGGTCTACCGGAGAGCCGGGCGGTTCAGACAACAAAAAACTTTCCCGGGAAGCTTGGAGCCGCTTAAAGGGGCTTGCCGTTAACCAGCTTAACGGAAAAAAACTTTACGTGATGGACGGATTCTGCGGGGCCAATCCGGCATCGCGCCTGTCCATTCGCCTGGTGACCGAAGTGGCATGGATGGCGCATTTCTTTAAGAATATGTTCATCCGTCCCTCCCCGGGGGAAATGAAAAATTTTACCCCGGATTGGACGATTCTCAATGCCTGCAAGGCGACCTGCCCGGAATTTCAAAAGTACAATATGCGCTCGGAGGTTTTCATCGCGTTTAATATCAAAGAGAGAATGACCGTCATCGGCGGGACATGGTACGGAGGCGAGATTAAAAAGGGGATTTTTTCCATGATGAATTATTTTCTGCCTCTGCGCGGCATCGGATCGTTTCACTGTTCGGCCAATCAAGGAAGCGATGGCAAGACCGCCCTTTTCTTCGGTCTTTCCGGCACCGGGAAGACGACCCTTTCCACGGATCCCAAACGGAAGTTGATTGGCGATGACGAGCACGGTTGGGACGATGAGGGGATTTTTAATTTTGAGGGCGGCTGCTACGCGAAGTGCATCAATCTGACCGAAGAAAAAGAGCCGGGTATTTATCGGGCGATCAAGCGCGATGCCTTATTGGAGAACGTGGATGTCGATGAGCGCGGACAGGTCGATTTTACGTCCGGCAGGAAAACGGAAAATACGCGCGTTTCCTATCCGATTTATCATATTGAAAACATCGTCAATCCGGTTTCCAAAGGGAAACATCCGAGTAAAATTATTTTCCTGACCTGCGACGCCTACGGCGTCTTGCCGCCGGTTGCCAAACTGAGCAAGGAACAAGCGATGTACCATTATCTAAGCGGGTATACCGCTAAGGTGGCCGGGACAGAACTGGGGGTGACCGAACCCAAAGCGGCCTTCTCCGCCTGCTTCGGCCTGGCCTTTCTGATGCTGCATCCCACCACATACGCGGATATACTCGGCGAGAGGATGCTCCGGCATAAGTCGGCTGCCTATTTGGTCAATACGGGATGGACCGGCGGGAAATACGGCGTCGGTAAACGAATGGCACTCAAGGAAACACGCAAGATCATAGATGCCATATTGGACGGCCGTATTGAAAGGGCCGAGTTCGAAACGATGCCGATTTTTAACATTCAGATCCCAAAGGCTCTGGAGGGCATACCGGATGGTATATTACATCCGCGTGCTGCCTGGGCCGATAAAGAGGAATATGATCAAACGGCAAGGCGGCTTGGCGAGATGTTTGTAAAGAATTTCAAGAATTTTACGGATACGGAGACGGGCAAGGCGTTAGCGGATGCCGGGCCCAAGCCATGACACTGCTTTAACCCATCAATGACACGAAATGCTCACAAGAGACCGATGAAAGACCGGCCTCTTTTTTGTTTGTCGGCCATTAATTTATGATAAAATATTCATGTCATTTTACGAAAATTAATTATTAACTTTAATGAAGCGGTGCTTATGGCGAAAAAATCAAAAAAACTGGTTTCACTGATTGTCCTAACCGTCTGTATTGTTGCGGTGCTGGGAATGAAAGTGGTTGTAGGGATGACGAAAGGAAAGTTAAGCGCAGACGCGTTTACGAAAGTGAAGGGGAATAAAAATGCGCCGTTGAACATCACCGAATTCATTGATTTTCAGTGCCCGGCGTGTGCCCACGGCGCGATGTATCTTAAAGAGGTGATGGAAAAGCACCCCGGCCTGATCCGCCTGACCGTGAAGCATTTTCCGCTGGCGATGCATCAACACGGCATGTTAAGCGCCGGCTACGCGGAATGCACGGTTGAACAGGGGAAATTTTGGCCGTATCATGACCTGATCTTGTCCCGCCAGAACAACTGGAAACAGCTTGAAGATCCCCGCCCCGCGTTCGAGCAAATGGGAAAGGAACTCGGTCTCGACCTGCAGGCCATTCAGAATTGCCTGGAGGGGATGGCGGTGGTTAAAACTATTGAACAAAGCAAGACCGAGGGGCAAGCGCTGAACATCCGCAGCACGCCGACCTATTTCGTGAACGGAAAAATGTTCGTCGGCCAAAAATCCCTGGAGCAAGAGATCACAAAATATCTGGAAGAGCATGGCGATTAATATTTTTATTGTTTTCAGGATCCTGATTGGGGTTCTGTTTGTTGTTTCCGGGTTCGAAAAACTTATCGGTCCCTATCAGAATTTCCTGTATATCGTCCAAAGCTATGACATGCTCCCGGCCTGGGGAGAGGAAATTGCCGCGCGGACGATGCCGTGGATAGAGTTCGTATCAGGTGTTTTTATGGCGCTCGGTCTTAGGCTGACCGTGGCTCTGCCTGCCGTCATGGCGCTGCTGATGGCCTTCATTGTTGTGGTCGGCCAGGCGCTCATCAGAAAACTGCCGATCGATGAATGCGGCTGCTTCGGAACACTCATTTCGTTTCCGTTGAACGTGGTGATCGTGCTTGACAGCCTGCTTCTGGTTTTGACAGGAATACTTGCCGGCAAGCGGGACGATGCGCAGAAGTTCAGCCTTGACGGGTATCTTAATGAGTAAAACTCTGCTATTGTTAACCGTTGTATTAGCGTTTTCTTTCGTCATGCCAAAGCCAGCCTCAGCCGACCCTAAAATAAAACAACCCAACGTGAGCGGACAGTTCTATGATGCCAATGCCAGGCGCCTGGCCGCTGATATCGACAAATATTTTCATGAGGCCAAGACGGAGCCTTCCGGCCGGCGCATCGATATCATCATTGCCCCGCATGCCGGTTATATGTATTCCGGCGGTGTGGCGGCCTATAGTTTCAAGTCGGTCAGCCAAAGACAGGTGAAAACGGTCGTGATCCTTGCCCCCAGCCATTATGTCGGGTTTGACGGGATATCGGTCTGGGAAGAGGGAGGATTCGAAACGCCGCTGGGAGTTGTTCCTGTCAACGAGCAATTCGCCAAGCAACTGATCGCGTCCCATGAGAAGTTTTATTTTGCTCCCCGCGCATTCGAGGCGGAGCATTCCCTGGAGGTGGAGATCCCGTTTTTGCAAAAGACCTTTAAAGATTTCAAAATTGTTCCCGTCATCATGGGGCAGCCGAGCTTTGAATTATTGGGCGCATTCGCCAAATCCTTGAACAAGATCATCGGGGACCGCAGCGATGTGCTTATTGTGGTCAGTTCCGACCTGTCGCACTATCATGACGATGCTTTTGCTCGGACGATGGATCGGCACACCCTTGCGGCCGTCCAGGCCCTGGAGGCCGAGCAGGTCTGGAATGAGTGCCGGGCCCGCACCATGGAAATGTGTGGCTGTGTTCCG
>MHGR01000034.1:8409-11488 GCA_001805655.1 Omnitrophica WOR_2 bacterium RIFCSPHIGHO2_02_FULL_52_10
GAGAAAGGTTTGACCGAAGTGGAAGTTCTTCGCTATGCGAATTCAGGCGATGTCAGCGGCGATAAGGATCGGGTTGTCGGGTACGCCTCAGTGGTGGTCTACGGGAAGGGCGCTAACGGTGCAAGTGCTTCTTCTATGCAGGAAGGCAAAATTTCAGGAAAGTCGGCGCTGACAGTAGATCAAAAAAGAGCGCTCCTGGGCATCGCCCGCACAACGATCGATCGATATGTGCGGACAGGGGAAAAAATGGACGTTCCCGAAGTTGACCGGCGGTTAACGCTTAATGAGGGCGCGTTTGTCACGATTCATAAAGGTGGCCAGCTGCGCGGGTGTATCGGCAATATCGTGACCCAAAAACCCTTGTATCTGACGGTCCGGGACATGGCCATAGCGGCGGCGACCGAAGATCCCCGTTTCCCGAGGGTGCGGCCGGAGGAATTGGATCAGATTGATGTGGAGGTTTCCGTTCTTTCATTGCCGCGCGTGATCCGGGATGTGGACGAAATTGAGTTGGGCGTGCATGGGGTTATTGTCAGCAAAGGGCCGCTGCATTACGGTGTCTTTTTGCCCCAGGTTGCCGAGGAAACGAATTGGACAAAGGAGGAGTTTTTGTCACAATTATGCGCCCAAAAAGCCCATTTGCCCGCTGACGCCTGGAAAGATCCCGGCACCAAAATGGAAGTATTTACAGCCGACGTATTTTCAGAAAAAGATCTGCATTAAAGGTAAAGCATTTTGCCGCAATATTTTACCCGCCACGCCATCAGTTAATCCGTTTCGAAAAAAAACAAGAAATACCTAGAAGCAACAAAAATCATAGTTTAAAATGAGTAATAATAAACTAAATAGTAATATTTTAGCTTAAGACATGGACATGATGTATTTAATCCGCATGGGAAACAGAGCCCTTCTTGCGCTTGCCGTGCTTTCTCTTCCGGCGATGTGCGCCACTCCGGTTTTCGCAGGCCTCCCTTTTTTCGGTTCCAAGCTGGAATCCGACCTTTATTCCGAAAGAGAATCCCGGATCAATGAACATAATGAGCGCGCCATAGAATTATTCGAGGAAGGCCGCTTTAAAGAAGCCCAGGAACAATGGGAACGCGCGATAGAGCTCATGGAACGCCCCGGGCAGCGGAGGGGATATGCCCAACCGCCTGGGGACGAAGAACATCAGCCGGATGAGGAACTCATGACCATTGATGACGGTGAGGATTTTATGGTCAATGACATCGCCGGTATTTATGAATCCGCCGTGGAAATGTTCAAGAAAGGAAAGTATATTGCCTCCAAGAAGCTGTTTGAGCGCGTTGAAACCGCAATCCCCGATTATAAAGCCACACGGAATTATTTATCTATTCTTGAGCACAAAATCAAGCGTGAACAGCAGTCCCTTGCCGGCGACCGGCTCAGGGAAAACGCGGTATCCCGCCGGGAGGAACGAGTCGAATGGTACCGCATCCTGGAGGAAAGCGAGCGGGAGCTTAAGAGTAAAATGGCCGCGCAAGCGGAACCCATTTACGCCGATGCTCTTGCCCAATATAAGTCGCGAAACTTTAAGCGGGCCAAAGAGTATTTCACGGAAGTGGCGCACAACATTCCGGATTATAAAGACACGGCGAAATATCTTGAGCGCATTGAGCAGGATATCCGTGAGGAGGATCAACGGCAGGTGAGCGAGCAAAGAAAGAAGGAGCTTATTGCCCGGAAGAAGGAACAGGAGGAATGGCAGAGGGTCCTTATTGAAAGCGAACAGAAACTTCAGGGGAATTTAGCCGAGCAGGCCGAACCGATTTACCAGGAGGCCCTGCAGCACTATAAACAAAGGCAGTTTAAGGAGGCCAAAAACCGGTTTCAGGAGGTGGCATCAATCATCCCTGACTATAAATGGACGGAAAAATATCTCGAGCGGATTGACCGCGACATCAAGGAAGACATTCTGTTAGCGCAGAAGCGGCGCGCGCTGGAACTGAAGATGAAAAATGATCGGGAGGAACTGGCCAGAAAAAGGGAAGAAGAGCGCGTCCGCAAGGAGAAGACCGCGCAAGAGCAGGAACGGCTCCAGCAGTACCAAAGCGAAATCGCCGCCCGGCGCAAGGAGCGCGATGAGTGGCTGAAGATTCTTGAAGAGAGCGAGCGGGAGCGCGACCGGAAATTAATGGCGCAGGCGGATTACGTCTACCGGGAAGGCGTCGAGCTCTATAAAAAACGTCAGTTTGTTCAGGCCAAGGAGAGTTTCGCTGAGGCGGCGCAGATCTATCCGGAATACAAATCCGCTCAGCAATACTTGGCTCGCATTGAGGAGGACATCGCCGAAGAACGGCAGAAACACATCGAAGATAAGCAGAGAGAATTGAATCGACAGATGCGCGAAAAGGAAATCGCCGAACGCCAGCAGGAGGACAAGGAGCAGCTTTGGCGCCTGCAAGAAGAGGAACTGCGTCTGAAAGATCAGCAGGAAAAGGCCATAGCCCGCAAAAAGCAGCGGGAGGAGTGGGAGAGGAAGCTCGCCGAAGCCGAGGTGGAGCATCGAAAGAAAATGGAGGAGGAAGCGGAATTTGTTTATAAGGATGCCGTGCGTTTGTTTGAGGATGAGCAATGGGAGCGCGCCAGGGACAAGTTTATTGAAACGGAGCAGGTCCTTCCGGGTTATCAGCGGACAGACGCCTATTTAGCGCGCATTGACGAGTCCATTCGCGGGCGCGAACTCCGCAAGCAGCAGGCGCTGAAGGATTCTATTGAGCAAAGAAAGCGCGAGCGTGATTTAGCCTACCGGAACAGGGAAGAGCGGTTGGAAAGCTTGCGGTTAGCCGAGGAGCAAAAGAAAGAAGAGCAATTAGGCGGGCGGGCAGAGGCGATTTACAAGTATGCTTTGTCCTTGTACCGGGAGAAAGATTATCTCGGCGCCCGTCAGAAATTCCTCGAAACGCAGGACCTGATTCCAGGCTACAAATCTACGGACCATTACCTGAAGAAGATCAATAAGGACATGGCCAAGGCGGCTGAAGACCGGCAGCGTAAGCAGCAAGAGGAATTTGTCCGTTTGGCCAAGGAGCAGATGCTGGCCCATCAGAAGGAAGAG
>MHGR01000035.1:0-7070 GCA_001805655.1 Omnitrophica WOR_2 bacterium RIFCSPHIGHO2_02_FULL_52_10
CACTGCGGGGACCATAACCAGGTCCGGTACTGGTGATTTTGCCGGTATCCGCTAACAGGGACAATAACAGTTAGAGAGTACCTTGAACAAAGCAACACCTCAAGTCTCAGCCTACTGAGGCTGGGGTGTTGTTTTGTTTTTAGGAGCGCAGAATGTCCCAGATAAAATTTAAAAATAACGCGGGTTTCACGCTGGCCGAAATCATCACGGTTATCATTATCGTGGGCATCATCGCCAGCCTGGCCCTGCCCCGGTTTACCGGCACTTTTGAACGCATGCGCGCGGCCGAAGGCGTTCAAATCCTCACCGCGCTGCTGGGCGCGCAAAAAACTTTCAAATTTGAGAGCCCGACCGGGGCCTATGCCACTAACCCGAACCAGCTGGATGTTACCATCGACCGCTCTAGCAATTTTCTCCTGCCGCCGACCGTTGCAAACCCGGCAAACCCCGTCAACAATCCCATTGCCAGCATCAGAAGGAGCGGCACAGGCGGTTACTGGCTTCAGATCAACGAGAACGGAACCATCACCTGCGCGAACGCGGGAGGGAACCCTTCCTGCGCCCAAGCGGGGTATTAAGAGAGCTTGCGATGCCGCACGGCCTTCAAAAAAAGGGATTCGCGTCCATCACCGAGGTAATCGTCGCCTCAATCATTTTTGTCCTGGCGGCCGCCGGAATTTTGTCAACCCTTTCCATGCTGCGCCCCCAGGGAAGCGGATCCACCCAGAAAATCGAAGCCGCTTATCTGGGCAAGGGGATCATGGATGACCTGCGCAAGGATGTCGATGCCGCCACCTGGAACAATCCCAACAGCCGACTGGCTGCCGGGGTCCATAATTTAGGTCAGAGTAACGGGTATACCGTAAGTTATACCGTGACACAATTACCGCCCCCGTCCAACGCCCGCCGTTTGGACATGACCATCACCTGGCCGGACCTGTGACCGCCATGAGATACGCTAAAAAACACAAAGCAGTACCGCCCTTTTCGTATTCAGCCATCCCGTTATTGCAGGGCGGTCTTCCGCGAAGGCGGATAATGCGGGCCGTCAGGGGACTGACCCTTACCGAGCTGCTTGTTGCGAGCGCCCTGGTCGGAATCGTCATGCTCGGCATCGTGTCATTCGGCCTTGCTATTCGTCAGATGCAGGGCTCAACCAGCAAGACCGTGATTCTGTCGATGCGCGCCAAAGCGGCCATGGCCCAGGTGACCAACGACGCCATCCTGTCTGCCGGGGATCCGACGAATATGGGCGTGCGTGCCGATACAACCGGAGATGACCGGAGCATAAGCTTCCGAAAGGGCATCGGGGATCCTTCCTCGTACAACGATGACAAGTGGGCCCGTTATTACAAGGATGGGACCGATAAATTATATCGCTGCGAAGAATGTAACGATCCGCCTACGAATGCATGTCAAGTTCCCGTGAGTTCACTGGGCAATTGTGGGAATAATCGCAGATATTTGATTGATATCAATGACAGTACTTTTGGCGATTTTTTTACTATCCAGAATGATGCCAATGGCCGGCTGGATTATATCGAATTGATCTTGAACGGGATTTACGACCGCACGAAAGCCATTCATCCGATCGAGAATCCTGAAATCACCGTAACCACACGCGTCAGCCCGCCGGGCCACAGCCGTTAAGCAATTCCATCCAAACCACACGCACCGCTTGTTTTATTAATGAGGCCCAAACTTGCGGAGCGTTAGCGAACGCAAGTTTGTTGGCCGAACCCTTCGACGTTGTTCAGGGTGCTTCGAAGGAGTGCTGAGCGCAGTCGAAGCATTAACCCCGACGCCCTTCGGCGTCGGGGTTAATATTCTGCGATGCGGGATTTGCTTTACTGAAGAGATTCTGGTAATATAACTAAAATTCAAATTATGGGTCGGTAGCTCAGTTGGGAGAGCGCCTGGTTCGCAATCAGGAGGCCGGGGGTTCAACTCCCCCCCGATCCACCACTATTGTCGCTTGTCACCCGTGACCCGTGTTTCATATAATTTGGCTGGTCACAGGACACGAGCGACGAGCATCCAATATGCACCGTTTTTACTGCCCACAGGCCGACCTTTCCGGGAAAACAGTTTCCATCACCGACCAGAGTGAGCTGCATCATCTGCGCACCGTTTTGCGGCTGAAAAAAAACGATGCCATACAGATTTTTGATGGGAAGGGACAAGAGGCCTCAGGGACACTTTGCTCCCTATCCCCGCAAAAAGCGGAAGTGCGCATCCAATCCGTTCGGGCCATGAGCCACCTTAAACCCTTGTTAATTCTGGCCTGCGCCCTGCCTAAAAAAAGTAAATTTGAACTCATCATCGAAAAAGCGACAGAGTTGGGAGTGGATGAGATTATTCCGCTTAAAACCGAGCGGACGGAAATCCGTCTTGATGGGACCCGCATGGCCAATAAAACCGCCCGCTTTAACACGGTGGCCGTGAACGCCTCAAAACAGTCAAAGCGTTCGACCATCCCCATCATTTATCCGGTCCTAAATTTTGAATCCGCCTTGGAGAAACTAACCAAAAGGTCTACCGTCATTATCCCGAGTCTGGAGGAAAAAGAAACAGGCCTGGTTTCGGCGCTGCGGCAGCTAAAATCCCCCGATGCCGTGTCGTTCTTGATAGGGCCGGAGGGTGACTTCACTCCGGGGGAATATGCTCTGGCCAGCGATTCCGGTTGCATTCCCGTCACGCTGGGCAAAACTGTCTTAAAGGTGGAAACGGCCGCGCTCTGCGCGCTTTCCTGCGCCCATCTCATCTTTCAACGCTAATTTTCCAAAATTTGCAACCGAAATATAACTTAATTGTTTTCTGATAGTTACACCGTTTTGGCTCCGGAGAATTTATTGACAAGGCATGTGGGCTCGTGTATAATTCCATTCTCTTGCAAGAGGATAACTATTATCCGTCTTGCCCTCGGCTTCGACGCATTTCGAAGTTGAATTTCACATTTCCCTTTTCACTATATATTTTATTAATTTTAAGACGAAAGGAACATCATGACTGAGCAGAAGAAAACATTGGATTTAGACAACCGCAAGAAAGCGCTGGAACTCGCATTAACTCAAATTGAGAAACAATTCGGCAAAGGCTCCATCATGAAGTTGGACGGAAGCGTGAGCACCAATATCGAGGTCATCCCCACGGGATGCCTGTCCTTGGATCTCGCCCTGGGTGTCGGCGGCGTACCGAAGGGGCGCGTCACCGAAATCTTTGGCCCGGAATCATCCGGAAAGACAACGCTGACGTTAAGCATCATTGCCCAAATCCAGAAGCAGGGTGGTACCGCCGCATTTATCGATGCCGAGCACGCCTTTGATTCCACCTATGCCAAAAAGGTCGGCATCCAACTGGATGACCTGCTGATGTCCCAGCCGGATACCGGCGAGCAGGCGCTGGAGATCGCCGAAACGCTCGTGCGCTCCAACGCCGTGGACCTGGTCGTCATCGATTCGGTCGCCGCTTTGACGCCGCGCGCCGAAATCGAAGGCGACATGGGCGATTCGCACATGGGATTACAGGCCCGGCTGATGTCCCAGGCCCTGCGTAAACTGACCGCCGCCATCAGCAAATCCAAGACATGCGTGATTTTCATCAACCAGATCCGCATGAAAATCGGCGTCATGTTCGGCAACCCAGAGACAACAACCGGCGGACGCGCGCTGAAGTTCTACGCTTCCGTGCGCATCGACCTGCGCCGAATCGAATCATTGAAAAAAGGCGAGGAATACATCGGCAACCGCGTGCGCGCCAAGATTGTCAAGAACAAGGTCGCGGCCCCCTTCCGCGAGGCGGAATTTGAAATCCATTTTGACGAGGGGATCTCGCACACCGCGGACATCATCGATCTGGCGATTGCCCAAAACATCATTCAGAAGTCGGGGGCATGGTTTTCCTTCGAGCAGGAAAAAATCGGGCAGGGGAAAGACAGCGCGATGAAGTTTCTTAAGGAAAATCCCAAACTCCTGAGCAAGATCGAAAAACTGGTGGTCGAAGCCTACAAGGCAAAGGATAAATAAGGAGTGTTAACCGATCTGAATGGCTAAAGCGGAACAGGAAGAGGGTTTTAATAAGGCCAAGTCGATTGTTTACCGCCTGCTGAATATCCGGTTGCGCAGCGAACACGAGCTCCGAGCAAAATTAGTGTCCAAGAAGCTTCCCCATTCCATTGTCGAGCAGGCGATCCGGTATTTCAGGGGACTGGATTTGGTCAACGACCGGCAGTTTGCCCGGCAATGGATAGCCTCACGCCTTAAAAAACCTTTCGGTTTTAACCGCATCCGGCTAGAACTTACAGAGAAGGGGATTCCTGCGGCCGTCATTCAGGAGACATTGGACGAGGCATCCAAGGATTATGATGAATGGACAACCGCCGCGCAGCTGGCGCAGCACCGTGCGCGGAAATATAGAAACATCGATGCGGATAAGGTCCGCCGGCGCCTGTACGGGTATCTGCAGCGCCGGGGCTTTAAGACTTCCACGATTGTAAAGGTGATCAGGAACATATGACGGGAGACGAAATACGGTCGAAGTTCTTAGCGTTCTTCGCGACCAAAGACCATACGGTCGTCGAAAGCGACTCCTTGGTGCCCAAAGACGACCCCACGGTCTTGTTCACCACGGCCGGCATGCAGCAATTCAAGCGGCAGTTTTTGGGCCATACCGGGCATTACACGCGCGCCGCGTCCTCCCAAAAGTGCTTGCGTACCGATGACCTCGATAAGGTCGGCAAAACGGATTTCCATCACACGTTCTTTGAAATGCTCGGGAATTTCTCCTTCGGTGATTACTTCAAGCGCGATGCCATCGTCTGGGCATGGGAATTCTTGACCGGAGAGCTCAAAATCCCCAAGGCCAAGCTTTGGGTTTCCGTTTATAAGGAGGACGCTGAGGCAGAAGAAATCTGGCTCAAAGAAGTCAAAGTGGATCCCAAAAAAATCATCCGGTTAGGAGACAAGAGCAATTTCTGGCCGTCGGAAGCCAGGGAGAAAGGCCCGAACGGTCCATGCGGGCCGTGCTCGGAAATATTTTACGATTACGGCGTAAATAAAAACTGCAAAAATAAAAATTGCGATCCCGGCTGCGACTGCGGCCGCTTTTCGGAAGTCTGGAATCTGGTCTTCACGCAGTTTGACCGCAAAGAGGGGGGCGTCCTGGAGCCGCTGCCGAATAAAAATATCGATACCGGCATGGGCCTGGAGCGGTTGGCCGCGCTGGTGCAGGGCAAGCGAAGCAATTTTGACACCGACCTGTTCGCCCCAATCCTGGAAGCCATCGACGCGCAGTTGGGCAAGGCCAAGACCGACATCAGCACCCAAGAGAAACGGATCATTACCGATCACCTGCGCGCCATCGTTTTCGGCATTGCCGATGGGGTTATCCCCTCAAACGAAGGCCGGGGTTATGTGATCAAGAAACTGATTGTGGATATCACGGACATCATCCTTAAGAAAGGCAGCACCAAGCCGCTGATCCATGCTCTCGCGCCATCGGTAGCTTTAGCGATGCAGAAGGCCTACCCGGACATCGGTAAA
The DNA here is from genome assembly GCA_001805655.1 of Omnitrophica WOR_2 bacterium RIFCSPHIGHO2_02_FULL_52_10. Classification (GTDB taxonomy): domain Bacteria; phylum Omnitrophota; class Gorgyraeia; order Zapsychrales; family Zapsychraceae; genus 2-02-FULL-52-10. Next base: position 5,541 of record MHGR01000035.1, read on the forward strand.
AAGATCCGGAATATTGGGAGCATCATCGAGAACATCGAAAAAGCCTATATTAAAGTGCGCCAGGAGCGTTTGCCCGAACTGAAGGCCAAAGCGAAGGCGTGCCCGCAAGACTCGCCGCAACTGGGTGAACTCATGTTCATCTACCGCGATACCTTCGGCCTGACCATCCCGACAATCCAAAATGCCATGGGCGAAATCGGAATTGCCAGAACCGTTTTGGATAAAGCGAACGCGGTTTTTGAGCAACGCATGGCGCATCAGCAAAAACAGTCCAGGGCATCCAGCAAAATGACCGGCGATGTGTTCACGGCAACGGATATTGATCTCAATGTCCCCAAAACCGAGTTCGCGGGCTATGACCATGCGGAAAGCTCAAGCACCCTCCTCAAGCTGTATATCGGCCAGCGGCCGGTCAATGAAATTGCCGGCGGCGATCATGTTAAAGTCATCCTCGACCGGACGCCGTTTTATGCCGAGGCCGGCGGCCAGGTCGGCGACACCGGATATATTCGCCATGCGTCTGGGCAAATCCGCGTGGAGGACACCCAAAAAATCGACGATGTGTATCTGCACCAAGGCATTGTTGAAAAGGGGATTTTCCGGACCAATGACCAGGTTAACGCGCAGATTGACCTCCCGCGGCGGTTGTCCATCATGCGCCACCATACCGCCACGCATATTTTGCAGGCGGCGTTACGCGACATTTTGGGCAGCCACGTGCAGCAACAGGGGTCGCTGGTCGCCGAAGACCGGCTGCGGTTCGATTTCACGCACCCCAAGGCGATCACACAGGAGGACATCGAGCGCATCGAGCGGTATGTCAATGAGCGCATCCTCAACTGCGATACCGTCACAAAAGATATTCTGCCGATCGAGCTGGCCAGAAAAAGCGGGGCCCTGGCTTTTTTTGCCGAGAAATACGGGAAGACGGTGCGCGTGGTATCCATTGACTCTTATTCGAAAGAATTTTGCGGCGGCACGCATCTGGACTCGACCGGCCAAATCGGCCTGTTTAAAATCATCTCGGAAAGCGCGATTGCCCAGGGGATAAGACGCCTGGAGGCCAAGGCGGGGTCATTTGCCCTCCAATACATGGCTGGCCAGGAAAGGGAGCTCCTGAAGATATCCAAACTGCTGAAAGCGCCGGCCGGAGAATTGTTTGATAAATTAAGCGCCCAGTCCAAACGGCTGAAACAGCTGGAAAAAGATGTTGCCGAATACCGGTTTGAATCAATACAGAAATCGCTGGATGCAGTCCTGCAAAGCGCGGAGAAATCAAATGGCATCCAGGTTATCAGCCACGCGTTCAAAGACGTGGATATCGAGCTGCTGCGCAGGATTTCCGATGTGCTCAAAAGGAAGTCCAAATCGGCCATCATACTCCTCGGCGCGCATGCAGAGGGAAACGCCTCGATTCTCCTGGCGGTCAGCGATGACCTCGTCAAAAAAGGGTATAAAGCCGATGAGATGATCCAGGACATCGCCCCGCTCATTAACGGCCAGGGCGGAGGGCGGCCCCAATTGGCGCAG
>MHGR01000035.1:7092-8793 GCA_001805655.1 Omnitrophica WOR_2 bacterium RIFCSPHIGHO2_02_FULL_52_10
AGGTCGAGCACGCCATCAAAGCGGCGCGCAAACTGATTAAGGAAAAAATAACGCAATGAAAATCCTGACCCAAAACGGGGCCGGCTTACAAAAGCTCTACGACAGACACACCGCCTACCGCAAACGCACGGTCTGTGAAAAGGTCAGCCGCATCATCGAGGACGTGCAACAAAGCGGCGATGAGGCGGTCTTGAAATACACGCGGCAGTTTGACAAGGCCAAGCTCAACGCCAGGCAACTGCTGGTCACGGAAAGCGAGATCAGCAGCGCGTTCCAGAATATCACCAACGACTTTATTGCCAACCTCAAGATTATCTTGAACAATGTTAACCTGTTTTATAAGAAGCAAATTCAAAAGCCGGCGTGCGTCCGGCACGCGGACGGCATCTTGTTGAAGGAAAATATCATCCCCCTGGATTCGCTGGGAATTTACATCCCGGCCGGAACGGCACCGCTGGTCTCGACCGTCTACATGACGGTCATCCCGGCCAAGGTCGCCGGCGTCAAACGCATCATCATTGCGACACCCCCGAATAAGGACGGACTGGTCGATCCTTATATATTGGCGGTGGCCAACCTTCTCAAGGTCAATGAAATATATAAAATGGGAGGAGCCCAGGCCGTTGCCGCCATGTCCTTCGGGACCAAAACCGTCCCGAAAGTGGATAAAGTCATCGGGCCGGGAAACATGTACGTAACCGAGGCCAAGCGGCAGCTTTTCGGCCACGTGGATATCGACATGCTTGCCGGGCCGACGGAACTGGTCGTGATCGCCAACCGCCACAGTAACCCGGCTTATGTGGTCGCGGATCTCGAGGCCCAGTTGGAGCACGCGGGGGGACTGGTCATCCTGGTGACGACCTCCAAGCAGCTGATGAAGCAGGTGCGCAAGAAAGTTTCGAAAGGGTATATCATTTATGCCAAGAATATTGACGAAGCGATAGCCATCACCAACCGCATCGCCCCGGAACACCTGCAAATCCTGACGAACAACCCGGCCAACGTCGCTAAAAAGATACGGAACGCCGCGGCCATTTTTTTGGGGCCCTACAGCCCGACCGCCTTGGGGGATTATGCCGCCGGCCCAAGCCACGTGCTGCCGACGATGGGCACCGCCCGGTTTTTTTCGGGGTTATGCGTTTCGGATTTCATGAAAAAAACCCACATCATCTCTTATTCCAAGCGCGCCTTGGAAAAAATGAAAGAGCCGATCCAGAAAGTCGCCACGCTTGAGGGTCTTCCGAAGCACTATGAATCAGTCAATATCCGGTTCCAGCCATGAGACCAACACCGCCCACAGAAACAAAGCCAGGTCTCTTTCTAAGTATTAAACTGACGGGGGAAACAGATGAGCAAACATAAATCCGAATTGGAGCGAAAAAGCAAGGAAACCGAAATCAAGGCAGCCCTGAGTATTGACGGGACGGGCAAATCCAAGATAAAGACGAACATCGGCCTGCTCGACCACATGCTGGAACTGTTCGCTTTTCACGGCTATTTCGACCTTACATTGGACGTCCGCAAGGCCGATCTTGAGGTCGACATGCACCATACCAATGAGGATGTCGGCATTGTCCTGGGGAAACTGTTCAAGAAGGCCCTAAACGAAAAACAGGGGATCCGCCGCTTTGGCGCGGGCTATGCGCCGATGGAAGCGACGCTTGGGCGCACGGTCATTGACATCAGCGGCCGTGGGTATAT
>MHGR01000036.1:0-3312 GCA_001805655.1 Omnitrophica WOR_2 bacterium RIFCSPHIGHO2_02_FULL_52_10
CCAATCAGTTACGGCCCATTGAAGTTTTTAAATTCATCCACTGGATCAAGCCAAAGAGGTCCTCAACCGTTTTTATGCTGGCATCGATGCCGATGCGGTCGTAGCGGCTGGCTACCTGACCGCGCCGGTTGACCCGCCCGCTCGAACTGAAGACCGCCTTCGCTCCCAAAGAGCGCAACAGCTCCGTCTGACGATCCGTAAAGCAAAGGTTCGGCTGTCCGAACGGATAAGCAAAATACGACCGGCCGTTAGGATAATGAAGAATCTTTTGATCGTTCAAAAGGTACTGCTGGCGCAACTCGTCATCGCTTAATTTTGCGGCATTGTAATGGTTATACAAATGGTTCCCGAAGAATACCAGCGGATTATCCCGCACGGCATCCAGGTCTGACAAGCCGGCAAACGGCCCGTAAAAGGCGCGTATCTTCTCCTCTACGGGGGCAAAATCGATGGATTCAATGTAATCCCGGACGATGTTTGAATCGCACAGCAAAAAGTCCGGCACGGCGGCCTGCGCCGGGGCATGATCATGCAATACTTTGATAAAATCCGGGTCATGCTCCGTCAGGTACGTGATGAGCCCGGACCAAAAAAGCTCCCCCTCAATGGGGGCCATGTTCAGAAAAATGATGGAAGGTATTCCTTCTCGGGCCATGATGGGTACTGCTTCATGAAAATAGCCGGGAGTACCGTCATCAAAGGTAATCAACGCAGCCGGCGCGGCAAAATCGCCTTCCAGCAGTTGATCCGGGTCAATCACATGGAAATGGTCCTTGATGAAGTCCATTTGTTCGGCAAACAGCTTTGGCTTGATATTCAGGTTATATTGCTCGCAAAACCTGCTTGGGTTTTCGGAAATTTCATGATAAACAAAAATGCTGACCGTGTCCTTGAGCATCGGTTTTGTGAATCCGCCCCAACCGAGCCCCCTGCGGATCATCTGCTTAATATTCTGTTTAACGGCCGTCGTCATCATCCCTGCCTGGGTTAACCCGGAATTTTCACGTTTATATTTTGGGATTTTCTTAAAAATTTTTCGGCCCTCTTCTTCACCTTGGACAAGAAAGGCGCCCGGGCGCGTAAAAGTTTTAATTGTTTGACCATCAGCCGCTTCAAGTCCTGCGGCCATTGCTTGAACATGCAGCATTTCAGTTTCCTTTTATCAAGCAGGACATCCCCCACAACGAGGTAGTCGATCTGCGTGCTAATAAAACATTGTATGGCATCTTCGGGGGTCTCCACGATGGGGTCCCCGGCAATGTTAAACGACGTGTTGAGAATGAGCGGCACCCCGGTAATTTTATGATATTCACGGATCAAATCATAATATCTGTCATTATCCTCTTTGGTGACCGTCTGAACACGCGCCGTGTTGTCGACATGTGTAATGGCCGGCACCGCTTCGCTCTTTTTTACCTTGGCGATCAGCAGCATAAACGGGCTGGGGCAGTCCAAGTCAAAATACTCACTGCCGTATTCCGCCAGGATGCTCGGCGCAAAGGGGCGGAACGGCTCCCGGTGTTTGACCCGCTTGTTCAAAATATCCTTCATGTCCGCAAACCGCGAATCGCATAAAATACTGCGGTGCCCGAGGGCGCGCGGGCCGAACTCCGATTCGCCCTGGAACCAGCCGATGATATGCCTTTGGGACAATAAGCGGCTTGTTTCCTTGAGGACGTCGTTTGTTTCCACGGGATAGACCCACCCCGCATACCTCTTAACCGCGCGCTGGATTTCCTCCCGTGAATATGTCCGCCCCATGTACGCCTTTTTAATCTGCGGCTTTCTTTCCTGCCCCAGGATGGTCGACCAGCCGTACAGGGCGTTCCCGAGGGAGCAGCCGTCATCCCCGGAGGCCGGTTGAATGTAGATATGCTCAAATGGCGTCCTGTCCAGAATTTTCTTATTCGCGACACTATTTAAGGCCACCCCGCCGGACAGGCACAGGTTCTTTGATTTTGTCAGGTTGTACGCTTCCTCAGCAATACGGATCAATGTCTCTTCCAGGGCATACTGCACGGCCGCGGCGACATCCTTGTCAATTTGACGTAACGGCTCTCCGGACAGCCTCGCCCGGCCAAACCGCCCGCCATAATATTCCTTGCGTGCCCCGTTCCACTTGTTGAACTGGAAATCGCCGTCGATGGCAAGCCCCTGATCGTTGAGCGTTATCGCGTCCATAAACGTTTTGAAATACCGGTCCGTTCCATAGGGGGCCAGTCCCATGGTCTTACCTTCATCGCCGCCTTTAAACCCCACAAAGAGGGTGGCTGACTGGTACAAATCCCCCAGAGAGCAATGCCGCGCATTGGCCAAACGGCCGTTCGAAGGGCTGCCATCCAGATATTGTTTCATGACGCTTAACGTGTTTCCCTGCCCGTGATAAATCGTGATTCTTTCTTCGAATAACTCCGGCGCGCCGTTTCCGTTCACTTTTTCAAATAAATTGCCCCCGCCGTCGACAACGATAACAGCCGCATCCTTGAATTCCGAAGGGTAAAAGACGCTGGCCGCGTGGCCGGCATGGTGCCCCACCACATGGACCTTGGCGGGGTCCACTTCGCCGGGCAGCTGCTCCAAAATCTCTTCTTTGGTCAGCCTGCGTGTCGTGTAATTCTCGTAATTGACGACCACACAGGTGGACACGACCATCAAGTCCACATCCCGCAAGGCTACCCCGGCCGCATCCAAACAATACTGAATCGACTTTTGCGGCAAATGCTTGTTCGTCATCCCCTCCCGGTCCACGCCGCCCGTGTAGCGCTTGATGCGGTTCAGCCGCTCCTCGGCAATCGAGCAGAGGATTTGGCCGTTTTTCAATATCGAACAGGAAATATCGTGGCTCACATTAATCCCGAGTATGTAAATATCCTTCATTGTTTCCCTTCCTTAGTATCCTACGGCTGTATCTTCGGGGGCCAGCTCCCGGACGCCTTGAACCCCATCGACCGCATTGAAAATTTGAGAGCTCGTCATCCCTTGAGCAAAGAATGTATGCGCCGGCATTAAAAAGAAAAATGTGTACATCTTGCCGAGCGCCCGATCCATAAAAGAAAAATGTAAAGACAAAAACCGGAACGATTCAATGAGGCCCATGGCTGCGGATCTCCTTGCCTTCCTGAATATCTTATGGCTGTCAACCTCACGCATCCGGCAATGGTGTTCCAGCAGGCGTGGGTACAAATCAGAAAAACACCTGCCCGGAACTTTTTGTATCCGAAACCCTTTTCCCCGGAAAATGTTCATGATGCGCCCCGGGCTTCTGGCCATATAAAAGACGCCCGCCAGGTCATTCGCGCGATACCTGGCGAG
>MHGR01000036.1:3341-4401 GCA_001805655.1 Omnitrophica WOR_2 bacterium RIFCSPHIGHO2_02_FULL_52_10
TGTCCGTGAGCTGGCCGTGCCATCCCCTGAACAGCCTCAAGCCGACATCGATGCGCCGCTCAAGATCGGCCCCGCCGAACACCCACGCCAGATGATTATACAAATATTTGACGAAACCCAGGCGGGAGCCGTAGCTCGAGTGGGTCAGCAGCAACTGCGTCCGGCTGTTTGATATAAGCCGCATGGCATCCGCCAATCTCGGCAAATCAAAGACATGGTGTAGGACGCCCTTGGCGATAATCACATCCGCTTCCAGCCCCAATCCGCCAATGTCATAGAGCGAAGAGCGGCGGAAGCACACGTTGCGGATGCCCAGCATGCGCGCGAAGCGTTCGCCGTGTTTCAGGGATGTCTCTGAATTATCGACCGCATAAACTGTTTTTGCGCCGTTGCGCGCAAGGCACAGCGCGTCCCATCCCACACCGGCTCCAAGATCGACAATGACCTTATCCTTGATAAAGGGCCACTCCAAGCCAAACTCCCCGATGAATGCCCTTAACGCTTCCTGCTTGTCGTCTAAATTCTTCAATACATCCTCTTGCGTGTAATGTTCATATTGTTTCTCATGGGGCCAGGGAAAGGGGTATTTTTGATAGGCCCGGTTATTTTCCTGGTCGATATCGGCAAATTTCCCTTTATAAATTTCTGGGAGCACTGTCAGCTTTTGAGCGATCCAGCCCATCAGTCTTACCCTCACCGAAACTGCTGTTCCCCTGCCTGGGGATTGATCCAAACAAATTACTCTTTTCCCGTGGCGACTTTCGCCATTTTACTGAACTGCTGGTTGCCGGCCAGGAGATCCTGATACGTCCCTTGATCCACGATCCTGCCCTGCTCCAGCAAATAAATCCTATCGCACTCTTTGACGGTGCTAAACCGGTGCGCGATGATAACGATGGTCTTCTTATGCGCCAGATTATGAATCGCCTCTAAAATGGAGTCCTCCGTTATGCCGTCCAGCGCGCTTGTCGCCTCATCGAATACCAACAGCGAGGGATCGTGATAAAGGGCCCGGGCAATGCCGATGCGCTGCCGCTGCCCGCCGCTCAGCCGCACGCCC
>MHGR01000036.1:4467-13028 GCA_001805655.1 Omnitrophica WOR_2 bacterium RIFCSPHIGHO2_02_FULL_52_10
ATATTCCGGGTGACGCTATCATCCGCCAAATAGATTTGTTGGGGGACATAGCCGATATTCGACTGCCACCGCCGCAGATTGTTCTCATCGATCACCGTCCCATCGACAACCAGCCTCCCCTCAGTAGGGCGCAACAGGCCCAGGAGGATGTCGATCAGCGTGGTCTTCCCGGCCCCGGACCCCCCGACCAGGCCGACCGTTGTGTTCGCCCCGATCGCAAGATTTAGGTTTTCAATGACCAGGTCCTGTGCCTTTGGATAACGGAACGCGACATTATGGAATTCTATTTCGCACGTAAAAGGTAATCTCATGACCGGGCCGCCCTGATCCATCTCATCCCCCGAGCACATGATAAAATCCTGATAAACCGCTTCAAGCGCGGGCAAAGAGGATTGAATGCTGGTAAGATCCGTATAAATTTGCTGTAACGTAGGCATCAGTCGGTATGCGGCAAACGCATATAACCCAACAATAGGAATGACACTTTGATAATTATTTTGAGCAACCGCTATAAATAACGCGATGAACAAAATTCCTCCAAAAACCACGACCTCAAACGCGTATCGGGGAAATTGGAAAATAATGTACTGCCAGCAAAAGCATTTGCTGATTCTTTTAACCGCGTTCGAGAATCTCTCTATGAATATCAATTCTTTACCTAATAACTTAATATCCTTGATCCCCCCAAAAGCCTCAGCAAGCGACTTATAGATGCTCTTGCTGGATTCTGTAATTCCTATTCCAACGTGTGTCAGGATTCTTTTGACAAAACCAAATATGATCACATAACCAGAACCCAGAACTGCTATCATCAGAAACGCAATATAAGGGTCAACTACGATCAACAGAGAAATTATGAGCAAAGCCATCAAGGACCTGGAAAATATCTGCAAGCACGGTATAAGCACCCCGCTGACAACCCGGGCCACTTCAGATACCAAATAGGTCGTCAATTCCGAAGTATTCCGGTTAAGGAAAAAGCTATACGGCTCATAAAGATATTTTGCACCCAATACCTTTGAAATGATGCAGCGCTTATCTTGGGAATATCGAATCAATGATATAGAAATAAACGCTCGTAAAATATTATTCACCATTAAAAAAATAAACGCAATGCCTCCAAGTGATATGAGAAAAGAATCCTTGTCCCGAAAATGAAAATAATCATAAGCCCATTTTAATTTATCATTTTTTTGGATGATTTCCGGATCAGATAATACATTCAAGAATGGAAAGATAGAAGCCACGCCAAACGTGTCCAGCAAGGACAGAACGACAACGGCTAGCATCAACCAATAGAGTCGTTTATGCCCCTCCAATGTAAGCAGAACCCATATTTTTTTAAATGTTGTAAACATAATCAGTTCTTACGCGACAACTAAATTTGTATTCACCAAAAGAAATCATTCACCGACTTGTTTTAACAGCCCTCTCGTGTATTCCTGAGCTTCAGCTTGGTTTGAGCCATCAGGTGCCCAATCCGGATAAATACTATCGACCCCCATGAGGTATGGCCCCGGTTTAGTTTCTAGATATACGGCATATTTTGTTAGCGGTATAACGGTATGCCAAACATCGACACCGACCCGGCTCACTATGTCTTCTCCTTGCCCCATGATACTGTAATGCACGATCGACCCTTCATCATTGAAAATCAGTACGGCGACTCTGCCATCCAATATGTGCCATGACTCGCCTTTCTTTAAATGCTTATGAGGCCGATAATACTGGTCGACATATTGCACAATGACCATTTCGTGGAATTTGGCATCTGGAGAGGCGTGTAGATTTATTCTTGTATTGCAATGGCCATTTACAATGGATATGTCAATCAACTCCCTGATTACGCGGTCATCAATACGCAAGACATCTGCCTCCGTACAATAGTAGGATAATGACTTTGCTTTTTTATCCTCCACAACATTAATGTCCTTAAACATATTTATCTATTACTCCCTCGCCAAACTATTTGATTTAATCTGTGACGAAAATTCCTCACAACACGAGCGAATGCTCTTTGGTCTAATGCCCGTTGTCTCAATGATTTTCTCCGGACACAGTGATAAATCTAGCGGTCGATTATCCAGGAATTTTAAATCCTTAAGACTGCATTGAACAATGCGTGCATTCATTTTCAAAGATTGACTCAGAATTTTCAGCATATCCAATCTACTACATGATTCCACGTTAGATACATGGTAAATTCCGCTGGCATTTAACTTGATCACAGCTGAAATCATGGCAACCACATCATCTACATGAATTGGCGAAAAGACTTGGTCATAGGCGCAATAAATTTCCTCCGAATTTCGTATCTGCTCTAGCCATTTTGATAAGATCGTTGCACTGCTTGGATCAGTCCCAAACACCTTAGCTAATCTTAAAATGACATAATCCTTACAGTGCCGGACAAGAAATTCCTCGATCTCAAGTTTCTGAGCACCATAAACTGTTACAGGATCCGCTTTATCCCCTTCCCTATAGTTCCCTTTTAAACCATTAAAAACATACTCAGATGATATAAACACCGGCTTGATCTTGTACTCTACAAGATCATTAATAATCAATTTTATGCTTTCCACATTGATCTCATTAGACCTTTCAATATCCCTCTTGCATTGATCGACCTCAGTTATTCCGTAAAAAATAATTGCTTGACTAATTTTTGTATCCACCGGTAAAATATCTGGTAATCGCATACGGGTTGCATCATAAAAAACAGTGCCCGGAATAGGATTCCTCATGTGTGTCCCAATAGCATTTTTACCTTGGACTTCAAAAAAATGCCGGCCGATAAAACTGGATGCCCCCAAAACAAGAATCATTAATTTATGCTCCTTTGCATAATTGCCCTTTCATCAGACACATGCACAATCTTCTGAAATCCGAGATAAAAAACTTCTTAATTCATTAGGATCTACAGGCACCCATTTTGGCAAAGGTTTACTCGACTTAATAAAAGGCCCCTCAATACATTCATAAATAACGACAAATTTACTCATAGGAATCAGTGCGTGCCAAGTCGGTAAACATAACCGATACATGAAAACCTTGCCACTTCCAATTGGTCCCATTTGGACAAAATTCGTCACCTTGCCATAATCATCAAATAATACCAGCAACATTTCACCCTCAATAATATTAAAGGACATAGATCTACCTGAAGCGTCGTTGGGTGTTATCAAACAGTCTTGACAAAAAGCTAGGAGCATTTCCTGGATCAGATCGTTTGTGCTTTGATGGATGCATAATCGTGAAAGCCTTTTGGTAGACTGTTGGGCAGTCTGCTTCAATTGCGCTATACGTTCACCATTAACCGCAATGAAACTTTCAGTATTCTTAAATATATCTATCATCGGGATACCCCGTTCAATTCATGCTTCTCCTTAAATGATAAAAGCCCGGCATGCTTCCTTAAAAAATGCCTTCCCATCCTTGCATTGATAATAATGTTTTCCTCCCCGTATTGATGGCCGCAATCTAATGTCATGTCCCTTAGCACTTTTTGGAGACGCTCGTCCTCCTGGCCATAAGTTATATTACCACTCGACCTCTCCAGCATTTCTGACACCACTGCCTTAATATCATCCGCTTCATTGGCAATAACCCCAATATTTCTTGCATCATAAATTGACTGCGTGATCGCTGTGCCTATAGGAGGCGATAACAACTCTTTGAAATCCAAATAACCTTGTGAGCCTTTTAGCTTGCATAGCCTCGGAATAAACAGATCCTTACTCGTCAAGTAATACATCGCACAAGCCGGTAACAAGTTGGTCATGACAACAGGCACCCCAAAGGCCATCGCCAATGTATATAGCCCGGACGATGTCCCAATAAAAAACCGGCATTGTGCGCATAGGAAGATATCCATCGCATCGCTTTTGAGGGAACAGTTTGCATAGTCGATAACCCGGGGTGCCTTCGGCAAGGGTTTCATGCCGGTATTTCCCATGCGCACCACCCAGCCGCCGGCTTTGGTTATTTCCTCAATCGCGGATTGGTATGTGTCGATATCGGCATTACGGAAATCCTCTACGGCCGTATTATCCCCTCGCCATCCTGATTCTCTTACATGCAAACAAACAAACCAGTCCCCTCGCCCAATGCCAAAGGATTTCAAACATTCCCAGCCGAGCTCATAATCCTCATCGGATATCGTCAATAACGGCAATCTTCCTTCGCTATTCCATTGTTCCCGTACTGTTCCCAGAGTCAAAAAACTTTTTGAGATTTTTTTATTCAAAACCATATAAGATGCCAACGGTATGGTTAGTTGCGCCGCAAAAGGCGAAAGTATTTGGATCAATGCGGGGTCAGTAATCACGGTTATATATTTGTGCCAATACTTGAGGTAATGAGGATTATTAGCGCGGATTTGCGGATTTAATAGAAGTATGACTTTTTTTTGCTGCGAAATCCCCAATATGCCAGCCTTGATGTGAGACTCCAAATGTTCATAAACACCAATGCTCCCTAACGCTAAATTCAATGGAATAAACTCCATGTTTAAACTGTCCAGCTGGTGTCTTTTGATTAATCTCCCACGGACATCCGCATCCAATTGGACGATTTCGTCCAGTTGCAGCATGTTACCCTGTAAAAAATACAGCGACTGCAATGCGCGGCTGGCATGCGCCCATTCCTGTATGCTGTTTAAATCCGGATTCCTTTCGATGACCTTTTTAAAGCAGCGTATGGTTTTATCAGCAACCGCTTGTATTGATTTTGTTTGTGAATTCTTTTGTCCGCAAAGTTTCTTTAAATATCGCATATTCTTATTGCCAATCGAAATATACGCCGCCTGCCAATTCCAATCGAACCGGACCGCCAAAGGTGCCGCAACATACAATAAAAGCGAATTCATCAATTTCTTTAGCTTATGAAAAAAAACACCCGCCCCCCCGTCTTTTACTTGCACAAATTGATGACACAATAATCCGTACGCTTTTCCCATCAAATTACATTGCATATACCGAATCCACCTTCAAAAAACAGTTAATAACATCATCAATATCACTGTCGCTAAACCGCTCATTAAATAGGATATTAAATGTTTCTTCCCGGAACGCAGAGGCGTTAGGGGTTGCCGTGCCTGCCTTGACATGCCCTCTCATCCAATCCCACTCCGAAATGACGTATTTGTAATCCGGGTTGACCCAAACCCCCTCGGCCCGGACCGCTTGCGCAAATTGTACTTTGGAGACATTTATCTTATCGCGGTCCACGCGGACCGTTAAAAAGAACGGAGAAGGCACGGCATGCTCCGGAATGTCCACGGGTCCAACGGCTTTGCACCTTGCCAGCCCGGTGTTGAGCTCACGGACGATCGCCAGCCGCTGTTCGATCGTAGGTTGCAATTTTTTGAGGGTCGCCAGCCCCAGGGCGCAGGCAATTTCATTTTGATTGAAATTCAAAGCGGGAAACAAAAACCGGCCAGGGTCTTTCATGTCCGCGTTTTTACAGTTAAACGGTTTGCCGCGGTCCGCCAATGACCTCATCCGCCAGTACATTTGCTCATCCCGGGTGTAGACCATCCCGCCGCATCCGCCGGTGGCGTGGGTCTTGGAAAACATGGTTGAAAAAAACGCGGCATCGCCGAAGGTCCCCACACGCCTGCCTTTGTACATCGCCCCATGGGCCTGCGAACAGTCTTCAATGATTTTGATGCCCCTGCTTTTGGCTATGACGCAAATGGCATCCATCTCAACCGGTATGCCGGCCAAATGGGTGATAACCGCGACTTTCGTCTTCGGCGTAATGACCTTCAAAAATTCCTCCGGCCCGGTATTGAAACTCCCCGGACAAGAATCCGCAATAACCGGTGTCAAGCCCATAAACAGCAGCGGAGAAACTCCACCGGGATCGGTGACCGGCGAAATAACCGCGTCACTGCCCCCGGGTAAATCCAGGGCCATCAGGGCTATCAAAAGGGCGGCCGTTCCGGAGGAAACCGCATCCGCGAATCCCCCTCCCTGAAATTCAACGAAGGCCTTGGTGTATAATTCTTCATACTTCCCCTGGAAACCGAAGTCCTGCCCGCTATCCCAGCTGTCTTGAAAGACCGCCTGGACCATCTTCAGCGCCTCACTGTCAAACAATTGCCGCGGCGGTAACGCGCGCTTGAGCCCGCGCGCCCCGCCGTTGATGGCTAAAGCTTTGTGTGCCAATTCTATGTGAGAATTCAATGTTGCCATATTTGCTCTTCGGCCTTTATTCCATCGCAATCATAACGCGCCCTGTTTCCCCCCGGCGGATGGCCTCTAAAGCTTCATTAATCTCATCCAAACGGAACTCGTGGGTAATCAAATCCTTCAGTTTTAATTTTCCCGCCTTGTACAGCCGGATGTAGCGGGGAATCTCGATGTGCGGCTCGCTGCTCCCGCCATGGGAGCCCTTGAGAATCTTTTTAAAATGGAGCGGCAGGGAATAGATGGAAATGTTGTCCCCCTTGCGCGGCACGCCGACCAAAATGGTTTTGCCGTCCGGATGGGTCAAATTGTAGGCCGCTTCGATGATCCGGGCGTTGCCGGTCGTGTCAATCACGACATCCGCCCCTTTGTCCCCGACTATCCTGTACACTTCCTCTGTCCAGGACGCGGAATTTTTGGAATTGATGCCGTGGGTCGCGCCGAATTTTTTCGCCGCCTCCAGCTTCGCGTCAAAGAGATCGATGCCGATAATCGGGTTGGCCGAAACCATTTCGGCGGCCTGGACCAGGTTAAAGCCGACCCCGCCGACCCCGATCACGACGACCGACTGCCCGATTTTCACGTGAGCATCATTATTCACCACCCCCATGGCCGTGGTGACCGAGCAGCCGAAGAGGGGTGCTATTTTCATGTCGAAATCAGCCGGGATGGCCGTCAGCCGGTTTTCCGAAACCACGGCGTGATCGTTGAAGGTCGTTACCCAGCCGGCATTCACTTTGCGCCCATCCCAACGATAAGCGGGGGTTTCGGACTGCAGGCCGTTGCCCTGCCGCCAGTGCATAACGACATGGTCGCCTTTCTTGACCGTTTTGACCCCTGGGCCGACGCCCAACACAATACCCGAACCTTCATGCCCGAGCAAATGCGGCAAGAATTTGTCCGGCCCTTTCGCCCCTTCGATCTCGTTGAACTGGGCGCCGCAAATGCCGCTGTAGGCGACCTTCACCAAGACCTGGCCGAACCCCAATGTTTCCGGCATCTCCAATTCGGCGAGGACCAGCGGTTTATTCAATTCCACCAAGACAGCGGCCTTGAATGTCTTTTTCCCCGTCAGATTATTTAATGTAGCCGTTTGTTCCTGTCGCATGATTGTTCCGTTCTATTTCGCCCTATTCAAAATAAATAAACTCATAATCCCCTGTATACCCGAAATGCCTGTAAATCCATTCCCATTCTTCCTTATCAAAGAAGGATTCACACGTTAAGGCCCAGCATTGCAGGTTGAACAATTCCAGCTCATTGCGGTAACTCTCGAGCATGATATATTTTCTTTTGCCGACCCGCTCGACCTCCTTAAGGGCCGTTTCCAGCTCGAAGATGCGCAGATTGTGAAAACACCCCAAAGAGATCACCAGGTCAAAATACTTGTCGCAAAACGGATACGGGGCCTGGGCCCTCTGGATACGGAGGCTCCCGCGAATCTCCTGGGGCGCATCGGCGATGCCGTGCCTGGAAATGTCGAAGCCGACGAGCTCGGCCTGCGGGAGAAGCTTCCTGAATTCATAAAGCAGGTGCGCCTTGCCGCAGCCGACATCGAGGATCTTCGCGTCGGCTTTAAGGCCGTAAATATCAATCATCTTTTCCGCCACCGTTTTCCAGCGGCCGTCATATTTATAGCCGCCGTACCCATAGCGGCGGTTGCCGTCCCAGTAATCGAATTCATACTCCTTGGCCTTCAGCATGCAATGGACTTTTTCATCCACCATGCGGTCGATATAACTGCGTTTGGTCCTTTTATGCAGCGGCGTCACGATGTCCAACAGTTTACCCACCGGTGCTTGCCCCTCCTGTCTGCTCAATGTCATTTCCTTCATACAACCGCCTTTCCTAGAATTCTTTGTGCCTGCGTTATGGATGCGATCAAATTATCCGCCGTGATGTCAAAATACTTTAACTGGTCTTCCTGGGAGCCGTATATATCCGGGAAAACGTCCGGGATCCCGATCCTCTTAAAGCTTTTGGGGGATTCAAAATTCGCTTCGGCAATCAATTCGGCCACGGCGCTCCCCAGTCCGCCGTTTATCAGGCCCTCCTCGATGACGACGATATTGGAAATTTTCCGGCAATACGTCAGGATGGTGTCCCGGTCCAGCGGCTTAACCGTCGGCACATGGATGATGGCGGTTTCCGTGCCGCGCGCGCTCAGCGCGTCCGCCGCTTTTTGGGCGATGCCCAGCGTGATCCCGGTTGTGATAATGAGCGCGTCATCGCCTTCGCGCGTCACGTAGGCCTTGCCGATGACAAAAGGCTCATCGTCCGTTGTGACGATAGGATCGTGCCCTTTGGCCAAGCGGATATAGATCGGCCCCGGATAATCCACGGTGGCCGGCATCATGCGGGTCATCTCCT
>MHGR01000037.1 GCA_001805655.1 Omnitrophica WOR_2 bacterium RIFCSPHIGHO2_02_FULL_52_10
ATGCGGCACACGGAATCCGGTCTCGCCATTCCTGATTTCCCAAAAATGGGAGGGCATTGGATCCCGGTCTTTGATCAAACCATGTTGGAGACAATCAATAATTTACGTTTTGATCA
This sequence comes from Omnitrophica WOR_2 bacterium RIFCSPHIGHO2_02_FULL_52_10, assembly GCA_001805655.1. Taxonomy (GTDB): domain Bacteria; phylum Omnitrophota; class Gorgyraeia; order Zapsychrales; family Zapsychraceae; genus 2-02-FULL-52-10. The sequence goes on from MHGR01000037.1 coordinate 117, forward strand.
GAATTTTGACCCCGTTACCCTGGGACAGATTTTTTATAACTTTTTGCACCGGCTGGGGGCGCTGCTCATCCTTATATTTCTGGGGATTTTGAATATTTTGATTTTCCAATTCCCTAAAGGGCGCCCGCGGGTATTTCGGACAGTGCTTTGGATTGACATATTTCTTGGGGTACAGATTATTTTAGGCGCATTGACGGTTTTAACGATAAAATCACCGCTGATCACAAGTTTGCATGTCGTGACAGGAGCCGCAATCCTCGGGGTGTCGTTTTTGTTAATTCTGCGCGCAGCTCCCTTGACGCTGCGTGATTTTAAGCAATCGGTCGTATAAAAATGAAGCGTTTAAGCAAATTATCTGCCTATTACGAGTTGACCAAGCCGCGCATAATGACGATGGTATTGGTCACGACAGCACTGGGCTTTTATCTCGCAAGTGAGGGGAAGGCGCCGACCGGACTTTTTGCGTATTTGCTGCTGGGGGTTGCCATGGTTTGCGGCGGATCGTCGGTGTTAAACCACTACCTTGAGCGGGAATTTGATTCCAAAATGGAACGGACCAAGAACCGGCCGATCCCCTCCGGAATCATCGCCCCTGAGCGCGCCTTGAGCTTCGGGATTGTCCTGGCGCTGGCCGGCATTTTTATTCTTTACGTTAAGGTGAATATTTTAACCGCTTTTTTAAGTCTGCTGACTTCTTTTTTGTATATTATGGTCTATACGCCGATGAAACGGTTTAGCTGGTTGAATACGACGGTCGGGGCATTCCCGGGCGCCATTCCGCCCCTGGGAGGCTGGGCCGCGGCAACCGGCAGCCTGAGTTTCGAGGCGGGGATTTTATTTCTTATTCTGTTTATATGGCAACACCCCCATTTTTACGCCATTGCTTGGATGATGCGTGAGGATTATCGCAGAGGAGGGTTTAAAATGCTGCCGGTGGTGGAGCCCACGGGGGAGAGGATGTTCCGGCATATTACCTGGTGGAGTTATATACTGATTCCCGTATCGCTTATTCCGGTTGTGATTGGCATGTCCGGCGCGATTTATTGCACGGGCGCTTTGGCGGCAGGTATCTTATTACTGATGACCAGCCGGAGATTTGTCCTGACCCGCTCGAATATGCTGGCGCGCAGGCTCCTGCCCGCCACGGTTGTTTATCTTCCGGTTTTATTGTTTCTGATTGTCATAGATTTGAATTTCTAACCGCATGTCTAAGAAAAAAATTTTCGCGATCACCGGCATTTGCCTAATCGGCGGCCTGTTTGTTACCTACACGGCCTGGTCATTTTACCGGGAAACCCAGCACAAAAAGCTGCCGGTGTTGGGGCAAATTGAGAATTTTCAGCTGTATGATGAACAAGGCCGGGATTTTTCCCTCAACCGGCTGGAAGGCGATATCTGGGTTGCCAATTTCTTTTTCACCACGTGCGGGGATATTTGCCCGGTCATGTCCAGGAATATGGCGGCTTTGCACCGCACTTTTGTGATGATGGATGATGTTGCCTTTGTTTCTATCACGGTAAATCCGGAAATGGATTTTTCAGGCGTTCTGAAGTCCTATGCCGAGAAATTTAATGCCGACACGGACAAATGGCATTTTCTCACCGGTCCTCGCGCCAAGATTCAGGAACTCGCCGTCAAGAGTTTTAAACTGGGCTCGATTGATGAGCCAATTTTTCACAGCCCCAAATTCGCCCTGGTCGACCGCCACGGCCTGGTCCGCGGGTATTATGACGGTGTTCAATCGGGCGAAGTAAGCCAATTATTCAAAGACGTTGCGTTGCTTTTGAAGGAAAAATAAAGAAAGGATGGCATGGGCCCCCATTATTTACCGACTGTCAATGCCTGTCTCAATGCGACGGCTTTTGTGCTTTTGATGGTGGGATGGCGGGCGATTAAGGCGGGTCATCGCGTGCGGCATCAGAAATTCATGATTGCCGCTTTGATTGCTTCTTCGCTCTTCCTGTGCTCCTATGTGACCTATCATTATCTCATTCACGGCGCGGTGACTCGCTATCAAGGAACGGGAATTTGGCGGTGTGTTTATTTTACCATTTTAGTGACGCACACCCCGCTGGCCATGGCCATTGTTCCCTTTTGTGCCATGGCGGTTTACCATGCGGTTAGGGGGAATTTTACCGCGCACGTGAAGATCACGCGGTGGCTGTTCCCGGCCTGGGTGTATGTTTCGGTCACGGGTGTGGCGATCTATTTAATGCTTTATGTTTTCTGAGTTATCCGCTAACTACTTTCCGCGTATCGCGCGGAGCAAAAACCTTCCTAAAGCCTTTTCCTTGTTCCAGAAAAACTGGAATTGCCCCAACAGTGAGCCGAAAACAATCAGGTTGATTTGGTAGGCGGGGAAGACAACGACAAGCCAGGCAAAAAATTTGATCCAGAAGGGGGTCTTAGGGGTAATGCCCAGCCAATGAAACACCGGCTGGCGCTCGTAGATGATGAGCATGCCGGCAATGGAAAAAACCAGCATGATGATGACAAACTCAAAATTGCTGTCAATGTTCCATTTCGTTTTCAGTCGGTCAATCCACATAGTTCGCCTAATGCGCATACGTTTAAAACGTTGTCGCGAGAAAGTAAATCCCCAATGCCAAGACCGCAGCCGCGGTCAGGGCAAGGACGATCATCATTGCCCGGAAACCGTCCGCGCCGGTATCGAATTTTAAGATTGTTTTCATGGCCGCCTGCCCCTTACGACGTAACGCTGAATTATCCAGCCGAACCCGAACAAAACCAGCCCGAGGACAAGCGTCATGCGGCTCATCAACCGCGGAAAGTTCGCCATAAAACCGATCAAAAGGACGGTCAGGCCTGCTGCCTGAAATATTTTGGCCAAATAATACATCAGGCCGCCCCCGACATTTCCAAAATGATCTGCGTGTTATTTCTAAAACATTCGTGCTGGACGATTTTGGACTTTACATAGTGGGCCAGGCAGCCGATGAAGATGGCCTGATACAGCCATGCCGGCAAGCGGTGCGTGTCAACGGCCCCCACCAGGACAAATAAAATGACCATGAACAGGATGTTGAGCATCAGCGGGGGGTAGACTTTGCGCTTGATGGCGATGGACCTTTTATGGAAGGCCGCATCCAGGCGGTGTTCCTGCGTGTATTCCTTGACACCGACCCCGGTGCCGACAAAAAAGAAAATGACTAAGGTTTCGGTGAACGAATAGACAATGCACGTCAAGACCATAAATGTCAAGTGGTTGGCCTGCAACACGCGGAAATTAAGAAAACTCTGTATAAACGCGACCAAAAACATCGTGAAGGTCAAAAGACTCAACAGGTAGCATGTGTTCATGAAAAACCACATTGTCATTTCTCCCAAGCAGGCACACTAACTTTTTGTTTTGCCGTAGGCAGGCTCGATGTCATCGGACAGTTCAATTTTGTATTGCGCTTCAAATTGGGCAGTGGGGAGCATGTCGATGGCGTCCCATGTCAGTTGAGTGCAGACGCGCGCGCAGATCTGGCAGCCGATGCATTCATTGAAGCGGATCTGAACCGGCGGGATTGGGATATTGTATTTATGGCCGGGCACGGGCTGGATACAATCCACCGGACAAAATGGGACGCACACCTGGCACCCTGTGCAATTGTCCTCATCGACAACCGCGACCATTTTGGGCTTTTTCTTCTTTTTGGTTATTTTTGCCGGAAGGGCGGGGATGCTCTTATAATGGTCGTACGTGGCCACTGTTGTCTCCAGCGTCTATTTCAAATGCCGAGCGCGATAAAGGCGTTCACGACTATTTAGATTTGTCTTTGGCGAGCGGCTCTTTTTTTTCCGTAATCACGGGGAGGGTCTTTGACTTCTCGGTGTTCAGGGCGATGTATTTTTTCCATTGCTCAGGAACGTCTTCTTCCACGTAGATCGCCTGGACGGGGCATTCCGGGATGCAGGCGCCGCAGTCAATGCAGACTTCCGGATCAATTACCAGCATTTCGGCATCTTCATGAAAACAATCGACCGGACAAACGGTAACGCAATCCGTATACTTACATTTTATGCATGGCTCGGTTACGATGTGGGACATGGAACAACCTCCTGGCAGTTAATAATGGTCAAATTCTAGAGTGGACTATATCAGCTAATATTTATTTTGTCAAATCCAAATCGCCTTATCCTAATGGCTACGAAGCGTTATTTCAAGCATAATTTGTCGTTTTTGCCTGAAAAATTTTGTGTTTTTTTAACCAATTTTCCAAAACCCCGATTGACTCTATGGGGTGCATTCTATATAATACAGCCACTAAATAGGCAGCTTGGCACGCCTCAGAAGGGAGTTCCCCTTGAGTACAAAATTTGATGTCAACGATGTCAAAGCGGATTTGCGCGTCCATAACACGGCCTACAGGATAGCCAGCCTGTCCCGTCTGCCAAAATCGGGCCTCGGAGACCCAGGAAAGCTTCCTTTTTCGATCAAGATTCTGCTGGAGAGCGCGGTGCGGAGTTATGATGGTTATCAAATCACGATGAAAGACATCGAGGCCCTTGTGCGCTGGTCACCCAAGCCGGCGGATGCCGCGGAGATCGGTTTCAAGCCCGGGCGCGTGATCCTTCAGGATTTTACGGGGGTGCCGTGCATCGTGGATTTGGCGGCCATGCGTGACGGACTCAAACGCCTTGGCGGGGATTATCGGAAAATTAATCCTCAGGTGCCTTGTGACTTGGTCATCGATCATTCCGTTCAGGTGGACGCGTTCGGGAGCAAGAACGCGTTAAAAATCAATGTCGAGCTCGAATTCAAACGCAATAAAGAGCGTTATGAATTTCTGAAGTGGGGTCAAAATGTATTTACGAATTTCCGTGTCATTCCGCCGGCAACGGGCATTGTCCACCAGGTGAACCTGGAATATCTCGCCAAGGGGGTTTTAACCAAGAAGGAAGGCAAGGAGCTTGTTGCCTTCCCAGACAGCCTGGTTGGAACGGACAGCCACACCACCATGATCAACGGATTGGGGATTGTCGGTTGGGGGGTGGGCGGCATTGAAGCCGAGGCGGTCATGCTCGGCGAACCGATTTACATGCTCATACCTGAAGTGATTGGTTTTAAGTTAACCGGCAAAATGGGCGAAGGCGTTACGGCCACGGATTTGGTCTTGACGGTGACGGAAATGCTGCGCAAAAAGGGCGTTGTCGGAAAATTCATCGAATTTTACGGCGGCGGGTTAAAAAATTTAACGTTGCCGGACCGGGCGACCATTGCGAACATGGCCCCTGAATACGGCGCCACGATAGGCTTGTTCCCCATCGATGACATAACCCTGGATTATTATCGGCTGACAGGCCGGAAGGACGCTGAGGTGGATTTGGTCGAAGCGTACATGAAAGAGCAGGGGATGTTTTATTCGGGTAAGGGCGCGGACCCTCTATTTACGGACACGTTAAAACTGGATTTATCGGATGTGTGCCCAAGCGTGGCGGGGCCCAAACGGCCGCAGGATCGCATGGCTTTATCCGCGCTGAAAGAAAATTTTAACCGCGATCTTGTTAAGTCCGTGAACGACCGCGGTTTCGGCTTGACACCCGATCAGGTGAACCGCAGCGTGGACATCAAGAACGGCCGTAAGGCAACCATCACGCACGGGTCCGTCGTCATCGCCGCCATCACCAGTTGTACCAACACATCCAATCCTTCGGTTTTGATTTGCGCCGGCCTGTTAGCCAAAAGGGCCGTTGAGAAGGGCTTAGCTGTCCGGGCGCACGTGAAAACAAGTTTTGCGCCGGGGTCACAAGTTGTGGAGGAATATTTGCGCGCCGCCGGGCTCCTGAAATACTTGGAAAAACTGAAATTTCATATCGTCGGTTACGGCTGTACGACCTGTATCGGAAATAGCGGCCCGCTGCCGGAGGCCGTTTCCGGCGCAATCGCGGAAGGGAATTTAATTGCGGTCAGTGTTTTAAGCGGCAATAGGAATTTTGAAGGGCGCATAAATCCGCAAACAAAGGCCAATTATTTGGCCAGCCCGCCACTGGTCGTGGCGTATGCCCTGGCCGGGACGGTGAAAATTAATCTGGACACGGAGCCGCTCGGCAAGGACAAAAGTGGTCAGGATGTCTACCTGATGGATCTTTGGCCCAGCCAGGCGGAAATCAATAAAGTCATCGGGAAATATGTGAGCGCGCGCGTGTTTCGAAAACGATACAAAACCGTCTGCCGGGGAAATGCCGATTGGAACGCCATCAAGGGCTCGAATTCTGATTTATATGATTGGAAGCCCGAGAGCACCTATATTCAGGAGCCGCCTTTTTTCAAGGACATGGACAAAGAGGCCGGAACAATTCAGGAAATCCGCAGCGCCCGCGTGTTGGTCATGGTGGGCGACTCGGTCACGACCGATCACATTTCCCCGGCCGGCTCGTTTTCCGCGGATTCACCGGCGGGAAAATATTTGATCGAACAAGGTGTCGCGCCGGCCGACTTTAATAGCTACGGCGCCCGCCGCGGGAATGACCGTGTCATGACGCGCGGCACCTTTGCCAATATCCGCTTACGCAATCAGCTGGCCCCGGGGACGGAAGGGTCATGGACCATCCATTTCCCCAGTAATGAAAAAATGAACATCTATGATGCGGCTCTGCGATATAAGGCAGACAAGACACCGCTGATGGTCCTGGCTGGGAAAGAATACGGGGCAGGTTCAAGCCGGGATTGGGCGGCCAAGGGGACCGCTCTGCTGGGAGTGCGGGTGGTCATCGCGCAAAGTTACGAGCGTATTCACCGCAGTAATCTGGCCGGCATGGGTGTTTTACCCCTGGAATTTAAGCCGGGGGAGTCAGCGCAATCGCTTGGCCTGACGGGAAATGAGGTCTATGATTTTGAGGGCATCACGGACAATCTCAAGCCGCGTCAGGAAGTCACGGTCATGGCAAAAATAGGCAGCGGCATTAAGCGTTTTCAGTGCGCCGCGCGCTTGGACACCCCTGTTGAAGTGGATTATTTCCGTAACGGCGGAATCCTGCCCACCGTCTTGCGCAAGATCGCATAACCCCGTTTACGACGCAGGAATGGCATTGACATTCATGCCGGCTTCGATTAGAATTCTCATCATATTCCCGAGGGAAATGTAATCGTATGGCCCAGACACTCTATGAAAAAATATGGAGCGCGCACGTGGTTCGTGAAAATGAAGGCGATACTGCAATCATTTATGTGGACCGGCATTTGGTGCATGAGGTCACTAGCCCCCAGGCGTTTGAAGGGCTGCGCTTGAACAAACGGACGGTGCGCTGCCCCTCGAAAACTTTTGCCACGATGGACCATAACGTGTCCACCCGTACTAAAGATATTTCGATGGCGGAGGCCGCCTCGCGCGTGCAAATGGAGACGCTTGCCTGGAATTGCAGGGAGTTTCGCATTACGCTGTATGACATTTCCAGCCAAGACCAGGGGATTGTCCATGTCATCGGGCCGGAAATGGGCATCACCCAGCCCGGCATGGTCATTGTGTGCGGCGATTCGCACACATCCACGCACGGCGCGTTTGGCGCGCTGGCGTTCGGGATTGGAACCTCCGAAGTCGAGCATGTGCTGGCAACGCAGACCTTGCAGCAGAACAAGGCGAAAACAATGCAGATCAACATTAACGGAAAACTCGGGGACGGCGCGACAGCGAAGGACATCATTTTGTATATCATTGGGAAAATCGGGACCGCTGGCGCGACCGGCTATGTGGTTGAATACACCGGCAGCACGATCAGGAACCTTTCGATGGAAGCCCGCATGACCATCTGCAACATGAGCATTGAGGCCGGGGCGCGCGCCGGGATGATCGCTCCCGACGAAACGACGTTTGCCTACCTTAAGGGGCGCGATCACGCGCCGAAAGGCGCGCAATGGGAACAGGCGGTCGCCTATTGGAAGACTTTGCCCAGCGATGCGGGTGCTCGCTTCGATAAAGTCCTTACCCTCAAGGCGGAAGATATTAAGCCGCAGGTCACGTGGGGAACGAGCCCGGGTCAGGTCGTGTCCATTGACGATTGCGTGCCGGACCCGGAAAACTTTCGTGATCCGGTTGAGCGCACGGCGGCGCGCAATGCCTTGAAATATATGGACCTTCAACAGGGCACGCGCATGACTGATATTGCCATTGATAAAGTTTTTATCGGTTCCTGCACCAACGGCCGCATCGAGGATTTACGTCTGGCCGCCGAAATCGCCAGGGGTAAAAGAGTTAAGAACGGGATCCTTGCGATTGTGGTCCCGGGATCCGGACGTGTCCGCCGCCAGGCGGAGCGCGAGGGTCTGGATAAAATTTTCACGGATGCCGGCTTTGAATGGAGGTATGCCGGCTGCTCGATGTGCCTGGGAATGAATGATGACCGGCTGAGCAAAGGGGAGAGATGCGCCTCTTCCAGCAACCGGAATTTCGAGGGACGGCAAGGGCCGGGCGGACGGACGCATTTGATGAGCCCTCAAATGGCGGCGCTGGCCGCGCTCCACGGAAAGATCATGGATATCCGTAAATTTCCCGCTAAAAAATAACGATCATGGAACCATTCAAAACCCATAAAGGCATAGCGGCGCCCCTGGATCGCGTCAACGTGGACACCGACGCCATCATCCCCAAGCAATTTTTGCGGAAAATCGAGCGGACGGGCTTCGGCAAACATCTGTTCCATGAGTGGCGTTTTCTGGATTACGAGGGCACCAAGGAAAACCCCGATTTTGTCCTCAATCGGCCGGAGTACCGAAAAGCGACCATTCTGCTGACGCGCGATAACTTCGGCTGCGGCTCCAGCCGTGAGCACGCCCCTTGGGCGCTTTACGATTACGGGTTTCGCGTCATCGTGGCGCCGAGTTTTGCGGATATTTTCTATAATAATTGTACAAAAAACGGTATTTTGCTGATACCATTAAAAGGGTCAGAGATAGATGAACTTTTTCAGCAGGCAATCCAGCAGCCGATGGGGCTGATGTCTGCGGATTTGGAAAAGCAAACACTGACCGGATCCAACGGCAAGGTTTATCGTTTCAAAATCAATGCGTTCGCCAAAACGTGCCTGCTGAAAGGCCTGGACCAAATCGGATGGACGCTGCAGTTTGAGAATAAAATCAAGGCGTTCGAGGACAAGGCCATGGCGGCGCGCCCCTGGTTGAATACCCCATGAGCAAAACCAACCCCAGAAAATATTCTTCGATTGTGACGGACGGATATGAGCGCGCCCCGAGCCGTGCCATGCTGCGCGCCGTCGGGTTCACAACCGCGGATTTTAAAAAGCCGCAGATTGGCATCGCCTCCACATGGAGTATGGTCACTCCCTGCAACATGCATATCGATAAGCTGGCGGAGATGTCTGCCGCCGGGGTTGACCAAAACGGGGGCAAATCGGTTATGTTCAATACCATCACGGTGTCGGACGGGATTTCGATGGGATCGGAAGGGATGAAATATTCCCTTGTTTCGCGCGAAGTGATTGCGGATTCCGTGGAAACGGTGGCCGGCTGCGAAGGATTTGACGGCCTTGTCGCCATTGGCGGCTGTGACAAGAATATGCCCGGATGCCTGATGGCCATGGCGCGCCTGAACCGCCCGTCCG
>MHGR01000038.1:0-2817 GCA_001805655.1 Omnitrophica WOR_2 bacterium RIFCSPHIGHO2_02_FULL_52_10
GTAAATGTCTTAACTTTAAGACTCCCTACGAAGTCTTTTCCTCAACCCGTGTTGCACTTCATGGTTGAATGTGGGGATTAAAACACGAGGAAGGTTGGTAGAAAAGTCAGAATATACCCTTTTTTACCGTTCAAACGGAGTTTTGATGATTTGAGTGAAGATTTTACTTCAGGATGGCTTTGGTTTTGACCTGATCGCGTTTCAATTGGGCGATGAGCTTTTCGGTTGAGCCGAATGCCCGTTCGTTGCGGATTCTTTTGACGAATTGTATGATGATCTCTTTTCCGTACAATTCCTTTTGAAAATCAAAGATATGGACTTCAACAATGATACCGTTTCCGCTGCGCTGGAACGATGGCCTGCGGCCGACATTCGCCATGCCACTGTACTTTTTATCGCCGATAAGCACATAAACAGCGTAAACACCGATTGGCGGAATCACGACATTTTTGGCTTTGATATTGGCCGTTGGAAAACCCAGGATTTTTCCCCGGCTTGATCCTCTCTGAACCTTCCCCATGACAGACACATAACGTCCCAAATACCGTGCGGCGATTTTCAATTGCCCGTTGTTGATAAGTTCCCGGATATGGGAGCTGCCGACTTTTCTGCCGCTGCTGCCGCTGTTGACCGGGGGGACGGAATTCACGCGAAAACCGTATTTGCTTCCTGCCTCCCTGAAATACTCGAGTGTTCCCCCGCGCTCCCTGCCGAATCGAAAATCGCCGCCGACATAAACTTCTTTGGGACGGATATGGCCAACGAGGTAGCGCTTCACGAACCGCTGCGGGGTGAGCTTCGAAAACCGTTGGGTAAAATGAACGACAATACACATCATCACGCCGAGACGTTCGATGAGTTTCAGGCGGTGCGGCAGGGAAACCACAAAAGGAAGGGATTGTTCGGGCTTGAGAACCTGAACCGGATGAGGAGAAAAGGTCATGACAATTACCAGCCCGCCGATTTCCCCGGCCCTTTTGACGGCGGCCCTGATTAATTTTTGATGGCCTATGTGCAGGCCGTCAAAGACACCGATGGCCAGAACGGCATTGCGAATCGCTTTCTCAACCCTGCCAATTCCGTATATGACTTTCATTAATATCCTTCAGAGGGACGGCGTCTTCCACCCGGAAATCCCCCACTCTCGTTCTTTGGATTTGCGAGATGCATGCCCCGCAGCCTAAGTATTTTCCGATATCTTCCGCCAGCTGGCGGACATAGGTTCCCTTGGAACATTCCAGATAAAACTTCACCTCAGGCGGATTAAATGCTTCAAGTCTTAAACAATCAACGCGTATTTTCCGCGGCGTGCGGCTGATTTCAATCCCCTTCCTGGCTAATTGATACAGCTTCCTGCCTTTTACTTTCACCGCTGAAACCATGGGCGGAACCTGATCCATGTCGCCGCAAAACCGCGCAAAGGCCTCTTCGACCTGTGCTTTTGTAATGTGCCCGTAAGGCGCCTGCCTGATGATTTTTCCCTGCGTATCCGCCGACGCTGTTTCCATCCCCAGAACCAACGTCGCCCGGTACGCCTTATCCAGGGTGACAAACTTATTAAACAGCTTTGTTTTTTTGCCCAATAAAAGCACGAGCACGCCGGTCGCGATAGGGTCCAACGTTCCCGCGTGGCCAATCCGTCGGATGTTCAGCTTTTTACGGACGCAGGCGACGACATCATGCGATGTCATGCCGTCCGGTTTATTCACAATGATAATGCCCTCGGTCATAACTGTGCTCTAATCTGATGGATGACGGCTTTGCGAGCTTGAGAAATATTCCGGTCGATCATGCAGCCGCTCGCCCTGCGGTGCCCGCCCCCATTGAAATGGGCCGCCAGTCTGGCCACATTGAACTTCTCCGATGAGCGGAAGTTGATCCGCGTCTTGCCCTGGTTAACCTGCACGCATATAACGACGACCATGACCCCCTTGACCGATCGCAGCAATTTGAAGACGGCATCCCGCAGGTCAAAATCCTCGGAAAATTTTGACATGACTTTCTTGGTCAGCGCGAGGCTCGCCACTTTTCCGCCGCAGTGCATTTTCAATCGCCTGATCAATTCAATAAACGCCTTGAGGTCCTTAAACGAAACATTCTCATAAAATTTCTGGTACAATCTGTGCGGGGCGATGTTCCATTTCATCAATTCCGCGGTAATGGCATGCGTCCGCGGTGCTGCGTTTTCGTAACGGAATGACCCCGTGTCCGTCATGATCCCAGCATAAAGATGTGTGGCTAGATTTCGGGTGAACCGGCATTTGGCTTTTGTCAGCAGCTCAAATAAAATTTCAGCCGTAGAGGAAGCCTGCGGTTGGATCAAATTATAATCCCCGAACTTGTCATTGGTAATGTGATGGTCGATATTCACAATGAGCGTGTCGCCGCGAATCAAATCCTTCACCTTTCCTATACGATCCAATTCTCCGCAATCGACAATGACCGCGACATCATAATCCCTTTTGAAATCCTTTCGATAGCTTTTGATGCGGCTCATGCCGGGCAAGAATCGGTACCGGCGGGGGACGCTCTCGCTGTTAATGACCGTTACCACTTTTCCCATGGAACGGAGAAATTCCGCTAAAGCCATTTCTGAACACAAGGCGTCCGGGTCAGGATTCACATGCGTGCTGATGAGAAACCGTTTATTCTTCTTCAGAACTTGAATGATCTGATTCATGCTCATCCTGAATCTCCTTTAGCGTTTTCTCGATGCGCGTGCTGAGTTCAATCGATTCATCGTACGAAAAAAATAATTCCGGAATGTGCCGAATGCCCATGCGCTGTCCCAGCAACCCGCGGATCATCCCCCTGGCC
>MHGR01000038.1:2826-10952 GCA_001805655.1 Omnitrophica WOR_2 bacterium RIFCSPHIGHO2_02_FULL_52_10
CAAAACACTGAAGCTGATCCTGGCATGGCGCAGGTCCTTGCTGACATCAACGCCCGTGATCGTCACGAATTGCAACCGCGGATCTCCCAGATCCCGCTGAATGATCATCCCGATCTCGCGCTTGACCTGTTGATTAATTTTCTCGATCCTGCCCATCCCAGCACCTTTCTATTCTCCCTCGCAAAAGTAATAGATTTGATTCTTTTGCTTCGGAGGAATTATTCCGCCCGAAGAATATTCCTGCCCTGCTCCGCCGTAGCGCAGTCTAGCGGAAACTGGCTTCGCAGAGGCGAGCGAAGCAAAACGAATGTTTTTATTTGTTTTGCGTAGCAGAATAAGCGGCTTAGCTCTCTGCCAAACATAATTTTGCCCATTTTAATTCATCGTCCTTGGACTTGACTTTATTGTCGATCTTCAGGCAGAGGACTTGCTCTAAAACCTTTCCAATTTTGCTCCCGGGAACCATCCCCATTTTTTTGAGGTCATCCCCATTAATCCTCAGCCGCATATCCATATCCCTTTGGAGGTACCGGTCGATGCGTTGCGCGACAACCTCCTGGGATGCCGTGGCGCGGAGATACACTATAGCCTCTTTGGTGAACGATTTCAACATTTGATAAATCTGACTCGCGGGGAGATCCTGGGTGGACAGCTTTCGCCCTAAATGACGGATTTGCCTGCTTTGTAGAATACTTTGCCGCTCATGTTTAGCGATATGGATGCCGGACAGGATGCCGTTCACTACGTGCTCAGTGCACTGTGCAATCAAAACCATGAACTTGATGAGCCACCACTGCTCAAACGTATTGTACCAAGGCATCTTCCCCAGTTTCCGGACCCTGGTTTGTAATCGCCTCAAGCCCGCAAACGAAACCTTTGTTCCGGCAGGTAAAACAGGTATCCATCCCAACTGATGGAGTCGTTGGAGAGGCCTCACGGGGTCCGGTTCGCATAATATTTTTTTCAACTCATTAAAGTGCCGCTGAGCTTTCACGTTTTGCGTGGCTTTTTTCCGCACGCATTCTTTGAGCAAAGTTAGCGTACGCCGCTCTATCCCAAACCCGAATCTCTGTTCAAAACGCACCGCCCGCGCTATGCGCGTGGGATCATCCATAAAGCTCTGCGCATGCAAAATCCTTATTTTTTTCGATAATAAATCTTTACGTCCACCACAAATATCAATCAATTGCCCAAACCGGCCCCGATTGACCGCAATCGCCATGGCGTTGATGGTAAAATCCCGGCGCAGGAGGTCGTCCTGCATTGTCCCTGGACTAACCACCGGTAATGCGCCCGAATGTCTGTAGGTTTCCTTACGGGTGACCGCCAGATCAATCCGTTGGCCTGAAGGCAACTTCAAGACCGCGGTCCCAAACGACCCGTGCGCGGTAAGGCGCGCGTTCAATGGCCCGGCTAGGGCGCGCGCCAGACGGATCGCATCCCCTTCAATGACAAAGTCTAGATCGTAATTTTCCCTTTTCAGGAGAATATCCCGGACGATCCCGCCCACGACATAAGCGGCCATTCCCCTGCGGTCCGCCTCCCGGGCGATCAGCCGGATCATGCGCAACGCCTTGCCGTCAACCTTGCTGAGATGATTGTTCATGGTCGCCTATTTATCCGCGCGGATGAAATTGCTTATGCACCGTTTTAAGCCGTTCCCTGTCGACATGCGTGTAGATTTGGGTTGTGGAAATGTCCGAATGTCCCAGCATCTCCTGAACGGAGCGCAGGTCCGCCCCGCGCTCCAACAGATGGGTCGCGAAGGAATGGCGCAGGGTATGCGGCTTGATCTCTTTCTTTATCCTGGCTTTCCTGGCGTAACTCTTGATGATCTTCCAGATGCTTTGCCGGCTGATTTTCTTCCCTAACCGGCTCACGAATAAACTGAAAGTCATGTCGTCTTTGACCAATTTCCCGCGGACCGAGGCGCAATATTTCTGAAGGGCGTCGCGCGCGCGTTTGCCGATCGGTATGATGCGCTCCTTCCGGCCCTTCCCGATGCAGCGGACATAACCCAGTTCAAGGTTGACATTCTCCGTCTTTAGATTAAGGAGCTCCGAAACGCGCATGCCGCTCGCATAAAACAGTTCCAGGATCGCTTTATCCCGTACGGCTTGCCAGCCCTGCCCCTTGGCCGCCTCGATCATCGCCTCAATTTCCCCCGATGTCAGCACTTCCGGAACCCGCTTCCAAAGCTTGGGCGTATCGACCAGATTCGTCGGGTCTTCCTGGGCCAGGCGCTCGCGCACCAAAAACCGGTGAAACATTTTTATAGCCGCCAGATTCCTGCAGATGGAATTCGTCGACAGCCCCTGTTTTTTCTGGCCGTACATAAACTGCGTGATCTGATCGCGCTTGACATTTTTGGCATCCTTGACGCCCATCTTCCGCAAACACGCGGCATACTTCTTCAGATCGCGCTGATAAGCCAGCAGGGTGTTGTCCGCCAGGCCCCTTTCCACGGCTAAATAATTGATGAATTCTTTTATGAGCGCATCCATAAACAGTCCGTCCGCCCCCCAGGCGTGCTAAGGCTGGTCAGGGAATAATTGCTTCGGGGAATAATGATGGCGTATTTCCTTCGAGCTGGCATTTAATTGCTTTTTAACGCTGAATTTACTTCTCATGGCTGCGGGCTTGTCATATTCTTTTTGAATCTGGCGGACCTGCCCCAGAACCGCGCTGAACCCGGCTTGCCGCGCTTCTCCCATAAGGGCGTTCATGGCTTCCAGCTCTTCCAGGGACTTACCCAATAAATATTTCTGGCGTTTGTCACTGTCGTCGTTTTCAATCGATTGCATCAAATCCCTTTCCCAAACCTTCCAAAGGGAAAAATGCTGTTTGTAATCCTGTTCGAGGGAGTACGCCTTGACAGGATAATCGATGGGCTCCAGGACAGGGATGAACTTCCCGCCCGCCTCTTTTTCTTCCTTTTTTTTCCTCGTGAATTTCTTGCGCAAGGGCTGGCATCCGCTCAGCAGAAATGAAAGAACACACAGGACGCAGATGACATTGCGGTAATGAACCATCTCCCTCCCGGGTCTGCTTTTTGCATTATCCATGGCTTATCCTTTGCATGACACCCCTCATGCCGTTTGGGACATGAGCGAGACAAACTGCTTTTCATCCAAGACCTTGATCCCAAGGTCAACGGCTTTTTTATATTTCGAACCGGGGGACTTGCCGACAACCACATAATCCGTCTTTGCGCTGACGGCTGAAGTGACCTCCGCCCCCATTTGCTTGACACGTTCCTGCGCTTCGCTGCGGGACAAGGCCGCAAGCTCACCGGTAAAAACAAATTTCTTGCCGGCCAACCCCTTGCCGGCTTCTATCGCCGCTTCCTCGACATTGACCCCGGCCTTGATAAATTTTGAAATGAGTTTCCTGCTGGCGGGAGTTTTAAAGAACGTGACGACGGCCTCCGCCATGACGCTTCCGATTTCATGGATAGCATCGATGTCCTCTTTTTTAGCTTTCTGGAGCGTGTTAATATGCTTGAAATTCTGGGCTAAAACATACGCCGCCTTCTCTCCGATATTGATAATGCCCAGGCCGAATAAAAACCGCGCTAAAGGGCGGGTTTTGCTGTTTTCGATGGCCGACAGCAAATTATCGGCTTTCTTATCCTTAAAGAGATCGAGTTTTAAAAGGTCACCTTTTTTCAGATAATAAATGTCGGCCACGTCCTTCACCAGCCCCTTTTTCAGCAGCTGCGCGACCGCGGATTCACCCAGCCCCTCAATATCCATCGCCGCGCGGGAGGCAAAATGAACCAGCCGACGTTCCAGCTGACGCTCGCACGCCGGATTCACGCAGCGGTATGCAACCTGGTCCGACCTTTCTTTGATGACTGGCCCGCCGCATTCCGGGCATTGTTGGGGAACGGCAAACGCTTTTTGCTTGGCTCTTGGACTGGCGGCGACGACTTTGACGATCTTGGGGATGACATCGCCCGCGCGTTCAATCAAAACGCGGTCGCCCTTTTTAACGCCCAGCCGCTTGACCTCATCGAAATTATGCAAAGTCGATCGCGTGATCGTCACACCGGCGCATTCGACCGGCTCGACTTCGGCGACCGGCGTCAAAACCCCCGTGCGGCCCACCTGCACGATGATATCCTTGACCGTGGTCGTCACCTGATGGGCCGGGAATTTATAGGCCACGGCCCAGCGCGGACTTTTTAAAGTGTTCCCAAGTTTCGTCTGCTGCTCAAGGGAATTCACCTTGATGACGATCCCGTCAACCTCATAGGGGATTTGCCCTCTCTTTGTCTGGTATTCTTTGCAGTAGTCTATGACCTCCCCGAGCGAAGCGCACAACCGGTGATTCTTGTCCACGCAAAACCCCCATGCGCTCACGCGTTTAAGGAACTCCC
The DNA here is from genome assembly GCA_001805655.1 of Omnitrophica WOR_2 bacterium RIFCSPHIGHO2_02_FULL_52_10. GTDB lineage: Bacteria > Omnitrophota > Gorgyraeia > Zapsychrales > Zapsychraceae > 2-02-FULL-52-10. Next base: position 7,208 of record MHGR01000038.1, read on the forward strand.
ATTGCGTTTTCATCGCCGCCTGTCCCGCTAAAACACCAAAAGAATGAACGAAACAATTTAATTTTCTCCGGGCGGTCACGCGCGAATCGAGCAATTTTAAGGAGCCGCTGGTCGCGTTTCTGGGATTGGCAAACAACTCCTCGCCCGCCGCCTTCCGCTCCTTGTTTAAGATCTCAAAATCCTTGCGGTTCATGTAAATTTCGGCGCGCACCTCCAGGAGGCTGGGCAAGGCTTCTTCCCTTTTGCCCTTTAACCTCAGCGGAATGCTGCGGACGGTCTTAAGATTCGGCGTGACATCCTCCCCCGTGGTTCCATCCCCCCGCGTCGCTCCCAAGACAAACCGCCCGTCCTCATAGGTTAATGCCGCGCTGACCCCGTCAATCTTCAATTCCGCCACATACTCAACCGACCTATCGGCAAGCCCTTTGCAGACCCGCTTATGCCAATCCGTAAGCTCCGCGATGGAATAGGTGTTGTCCAGCGAATACATCTTGGCCTTGTGCGCAACGTTTTTCGCCTGGGCAGCGAGCTTGGCGCCTACCCGTTGGGAGGGGGAGTCCGGCGTGCGCAGGTCGGGAAACTGCTCTTCGAGCTTTATCAGTTTCTTGAGAAGGTCATCGTATTCCTTGTCGGATATGGTTGGCTGATCCAGAACATAATACCTGTAATTATGCTCTTCGATTTCCGATGAGATCCTCTGAATTGCTTTTGCCGCTTCTGATTTGTTCATCGTCAACCGGTTTACATGCCGACCAATAAACGCTCGGCCAAATCTTCCGGCAAGCCGGCCTTTAAAATCTTGGTGTAGGCGGATTCAACATCATACGTGAGTCTGTAATATGTAAAGCATGTGCGGCCGCATCATAGACACAGCAGGAAGCTTTTGGATTGCCGTCTCGGGGCTGCCCCACGCTCCCCACGTTCACGATATACTGGTCAGCCGGACTGATGTCGGCATTCATTTTCGTGGAACATACCACCTTCTCGCCATGCTGAATGATGATCTGCGGCACGTGGGAGTGCCCCACAAAACAAACCTGGCGCTCCATTAAATGGAATGTTTCCCGGGCGTCCGACATATAAATCATGTAATGAAAATTCTCCGGTTCGCTCAGTGTCCCATGCACGGCCACAAAATCATCATTTTTAAACATCAAAGGCAGACGGTTGAGAAATGCCATGTCTTCGCTGGCGAGCTTGCCGCGCGTCCAATCGACGGCCTCTTTCGCCGACTGGTGAAAAACGTCGTAATTCAGCCGCCCCGACACGGCCCAATCATGGTTTCCGGCAATGCAGACCGCATTGAGCCCGCGAATCTGATCCAGACACTCTTTGGGATTGGCGCCGTAACCGACGATATCGCCCAGGCAGATATAATCGTGAATACCTTCCGTGCGGTAAAACTGCAGCACCTCCTGCAGGGCCTCCCAATTTCCGTGAACATCCGAAAATATACCGTAACGCATGGCAACCAACGACGCCCCGTATTAATGGATAATCCTGAAATCCTTAAATACCGTCTCCGGGGAGGAAAATTGAATGTCCTTATTCTGAATATATTCTTGGAAACGCTCCTCGACGTCCCGGCAAAGCTCCTCGATGGTATCCTTAGGCCCCTCCACCTGAATTTCAACGGTACCATCCCGGCAATTTCTTACCCATCCTCTGAGCCCATGGCTAACCGCGTACCTTTGGACGGTATAGCGAAACCCCACCCCCTGAACCGTTCCAGAGTAAATGATGCGGGCCCGGGTCATTTAATGAATTGAATCGTGCAGGGATATTGAAACTTTTCGCCGTTGCTCGTTTTCACGGAGGCGATGATGACAAGGATGACGTTGGCCAAAATAATGGGAACAATGAACAGGAGCCCGACAGCCACAAAACATAACACCAAGACGACCAGCGTATAAATGGTCATGGATAATTGAAAATTCAGAGCGGATTTTCCCTCTTCGTCAACGAGGGGCATGTCATTCTTTTTAATCAGCCAGATGACCAGCGGCCCCAAGACATTCCCGAACGGAACACCGATCAACGCTACCAAGGCACTCAGGTGGCAGAATATCGCCCACGTGCGCTCAGACTTTTGGTTGCTGTTTCCCGCCTGCTTTATTTCTGTCATGGGTCCCTCCTGGACGCTGCGGCTGTTAAGAAATGGTCGGGGCGGACGGATTCGAACCGTCGACTTCAACGTCCCGAACGTTGCGCGCTAGCCGGGCTGCGCTACGCCCCGAAAATATATTACACTTATGGAGCCCGCTGCAAGCGGGCGAACATAAGTGTTAGATATTTTCGCTCCGAGGCACGCCAGTGCCGAGGAGCAAAAAAACAGTAAAAGTTTTACTCTTCAGACTCTCGCCCCTCAAGAAAGCGTTGCTTTCTTGAGGGTGATATTGGCTAATACTTATGTCGCTTCGCCGGCCTTCGGATAGGCTCCATAAGTATAAGCCAACATCATATTTTCGCTCCGAGGCACGCCAGTGCCGAGGAGCAAAATAAAGACGATAAAAAATCTTTCAATTTTGTTTTCGCACCCATTCTTTAAAAATGTCTGGGTGCAAATAAAACGGAAAATGTTCACCCCAAAATACAAACCAAATACGTAGTTAACAATAATAAAATGTAGTCTAACACTTACGCGCTGCCCCGTCAATCAGGACACACGCAAATTTTACCCTTCTTTAATTCCAAACCCGATTTCAGCTTCTGCCACCAGCGTGTCCTTCACATAGGCCATGGTCTTTAAAAATCCGGCCATTTTCATCAGCTTAATGGTGGTAACCTCAATCTTCAACTGGTCCCCCGGCTTCACGGGGGCACTGAACCTAGCGGACACCTTCGCCAAATAATAAATCAATTCCTTGCCCTGCATATTTTTGCTGTAATAAAAATAAATGCACCCGGCCTGGGCCATCGCTTCAATGATCAGCACGCCGGGCATGACCTTCTCCCCCGGGAAATGGCCGGTAAAGAACTGCTCGTTGATTGAGACATTCTTGACCGCCACAAGCTTTTCATTCGGTTCAAGCGATATGACTTTATCGATCAACAGAAACGGGTATCGGTGCGGGATGATTTTTTGGATGTCTAAAACATCTAGTTCCATGTTATTCCCTCCTTCTCCAATTTTATGCGGGAAGGACGCGTCGGCTTCCCAGTGAGCATGTATTTCGCTAGAATATCCGTTTCAATATTGACCTTGTCGCCTTTTCCTTTTTGCCCCAATGTTGTCACCTTCTTGGTAAAGGGGATCAGGTGCACCGCAAAAAACTTCTTCGTGACCTTTCCTACGGTTAAGCTCACCCCGTCCAGGCAAACCGACCCCTTGCGCACGATATACTTGGCGATATCCGGCTTCAAGGCGACCCGTATTTCGGTATAATTCTTCCCCGTGATCTTAGTATTTATCGTCCCAACGCCATCGACATGGCCGGTGACAAAATGCCCGTCGATACGGCTATTGGCCTTCAGCGGCCGCTCCAAATTGACGCGCCCCCCCTTCTTCAAGGATCCTAGCGTCGTTTTAAGAAGCGTCTCGCGCATCACATCAAAAACAAGTATTTTGTTTCGAATGTCCCTAACCGTCAAGCAGGCGCCGTTCACCGCCATGCTCCCTCCGCGCTTGGCCCCCTTCCACACGGTCGGCGCCTGGATTTCAAGAACGGCAAGATTCTTCATTGCGTTAACCCACTTGACGATTCCTATCTCTTCGACAATCCCGTTAAACATGGCCGGTCACAAG
>MHGR01000038.1:10959-11133 GCA_001805655.1 Omnitrophica WOR_2 bacterium RIFCSPHIGHO2_02_FULL_52_10
CCATCGATCTCTTTTACCTTTATGTTCTGTAATCGCGCCGCCTGCCCAATCCTGGCCGGTTTCAGCCCCACGATGGAACTCAGCGCTTTTTGGTCCCCCATGATCTTTGGCGCAAGGTAGATATACATCTTATCGACCAATTTTTCGCGCAGAGCGCTGCCGATCACATGCGCT
>MHGR01000038.1:11145-12308 GCA_001805655.1 Omnitrophica WOR_2 bacterium RIFCSPHIGHO2_02_FULL_52_10
TTCGTTTTCGGCGCCCTTGCCGTTGTCGCGATTGTGCAATCCGAGCGACGGCCCCCGGAGAACAGCCTTGCGCTCAACGGCGTCCTGAGCGAAGAATCTAATACAATCTTTTGTATGGCTCTTTTCCCGCCGCCAGCGCTCAGACGGGGATTATCCGCCAGAACCGTGTCAACACCGACCATGATGGCATCATATTCGGCGCGGATCTTCCGGGCAAAACGGCGAGCCGCAGCGGAAGTGATCCATTTTGAGTGCCCGGCGGCCGTGGCAATTTTACCGTCCAAGGTCTGCGCGCATTTTGCCGCAACCAACGGCAGCCCTTTTTTCACATATTTGACAAAGGCTTCGTTGATTTCTTCCAGTTCATTGCGGAGAATGCCGACCCTCGTTTTGACCCCGTGGCGCCGCAATTTGGCAATAGATTTCCCGTTCGTCAGGGGATTGGGGTCCCGCATGCCGACATAGACTTCCTTGATGCCTTTTTGGATAATTTGATCAACACACGGCGGCGTGCGTCCGTAGTGATGGCACGGCTCAAGGGTCACATACATCCTGCTGCCGCGGGATCGTCCGCCGGCTTTTTTCAAGGCCACGACCTCGGCATGATCGCCGCCGCAGCGCGCATGCCACCCTTCCGCAATAATCCGGTTCCCCTTAACGATAACCGACCCCACCATCGGGTTGGGCGAGGTTTTGCCGCGTCCTTTCAGAGCCAGCTCAAGAGCTCTTCTCATGTACTCTGCGTGTGTCATGGCAATAGGAGTTTAGCCCTCCCCTTAAACCGCGCAGGCAGCCTTGAGCTGCTCCACGATGGAATACGGCACCTTAACCCTGCCGATCGAGGTGTATTTCTTCACGGTTCCGTGCGCATCCGAGCCGCCGGTCGCGATTAAATTGTGCTTTTTGGCCAAGGCGCTGTAAAACCGGGTGGTTTGTTCCGTGCTATTCGGATAAAAAACCTCCAGCCCAAGCAACCCGGCCTCAACCAGGCCGGGTATGAGCTCATCCACCCCCGTCAGCATCGGATGGGCCAATACCGGCACCCCTCCCGTGTTTTTGATCAACGCGATGGCTTCATACGGCGATTGCTTGAACTTGGGCACATACGCCGGCGCATCATCCGCCAAATAATCATCAAAGGCTTTTTTAATGCTGGTGGTCCA
>MHGR01000038.1:12387-12583 GCA_001805655.1 Omnitrophica WOR_2 bacterium RIFCSPHIGHO2_02_FULL_52_10
GCGATGTTATCTATCCCTAATCCCTTTAATTTATCGATCATCTCACGCATCCGTTCGACGCGAACATCTTGCATATATCTGATTTTCTTGACAAAGGATTCATTTTTATACTCAAACAAATACCCCAGAATATGAATGTCCTTCCCCGCAGCTTCCGATGAAAGCTCTATGCCGGAGAGCACCTCAAACTCAAAAG
>MHGR01000039.1 GCA_001805655.1 Omnitrophica WOR_2 bacterium RIFCSPHIGHO2_02_FULL_52_10
TGGACGTCGCAAAGGGATAGATGATCTTTACCGCCCCCATTCTGCGCCCGAGAACCTCATCGATGATGTGCTCCCGGATCTGCAGGGCCAGGTGATAGCGCTGGTCATCATCCCCCGACAGGAAACCTTTGAACGCAACGTCCAGCCCGTGCACGTAATTCTTCCCCTGCTGGCCGACGATGGTTAACTGATTCCTGGTGTCGTTCATGTGCCCGAAGGCCGCCGTCATGACCCGGTGGTTCAGCCCGCCCAACAGCCCCCTGTCCGAGGTGACCGCCACAATGCCCAGCGGAGCATCCGGAGGCGGGCGCACGAACGGATGGACGACGGCGTTCAGATCCAGGAGGTAAAAAAACCGCTCCACCGTGTCGACCAGCTCTTCGTAAGTCTGAATTTTCCGCTCCAAAGAGTGAAATTGGGAAATCGCCACCGTTTTCAGGACATTGATCAGCATATAAAAGTCCTTGTAAAACAGGCGTTCATTTCTTACAACCGTGATGGCGGGCATGGCACGTTACCTCATATTCCGGATGTCTTTGTTTGCGCTTTCCTCGAAATACTCCAAAAGCATCTTTCCCAGCTGATCCTCATTGTCCGGGGTGAGCTCATGCGTCGTGACGACCGCCTCAATCAATCCGGGCTGCCGGGCCTGAATGAACGGCAGGATTTCATCCTTGAATTGATTGATGCCGTCCTGCATTAACGTGTCCAGCATGCCCAGCTTCAACGCGAACAAAAAGATGATCTGCGCCTCGAGGGGGACCGGCCGGTGTTTAAACTGGCTGATCAAATGGGTGATGATTTCCCCTTTTTTTAAGCGGGCCTGCGCCTCTTCCGACAAACCTGTCGCCCTTAAACGGGTGATCTGCAAGAGCTCCTGGTACTGCAGATACTCCAGCCTGAAATCGCCGCTCAGTTTGCGCATGGCCTTCCATTGGGCCTTGTTCCCGATACGGGAAACGGAAAGGCCGAAATCAATCGCCGGCTTGATCCCTTTATAAAACAGCGCCGAGCTGAAATAAATCTGTCCGTCGGTCATGGAAATAATATTGTTGGGGATATAGCTCGTCAGGTCGCCCTGCAGCGTTTCAATGATGGGAAAAAAGGTCATGGAGCCGCCTTTAAGCTCCGGTTTCAGATAGGCCGCGCGCTCCATGAGCTGGGAATGTACATAGAAAATGTCCCCCGGATACGCTTCCCGGCCGGGAGCGCGCTCCAGCAAAAGCGATATCTGCCGGTAGGTCCAGGCATGCTTGGTCAGGTCATCGAAGACCACAATCACGTCCTTACCCTGATACATAAAATACTCGCCGAGCATGCAGGCCGTGTACGGGCTGAGGTATTGCTCCCCCACGGAGGTCGAGCTGGTCGAATCCACGACAATCGTGTACGGCATGGCCCCCTTTTCCCGCAAAAGGTCGATGATGGCCGTCAAGCTGGTGAACGGTTTTCCGATGCTGCAGTAGACGCATATGGTGCCGGTTTTCTTTTGGCTGAGGATCGCATCCAGGGCCACGGTGGTTTTTCCGGTGAGCCGGTCGCCAATCAGCAGCTGGCGCTGGCCCTTGGCAATGGGAATGACGACGTCCAGCGCGAAGGTCCCGGTCGGCGTCGTTTGATCAACCGGAATGCGGTCCATGACATTGGGCGCGTCGGCAAAGACGCTTTTCATTGCATCGCCCTGGACGGGTCCTAAACCGTCCACAGGCTCGCAAAGGCTGTTCACAATCCTGCCCAAAAAATTCGCGCCCACGGGCAATTCCAACAATTGGCTCCGGTTAAACACCTCATCGCCGATACGCAGGTTCACCTTCAGGCCAAGCACCAGGATCTGCACCTGCTCGCCTTTGAATCCCATGACCAGGCCGCGATGGCCGTTGGCGAATTCCACAATCTGGCCGTTGATGCAGGACGGCAGGCCGACCGCCGTTACCAGAAATTCCCTTATCGACTGAATGGTGCCGACTTCCCGCACGTCCACATCGGCGTCAAATTCCGGCTCGGCATCCATCCGCTCACCCATTTTTGATTTAGGAGCACCCATAAAGCACTATTCCTGCATGGCCTTCTCAATTTTATGCCGTAAACTGGCATCCACCACAACGCTGCCGATCTTGATGGTGTATCCGGCGATCAACGCGGGATCGACCTCCGTGTCCAGGACGACCCCGTTGCCTATTTTTTGGGAGAGCTTCGATTTCAGGTCCTCTTTTTGCCGGTCGGTCAGGGGAAAAGCGGAGCTCACTTTGGCTTCGTGGACTTTATCCATCAGCTTTAAATGCTTGAGGTTAAAATCCCCTTTTTCCGCCTTGGACAGCCAGCGGTCGTGTATATCCTGGAGAAAATCCTTCGGTATGACTTTATGAATCGTTTCATAGAGCAATTCCCTGGCGCGGTCTTCGATTTTTTGCTCCAGTTGCGTGCGGACAAAATCCGCGTTGCGCTGCGCTTTCTCGGTGATCTCGGCGCTTCTCTGGTTCGCGTCGGCGACGATTTGGTCCCGTTGCGCCTGCGCGTCTTTAATTAATTTTTCCTTTGCCTCTTCGGCGGCCTGGGTTTCCCTGGCCACAATGCTTTTGGCTTCATTTTGGGCTTTCTGCAGCAACCGGTTCGCCTCCTCCTCCTTGGAAATATAATCCTTGCTCAAGTCATGCAAGTGGCCGGTCGCCTTGCTGATGTTGCGCGTAAGGACATAGCGCAAAAAGAACAACAGCCCGATAAAGAAAAGGATTTGCAGGATGATCAAATAAATCCAGAGCATTCGGTCCCTCCTCTACTCAACTGAATAATTGAAAAACGATGACCATGGCGATGAACGCCGCCGCCTCAGCGAAGGACAAGGCCACGATCATGGCCGTAAAAATCTTTGACGCCGCCGACGGATTGCGCCCGAGCGAGTTGATGCTCGCGAACGCGCTGGCGGCAAAAACCGCGCAAGGGCCGAGTATACAAACGGTAAAAATCATCGTTAAAGCCAGATTGCGGTCCATGATTACTCTTCCTCAACTACGGCGGTTACCGTATTCCCCTCCACCTTAACCACGCCGCGGGCAATGGGGAAATGGGTTCCGTCGACCTCAATGTTCCCCCTCAGCAGCCGGCTCATGATATTTTTGTGAAAGGCCATGACCTCAAAGACCCCCGTGTCCCCCGGCAAAATAATGCTCTCCGCTCGCCCTTTATATATAACTTTATGAATACTAATAATATTAATAATCGGCATATGATTTATTATATCTCCATTCAAATGCGTGTTCTAGGAATTTTCCAAAAAAATACGCCCATTCTTTTTCTCTTGTCAGGCATTTTCATGCGGATTCAAGCAAAGAGAGGAACAGCGTTTGCTATCGGGCGGACCTCAGCAAGACAGAGTTTCTAAATCACTCTTTGCCGGCGTCAGAATGCTCGCCCGCAGGGAAGGCGGATTCCCGTGCTTCGGAAATGAGGTTTTTGGTGGCATGCGCTTGGGTCTGCCAGGTGAAGAAGAACACACCGCCCAGCATACCTATGAAGAGCATAATGATAAAAATAATCATCCAGGTTGTATTTTTTGCCGGAGAATCTGTTTTCAGCTGAGACTGTTCCAAAACCTCCGGCTTGGGGGAAGCGATGACGATTTCCAGCTGCTTCTCCAGGCGGCTGATATCCTCTTTGACCTGGTCGATGATCTTCAGATTGCTTCTGTAGATCCCGATATGGCTGCGGCGGCTGACCGTTTCGTCATTCTGGGTCACAGTGATCGTATTCAGGGATTTGACGATCGCTTCTTCCAATACCTTCGCGGGCTCATAGAAGTCGCTGCCCTTAAGCCGCTCGACCAGCGACCGCGTCTGGTCAGCCATGGCATCCATCCGTTCCTGGGCAATGTTCCATACATCCCGGATCTCAACGTCAAATACCCTCGTCTCGGCGGGTTTGAGCAGGACTTCATCCTTATAGACATAGTACATCGAATTATCCGAATCAAATTCGATATCCAGGCCGTCCGGGTTCAGGATGGCGTCCGGCGTGACTTCCCGGGGCAAATACATCTTGATGGGGACCGTTTGCGTCTTTGTTTTGGAAGGATTGACAACGACGACACTCATCTCCATCAGCTCCTCCTGCGGCTTCGCCTGCCCCTGCTCCTGGGCGGAGGTGATCCCGATGAAGCAACAAGCATAAAGCGCCGCCATCCAGCAGGCGGTCATTGATTGGGAGAAGCGTTTGATTAAGAGAGCGGCAGTCTTCGGTCTATTTCTCGTTATGCGGGAATTAATGGAAGAAACTGTGAACAATCGGCGCATCCTCCCCTCCTAATTGTTGTTCAACGATTTTTTGCATCACTTCTGTTGTCCCCTGGACCATGTCCGTTGTCTCGCGAATATCCGTAATGGATGCTGATTCCTCCAGCCCTTTCTCAAGCAGCGTGCTGAAGTCATAACCTTCGTCGCCCGTGAAACTTATGAACTCATCGCGGATCTCATCCACGGCGTTGATGATCGGCACCGTGATCGCTTCGTTGGCGATCTCTTTGGGTATCTCCTGCAACTGCATTCTAATCGCCTCCAGGGCGACACTGATGTCCCCGCCTGTCGCCAAGGCGCCTCTGACAGCCTCGACAGCGTCCAGCGTGTCCTGGATAATGCTCTTTTGTCCGGCGCCGGCGGCGACAAGTCCCTCCAAGCTGGTTAACGAAGTGGACTCAATCAAAATCGTGCCGGATTCAAAAGCAGCTGAATCCTTTTCAATAACCGTAATTGTGATCGGTTTCCCGGGCACATATTGATCGCCGCTAACGGTAGGAATATTATACTCAAAGAAATTCTCTTCGTCTTTAACTTTGGTCATTTTTTCATTGTCAACAACAATCGTGTTGGTAAAGTCTGAAATCGTGATGGTGGGTTTCCAATCCGCGCCGCCGCGGTAACGGATATTTAATTTATCGCCCAACAGTACAGATCCCGGCATCAATAATTGACCGGCCGCCTTAGCCACAAAAATCGTTCCGGTTTCGAAAGCGGCGGTATTCGCTTCAGTAACAGCAACCGTAATAGGCCGGCCAGGCTCATAAACGCTGGCGGTCACTTTGGGAACGGTGAACTCAAACATGTCTGCCCCCTCAACACCCTTTACCATGGGCTGATCGACGAGAACTTTGTTCTTAAAGTCAGTGATCTTGATGATCGGAACCCAATCCGGCCTGCCACGGTAACGGATGCTCAATTTTTCGCCCAAAAGCACAGAGCTAGGCATAAGTAATTGGCCAGTTGCCGGTTCGACAAAAACAGCTCCAGATTCGATACTGCCGGTTGAAGATTCAGTGACAATAACCGTGAAGAGCGTTCCCGGTTTATATGTCTCGGCATCGACATTACTGATGATAAACTCATATATCTCCGGTTTGTCCGCCAGCGGCTTCATCGGAATGGCCTGGTGTATCGGTTTATTATCTCCGTCGAGAACATCGATCAGGGGTATCAGGCCTGAAGTATATCCCCGGTATCTTAACTGGGCCGACTCCCCCGTCTTAACCGATTGAGGAATAAGCAGTTTCGCCGCCTGCCTTCGCCCGATCTCCTGCAGGTCTAAGGCGGCATCCTGGCTTAATTCAGCCGCGTCCTCAAGAACGGCGGCCGATGCCAAACTATTCGCTGCCGCTGTCTCCAGGCTGACAATGGAAGAAGCAACCGCGGCCGTAAAATTACCTATCGCCGTGTTGATCGCTGCCGTTTGCAAATCCATCTTACCTTCAAGACTTGTTTTTTGGGCGTCCAGTTTCGTATCAATAAGCGCCGATTGAGCGGCCAATTCTTGTATAATAACCCCCTGGACATCACTTTTCACTTGGGAAAGTGGCGTGTCCAATTGTGTCGCCACGAAATTAACCAGATCATTCAGTTTCTTTGTTTCCGTGATGGAGAAGGACGTCGGCGAAACGAATTTACCGCAAGTACCGATCAAGGCCGTCGTCACGACCGTGTAGACCTTGCCTGACTGCAGGCCCGTATTGTTCCATGGAGCGGGCACAATGATACCCTGGGCATTGGATATTTGCGGAAGCGGCGGAGGGCCTTCATAACAATCAATCACGTTGCCTTGGCCGTCATAGATGCGCGGATCGGTCCCAAGCTCAATTTGCTTGATCTGGGACGACCCATCATAGAACCGTATGTCGAGATACACGGTACCCGTGATGACGGAACCGTCTCTCTCCAAGAACGATACAACCGCCAGCGAATCAGGAACCGATTCATTCTGGGGCGTACTCGGATTGTCCAGAATCTCCGGAGTATAGGCGAAGTCAGAAACCGCGCGCCAGATGTGGACCGAGGACGTTTCCATATATAACGTGTAGCTCTGGTCCTGATCGGCGACAACCAGTTGGCCCACACTCCCGTAACCCGTCTTTGACCACGTCGCCAGCCAGCTCCCGTATGGCGTCGGTTTGACTTTCGGCGGGGAAGTCGTAATGCCCACCTCCTGCCATTGGATGAAGGTCGGATCGGTCGACTTCACTTCGGTCACCGACAGATCGCTCAATGCCGCGTTGGTTAACAAGTCAAACACCAGCCAGGTGATCTGGTAATAATCGATCTTGAAAGTATTATCGGAAGCATCGTTCACCCCTGCGTCATTGGCATCCTCGACGCGGATTTTCACCAGATTGAAATTCGTGTATTCACCGTCAATATCTTTGAGGACGCCATCCGGCACCTGCCAGTTATAATTGCCCTTATTGACTCCCGTATTCGACACGGGCAGGGCGTCCGCCTTATCACATGTTGGGACCGGCGTTCCCGGAGGATTGTCGGCGCACGGGAAATAATGGACATCGGAAACAAAATTGTCATTGGAATAGGACAGCATGACATTATTCACGGTCCCGAATGTGTCCCAGGTGATGACCTCGGTGTCATGCGTCACCCACCGGTTTGTCAGGTTCACGTCGGGATTGCCGTTCGGCGCCGTCACTATAAATTCACCGCGGATCTTAAAGACCTCGTCAGACTCATAAGAGACGGTAGCGTTGCTGGCATCTTCAATCCTGACTTTTACGGCCGTCGAAATGTCATCCGGAATATTCCAGGCATAGCTGCGCTGGATCGTGTTGTTGGCCCCATTCTGCTGCAACCCATCGCCGCTGTAATCCACCTGGTTAATGAACTGCCAAGTCGGGTTCGCCTGTGTTCCATCGACCGCGTAGAAGAGCTTGACAACAGGGATGGTGCCGCCCCATGTCCAGGTGATAGCGTGCGTGGAGCCGACTCTCCAGTCTTCGTTTCCGACCGGGGCCGTAAGGGTCAGATTACCGACGATATTAAACTTGGGCGACACATTAATGACATCGCTTTCCGCCGGGCGGGAATCAATGATCTTGATGCGCGCCATACTGGTGGGCGTATCCGGCACATTGGGCGGAACCGCCGAAGACCAGTTGAATGAGGAAGAGCACATCGTGGCCGGGCTTACCGGCGTGCAGTTCGCCAAGTCGGCGACAATGGTGTACGGGTAGCCTCCGGCGCCGTCATTGATGTCATACACAAGATCCACATTGGGAATCGTGCCGGTTGAATCCCATTGGATCAGATAAGGTTTGCCGATTTCCACGGCCCCGGACAAGACTGGAGCTGTTATTTTTAATTTCCCGCGGATCCTGAAGTCATTATCTGAAATATCATTGCCGTCATCGGTTAAACTGCGCACCCTCACCCTGACCGTGGAACTGATATCATCCGGGAAAGACCATATATAATTGCTGTCATTCAGTGTTGTGGGCGTTATGATTTTCGGTGATGAGAAATTTGTTGAGGCGGTCGAATACGCAAGCTCGACATTATTCACCGTGCCTAAATTCGACCAAGTGATCGCCATAGTATCATCCACTTGATACGTTACAGTCGTGTTTGGCGTCAGCAACGTGAAGTCAGAAATGATCTTGAAATTGTTGTTGGAATCATCAAGAGCGACGCCGTCTGAAGCATCCGTTATACGGATCTTCACCTGCGAGGAGATGGTATCCGGCACGCCGCCGTTTCCGGTAATCCAGGTATACGACCCGTTGTTGGCCGTCGTCGTAATCGGATTAGAGTACGGCGCCCCGCCGGTGGTCGTATAGGAAAGCGTGACCTGGGGCGTTTTGGCTGTCGATGATGAGCTTGTCCAGGTGATGTTATAGGTT
>MHGR01000040.1:0-7837 GCA_001805655.1 Omnitrophica WOR_2 bacterium RIFCSPHIGHO2_02_FULL_52_10
CCAGAAATACCGCGCCTTCGCCAAGCCGCTGCATTACAGGAAACTGCTCGCCACGATCCGCAAGGAGATCAACCGCAGCATCCATGGCGGGGAATTGCCGCCTGGAAAATGAAAATTTTAAATCGTTGCCTTTATCCCGCCCGTAAGGTATACTTATCTCAGATCACTTAGATAGATATATCCAACCAAAGACAGATCTTACCATTGTTCATCCTTCTCAACCGTCTGCCTTCAATACTGTCTATTTAATTGTCTGGCATTAAGCGAAGCAGAAAAGCTTAGCGGCATTGTCCGTTGTCCAAATGTCGAAGGAGTGCCGGCATGAACGAAGCATTGCTTGAAAAGAAAACCTGGCAGAGGATCGTTGCCAAATATCAGAATCCGCAAAGATCCAGAAGCATAGGCCAATTGCTGAACACGCTTCTAGTTCCAGAGTAACAAACCGGTGACCTTGTGGTCCAGCCTGAGGTCCTTAACCTTTCGCCTCTGGGACGAGCAGCATAAAAAGCTGGTGGGGTTCGGCTATCTTTAAAAATTAAAATACGAATAGCATCCATCAGGTCGGATGTGGCGTGTCGTGGAAAGGGTAATTGTGAAATCGTTGGTCATATCAGATAGAATAAATGGAGCCAATATCACAAAGGATAATATAAAGAAACGAATTGACCCGGATCGGGAAGCGGCCAAACCTGAGGATGGACTTTATTTGGAACGGTTGCTGCCGGCCGCGCAGGAGAGCGTCTTTCTGCTGGCGCGTATGGCCATGATCAGGGCTTTAGAGATCAACGGCGGCAGCCGGCCGCTGGTTGAGCACCTTTCACCGCATAAAGAAACGACAACCGCCTTAAGGGAAATTGCTCAGGGAAAGATCGTTTTTAAGGAATATACCAAGAAAACACCAATCAAGGAGGCTTCAGAATGAATATTTACGTCGGCAATTTTTCGTACGAAATCACCGGGGATGACCTGCAGGAGGTGTTTTCGGCCTTCGGTCATGTCGAGTCAGCGAAAGTCATCCGGGATAAATTTTCCGGCCAATCCAGGGGGTTCGGTTTTGTCGAAATGCCCAACACCACCGAGGCGCAGGCTGCGATCAAGGGGATCACGGAAATCAAGGGCAAGCGGATCACGATCAACGAAGCCAAACCGCAGGCTCAATACGGTTCCGGCGGCGGACAAAGAGGGGGAGCACGGAATAATAATTTCGGCAGGGGGAAGAGGAGTTATTAAGAGCAGGGAGGCGCCGTGGCCCCATCCCTCCCGTTTCAAATTAACGGAATTATTCAAGACAAATAGCTGATTTTGCGCTATACATAATTTAAGGGTTGGAATGGGTCCAATCCGTACAAAGGAGGCTTCTATGTTGCAAAAGGCATGTGGTTTGTGCACGGTTGTCGGCATTTTTGCGATCATCGGGGCTTTGAACTGGGGGCTGGTGGGGTTAACCAACACGAATCTGGTCGAGCAGATTTTCGGCGCGGGTTCGGGGATTACACGCGTTATTTACATTCTGGTCGGATTGTCTGGCGTGGCTCTTTTGGTCAGCTTCTTTACGTGCTGTCCAAAATGCAAAGCTAAATAGAATATAACCAAGGCTAAATAAAAGGGACAGTCCCTTGCGGGACTGTCCCTTTTATTTTGACTCATTCGACGGCGCCAAGCCCCGCTCTGAAGGGCGGGGGAAAAGGCGCCGCTCAGAGTCAACCCTGAGCAAGCCCCGCCATAAATGGCGGGGAGAGAGTCGAATGGGTTGACGTTCATTTGTCCTTTACCCAAGTCCGCTGTTATTTCAGGCTGAAAAGCCGCCAGCCGGCGTCTTTAAGGCTTCCCTTCGTAGGCTTAAGGAAATAAAGCTTCATTACACCGTCGGCGGTCTGCACTTCATACCAAAATTTCCGCACGTATTTTTCCCCGCTGCCGTGGCGGCAGGGCCCGGTTTCCCGCCATTGGCGCAGGACCTGTTCAACGGTAACGGTCTTGCCGCGCCAGAGGAACGTCCTGGGCAGTCCCGGCTGGCCGGAGGCCATGCGCGCGGTATCCAATGTGCCTGGCGCGGGATGAATTTTTTCGCTGATGAATTGCTCGCCCATAATTTTATTAAAACCACCATCCACCTCCGAGGTGGTTAGGTGGGTTGTATGAATATCTACCACCTCGGAGGTGGATGGTGGGATGGAGGCGGCTAGTTTGAGAAGTCGGTTTCGATAATCACCAAAGCGACAAGGGTGAACAGCAGGGGGGCGGACCAGGCCGAGAGCGCCGGCGGAAGCAGCCCGCTTTTGCCGAAGGCCAGGGCGACCGCGTTCGCCACGTAATACAGGAATCCCAGAACCAGCGCCACACCGATGGAAACAAACGCGCCGCCCTTGCGGCTGCGGATCATCATGGCGAACGGCAGGCCGATCAGGACAATCACGAAATTTCCGAAGGGGTAAGCGATCTTCTGGTGCAAATCCACGCGCATGTTGTTCAGGGCCTTGGCGGCCCCGCTTTTGGAAAATTTTTCGATATAGCCGCCGAGCTGGCGGATGTTCATGGAGGAAACGTTCAGCCTCTGCTTGAGAAAATCTTCGGGGGTTTCCTTGATGTCCATCAGTTTTTCCCTGTATACTTTTATCTTCAGCGGGTTGCCGATGTCTTCGGCGTTGTAGAGCGTAACCTGGCACTGGTAAAACTTCCACGCGATCCCCGTCCACACGCCCTTCAGGGCGACGGTCTTCTCTCTGATGTTCTGCTGCTCATCGTGCTCGATGATGTTGATCCCGTGCAGCTCGTTTAACTCCGTGTCGAAAGTGTCGATGAAATACAGACGGTTCTTCAGGCCGTAAAAGGTCAGGTTCTTGATCTTTTCCTTCTTGCGCTTGATCCGGTCGACTTCGAGGACCATGTTTTCGTCACGGATGGCGTTGGTGATTTCGGTGGCCCGCGGGACCAGGCGCTCGTTCACCAGGAACACCAGGACGGAAACGATCAGGCCGAACATGACCGTCGGCTTCGTGATCTGCCAAAAATTCAGGCCGCTGGAGCGCATCGCGATGATCTCGTTGTGCGTGTTCAGCCCGCTGAACGTGAAAAGGACGGCAATCAGGCACGCCACCGAGGAAAGCGGCTGGCTGAGGATGATGGGGAAATAGGCGATATAGTACTCGGCGATGATGCCCAGCGGGACCTTGCGGTCGATGAATTCGTCCAGCTGGGAGGTGATGTCGATGAGGACATAAAGAAAGCAGAACGTCAGCAGGGTAACGGCAAAGATGACGACGACGGAGCGTGTGATGTAGCGTTCTAAAATGCGCATTTGTAGTTCAGGACCACGGCCCCCAGGCCGGCGACCATATTCGGTATCCACATGACCAGCCCCGCCGGCAGAATGCCCTTCTTGCTGAGGGCTTCGCACCCCAGGGAAAACAGGTAATAGAACGCGAAACAGAGCACCGCCAGGACCACGTTGGCGGATTTTTCGCGCCGGTTGGTGATGACGGCCAGCGGAAACCCGATCAGGGTGAAGATCAGAGGGGAGAACGACCAGGAAATTTTGCGGAAATATTCGGTGCGCAGGCGGGCCGTGTCGATGAAGTGCATTTCCAGCCGGGCGATTTCCGCCTGGAGCTCTTTCAGGGTCATGCTTTGCGGCTTTTTCTCTACGTTTTCATCGCTTTTGGAGAGGTCGAGGGTCATGAAATATTCCTTGAAATTGAGTTTGTAGAAGCTTTCGGGGTTCTCCAGATTGGGTTCGTCCGAGGTCCCGTCCATTAACTTGAGCTTGACCTGATCCTTGCCGGGTACGGGGGTGAACTCGCCGTGCTTGGCGATGATTGTCCTTGTCGGGCCGTCGGGTTTGGGCTGGTAGATAGTCACGTTGTACATTTTGTTCTCTTCGATCTTGTGGATGAAAATGATCTGATTCTGGAAGGAGTGGATGAACATGCCCGCCTCCAGCAGGGCGGTGGGGTTTTCGGCCCCGAGGTTTTTTAGCAGGCGGCGCTGCTCGAAATGCGCGTAGGGGAT
Source organism: Omnitrophica WOR_2 bacterium RIFCSPHIGHO2_02_FULL_52_10 (assembly GCA_001805655.1). Lineage (GTDB taxonomy): Bacteria > Omnitrophota > Gorgyraeia > Zapsychrales > Zapsychraceae > 2-02-FULL-52-10. The sequence goes on from MHGR01000040.1 coordinate 4,009, forward strand.
CACGCGCTCGTTGAGGATGATCATGGCCAGGCTGGCGATCAGGCCCAGCACGGCCAGCGGCGTCAACAGTCTTCCCAAATGAATGCCGCTGGTGCGGATGGCGATAATTTCATTGTCCGCCGCGAACCGGCCGAAGGCCAGCATGACCGCGATCAGGCATGCGATGGGGATCGTGTAGCCCAGGAACACGGGGACCATCAGCGTGAAGGCCCGGCCGACGGTCACTATGCTAACGCCTTTGTTGATGACCATATTGGTCAGTTGGATGAGGTTACCCAGCAGAAAAACGCAGGTCAGCACGATCAGGGCCATGATGAAGGGGATGATGCATTCCCGCAGGATGTAGTTTCTAATAATACGCATATTTTATGATGATTTAGTTTATTGGGTTTCTTGGGTTAGTTGAGTTTCTTGGGTTGGCTAAATTAGTTTGGCTCCACAAACCAAACAAACCCAATGAACTCAACGAACTCAATGAACCCAACAAATCTAAAAAACTCAATAAACCCAATAAACTCAAAAAACCTATTTCGCCGTAATAGCCAAAGTCAACACCCCGACCGTTCCCGCGCCGGCGTGTTTTAGTTCGCCGGCCGCTTCGGAAACCGTCGCGCCCGTTGTCAGAAGGTCGTCTATGATAAGGATATTTTTCCTGAAAAACCACGCGGGATGATTTATTCTAAAAGCCCCGTGCACATTTGTCCAGCGTTCTTTTTCGCTTAACAGGGTTTGCTGCTTGGTGTTACGCGCGCGGACGAGGTTACCCGCCGACAGGGGGATTTGATACGCCGCGGCGATATGCTCGGCCAGCAGCAGGGCCTGATTGTAGCCCCTTTCCCTCAGCCGGACCGGGTGCAGCGGCACCGGAACAAGGCAGTCAAATTGCCGTATGTCCAGGTCATATGTTTGCACAAAATCCGTGACGCAGCGGGCGAGCGGCCTGCGCAGGCGGGTTTTCTGATTATACTTGAACTGGATGATGAGTTCCCTTAAGGGGTCCTTGTACAGGCAGGCCGCCCAGGCAAAATCAAATTGATGCGGCTCCTCGCGGCAGGGCAGGCAGCGCGGAAGCCCGATGTCATCGAGATGGCGCGAACACTTCGGGCAAAACGGAGGCGTATTGCGGATAAGCCGGTCCCGGCAATCAAGGCAGAGTATCTTATCGGAATCAGGGAAGGTGAGGTGCTTTCGGCAAATCGGGCAGTGCGGGGGATAGACCAGGTCATAAAGTCCGGTCAGGAGGTGTTTCAGCACGCCGCTATGGTAGCATTACCCTAAAAAGGTGTCAATGGGCTCCTTAGAGGAGCAAATTAAACTTGAACAGGACAATAGCAGCCAGTATAATACAACCCAACCCATGGACCGCATGATTAAAAAAGAGCGCGAAGAGCTCCGGCAGCTGATCATCAGGGAAGCGTATTTCAGGGAAAAGATCACGCTCTCTTCCGGGAAGGAAAGCGATTATTACATCGACGCGCGGCGGGTAACTTTGACGGCGCGCGGGGCTTATCTGTGCGCGCGCCTGATCCTGGATAAGCTCGCCGGCGTAAACTATGACGCCATCGGCGGCCCCACGCTCGGCGCCGATCCTATGGTCGGGGCGCTGGGGGTCTTAAGCCTTCAGGCCGGCCATCCCAAGAACACATTCATCATCCGCAAATCTCCGAAAGGGCACGGCAAACAGCAGCAGATCGAGGGTCCTTCTTTGGCCAAGGGCGCCCGCGTGGTCTTGGTGGATGACGTGGCGACCACCGGCAAAGCGCTGGCCGAATCCATTGACGTGCTTTCGAACATCGGGGTCGAGACGGTCAAAGCCGTTTGCCTGGTCGACCGCGGCGAAGGGGCCAGGGAGGCCGTGGCCGCCAGGCATTGCGAGCTGGCGGCATTGTTTGACATATCCGAAATTCATCCGTCTTCGCCCCGCTAAAGCGGGGCTACGCCGGATTCCGCCGAAGAATTCTCAAAGACGGGGCATAAACAAACCTCGCCCCGCCATGGCGGGGTGGGGCTCCATAAGTAATCACATTTGCATGGCCAAACTCATTCTTGCCTCCGGTTCCCCCCAGCGCAAAAAACTCCTCAAGATCCTGGGCGTGCCGTTTGCGGTCAAGGTCAGCCGCGCCCAAGAGCTCAGCAAAATCAAGACAACCTGCTCGGCGCTGGTGCAGAAGAACGCCCTGCGTAAGGCGCGCGACGTGGCTGCATCCTTAAAGGACGGGGTTGTCATCGGCGCCGATACGCTGGTCTACGGCGGCAATAAAAAAATCATCGGCAAGCCGCGCGACCTGAAAGACGCCAAACACATCTTAAGGATTTTATTTTCCAAGCCGCATTGGGTCTACACCGGGGTGGCCGTCATCGACAGCGCGACCGGCACAACGCTGGTCGATTATGAAAAGACCAAGGTCTTCATGATTCCCCTCACGGACAAGGAGATTGACCGCTATCACCGCAAAGTTTCTCCGCTGGACAAGGCGGGCGGTTTTGATATCGAGGGCGGCGGCAGCGTGTTCATCCACCGCATCGAGGGGTGCTATTCCAACGTCATCGGGCTTCCGATTGCGAAATTAGCCTGTATGCTCAAAAAAGTTGGAGTTTCTATATTATGAAAATACGAAACCCGAAATCCGAAGCGCGAACCAAAGTTCAATATCAAAATTCTAGTTTCAAAATGGGCGTTTTGAATTTAGAACATTCGAATTTTACATTTGTTTCGAATCGCGTGCTTCGCGCTTCGAATTTAATTTGCAAATTTCTCTCTTTTCTGTTTATCCTTGTATTTTTAGGCTGCACGACGGAATATAATCTGGCGACGAAACAAGAAGAAACTTTGATTTACAGCACGGAGAAAGAGGTCAAGATAGGCGACGCGGTCGCGCCGCAAATTGAGGCGCAGTTCAAGATTCTGACCGATATCGATGTCAACGAGCGGGTCCAGAGGATACTGGACCGCATCGTGGCGGTCTGCGACCGGAAAGACATTGTCTATGTAGTCAAGGTTTTTGATGACGAGACGCTGAACGCCGTCAGCCTTCCCGGCGGGTATGTGTACGTGTTCCGCGGCATCCTTGACAAGGCTCAGAGCGACGACCAGCTGGCCGGGGTCATCGCGCATGAAGTGGGGCATATTACCGCGCGCCACGGCGTTAAGCGCATGCAAAGCGCCTACGCGGCTCTGGCCCTCCAGGTCGCCGCGACGACGGCCGGCGGCAGCCAGGCGGCGGTAGCGGCGAATCTGGCGCTAACGTCGCTCTTCCTGGAATATTCCCAGCAGGCGGAATTTGAGGCGGACCGCCTGGGGGTCAAATATCTCAAAAATGCCGGTTATGACCCCAACGCCATGGCGGGCTTCCTGGAGGTCATGCAGGCCGCCAAGGAGAAAGAGCCGCCGAATCCGTTCAGCTATTGGAAAACCCATCCCAATTTGACGCAGAGGATCTCCGTGTCGAATCAGGAAGTGAGCGGGAAACTGGAATTTAAAGACTACCTGAACATGCCGTCGGAATATTAAAATGCCCAGTCAGTCCGCCGTTACCCTTGTGGCCCTTACACTACTAGCCTTTCTTCAAGCTCCCCCGCTGTATTCTGGCGAACATCTCCCCAAAATATGCTTCGCTCAGCGCTGTTTCCATGTGGAAATTGCGCGGACATTCGCCGAGCGCGCCCGCGGCCTGCAGAGACGGCCGTCCCTGGGCATGGAACAGGGCATGCTCTTTATTTTTGAGGAATCCGCCCGGCACGGGTTCTGGATGAAGGACACGCTGATTCCGCTGGACATGATCTGGATGGACCAGGATGGGAAGGTTGTTACGGTGGCCGCCAACGTCCC
>MHGR01000040.1:7856-15766 GCA_001805655.1 Omnitrophica WOR_2 bacterium RIFCSPHIGHO2_02_FULL_52_10
GCGGATTAACGGAGGAATTCGGGATTCAGGCCGGTGATCAGGCTGTGTTCAGGGGCATCAATAAATAGGGACACATCCGATGTAATCTTTCCATTTTAAATGGTTAATGCCTAGCATCGTTATTCTCGTCCCTTCCTGAATAATGGGAGGTGGAGGACGAAACCAAAATAAAAGCCCCGACAGAGTCAGGCCCCCCCGGAATTAGGGAATTTTAATTATATTAAAACTGGAAGTATATAAACGGTGTGTTCATATTAGAGTGTTTAAAAATAAAAAGACAAAATATTACGCTGTAATAGACAGCACATTGCAACCATAAGGGCCTTTGGGATATCCAAACCCTTAAAGCCGTCCCCCTTTGCATAACTTGAACAATTTCCATGATGAGGATAGCCATAACGGCAATAATGATCTCGCTGGGCTCTAAACCCAGGGCATATTCTAACTTTTGGAAATTCATATCAGTAAATAAATGTGTGGAAATATACACCGCATCTTTTATAGAGTTGGCCCTAAAAAAAATCCAGGCAAACACGACAAAATGAAAAGTGACAAATATCTTTATAGCCTCGTGAATTCTGGGATATTGGTTTAATTTTAAAGCGCTCACAGCTTGATTGCGCCACCCGCTTGATGCAATCGAAAAAAGCAGATAAGACCCGTGTAATGCCCCCCAGATAATAAATGTCCAGTTTGCCCCATGCCATAATCCGCTTAACAGAAATACGGCAAATATATTAAAGAACCATCGATTTTTTGTCACGCGATTGCCCCCTAGAGGAATATACAGATAATCCCTAAACCAGGTCGATAAAGAGATGTGCCAGCGCTTCCAAAACTCCGCGACAGATTTAGCCATGTATGGAAAATTAAAATTTGTCATCAAATCAAAACCCAGAACTTGAGCCGCCCCTACGGCTATATCTGAATATCCTGAAAAGTCGCAATAGATTTGAAAAGCAAAAAAGTAGGTGGCTATGATTAAAGATGTTCCGGTGTAATCGGCGGGATGATTGTAAACCTGGTCAACAAGCACGGCAACATGGTCGGCAATAACCAGCTTCTTAAAGAAGCCCCACGACATTAAAAGCAGGCCTTTTTTTATTCTCTGATAATCAAAAGAATGTTTTTCATAAAATTGCGGCAGCAAGTTTATTGACCGCTCAATTGGACCGGCCACCAATTGCGGGAAAAATGCCACATACAAAGCAAATATGCCTAAGTGTTTTTCGGCTTTTTGATGCCCCCGGTAGACATCAATGGAATAACTTAAAGTTTGAAAAGTATAAAACGATATGCCGATCGGCAAAAGGACTTTAAAGGCAGGGATGTTGTAAAGAATATTAAAGTGGTTAAAAATATGCCTTGCTGATTCATTAAAAAAATTGAAATATTTAAACGCAAATAAAATACAAAAATTGCTGACCAAACTTAAAATTAAGTACTTTTTCCGCTTTGCTCTTAAAGTTGTTTTCCACATTTGCAAACCAGCATAATAATCGATGATCGTCGAAATCATAATCAATACTACATACTCGGGTTTCCAGCACATATAAAAATAATAGCTGGAACATAATAGAAAAAACCACCGGAATCTGTGCGGCAGCACAAAATAAACTGAGACAACGATCGGAAAGAAAATAAGGAATTGTAGAGAATTAAATAGCATCTTTCATTACGCCGGGAATTTATTCGATCAGTTCAAAAACTTTTCTGGCAATCTCCTGAGAATAAATACAGTTGCCCTCGCTGTTAAAATGCGGATCATTAAAGTTATGTAACGTGATATTTTGAGCATGTTGACGAAGGACAGGCGTGCTATCTAAATAATGAACGTTGAATCGTGCGGCCCATCCTTGCAAAATTTCTGAATTAGCGGATTGCCGTGAGGCGGAAAATTGGCAATGCTCATCGAACCCGGGACCCGGAAAGTTTTCACCCGCAATTTTCAGACAATGTTCTACATTTGGGCCATAAATCGCACTAGGAGTTGTAATATATGATAGCAAAATTACTGTTTCTGGGGTTGCTCCCCGGATCATACTAACCACTTCGGACAAAGCCGTAAGGGTCTGTGAGAGCCTGTCAGCCGCAGGTTCTTCCTGTAAATTCGAAGGTGGGGGCTCTAAGAATAGCTCATTTCTGAGAATGGCCATGAGCTCTCCAAAGAGAGAAAATTTTCGTTCCGGTGGGGCCGGCTTGATTCGTGCGTCATGGTAATACGGCAATGTTCCGGGTTTATAACTGAGGGTCACATCTATAGCATGACCGCTATATAAATTTAAAACTACCACTTTAGGGCCCGACTTGAAATAATTCGAGTTCACATAGCGCTTAAAATGCAGCCCCCAATGAGGTATCCCTTGACCGCCTATTCCTAAAGAATATACCGTTAAAGGACAGAGAAATTGACGGAGATTGCTTGTGATACTGCCGGGCAATGATTGTTCGATAAAGGAGGCGCCTAAAAGAATGACATCGATATTGTCATGATGACTGATGTAGCCAGGCGGGTTCCCGTAACCAAACTCATCATAAACATACTCTTTATTTTTCAGAGACCTACAAATATAATTTGGTTTATAAAACGCAACGCCACCCTCATTCCTAAAAGGGGTCTCTTCCCAATGTGCTATCGTATGTTTGATTTTAGCATCTGCTGATAATTTTCTAACCAATTCATTAGGGAGCCATGGACTTCCTAAGAACAGTAAATTATCTATCAATAGCGCCATAGGCAGCAGTACCAAGAGGTTAATGGCTATCATTGAGCTAAAATTACGATTGAACAAAGCAATAATGACCATACAAATACCCGCACTGAGCATTATCCATTGGACTGTGCCAAAATTATCCTTAGACCCCTGTCCAATACCAAGGGTATCGGCAAACAATGACAAGAAAACCAATGATAGTCCAACCATGACAACAAAGATTGTTGGTAAATATTTTTTTAAAATCATCTTTTAGCCATTTTTCTACAAACACGAAATATTCTGGAAATTTCGTTTCCCTATTTTTTCGGCTTGAAAATGTGGATTGCGTGACCGTAATAGCTCTCGGCGGATTCCATCACGGTCTCGGATAAGGTCGGGTGGGCATGAATGGACATGGCGAGGTCAGCGGCGATCGCGCCCATTTCGATGGCCAGCACCCCTTCGGCGATGAGCTCGCCGGCGCCGGGACCAACGATGACGACTCCCAAAACACGCGCCGTCTGCGGGTCGATCACCAGCTTGGTGAGTCCGTCCGTGCGGCTTAAGGTCAGCGCGCGCCCGGAGGCCCCCCAGGGGAATTTTGCGATTTTGATGTCGCGGCCTTCGGCTTTGGCCTGGGTTTCGGTCAGCCCGCACCAGGCAATTTCCGGATCGGTGAACACGACCGCCGGAATGGCGTTGGGCTCAAACGCGGTTTTCTTGCCGGAGATAGCTTCGGCGGCGACAATGCCTTCGTGGGTCGCTTTGTGGGCCAGCATCGGGTTGCCGGTGATGTCGCCGATCGCGTAAATGGAAGGGTCCGTTGTCCGGCGCTGGGCGTTGACTTCCACAAAGCCTTTATCTCCGACAGTCACCCGCGTGCGCTCCAACCCCAAATTCTCCGTATTGGGCCGGCGGCCGATGGCCACCAGGACCTTTTCGTACTCGCCTGTCCTTGACTTGCCGCTCTTGTCTTCAAGGGTGACCTTAATGCCGTTCTTGGTTTCTTCCATCGCGGAAACTTTTGTTTCAACGGAAATGTTATTAAAAAGAACCTTCAGCCGCTTTTCCAGGACGGAGGTAACGTCGCGGTCCGCTCCGGTCATCAGCTGCGGCAGCATCTCAACCACATCGACCTTGCTGCCCAGCTGCGCGTAAACCGTCCCCAATTCAAGGCCAATATACCCGCCTCCGATCAAAAGCATGGTCTTAGGAATGTTTTCAATATTCAGCGCTGACGTGGAATCCAGAATTCTATTGGACTTGGGAGCGAAGGGGAGCGTGATGGGCCGCGAGCCGGTGGCCAGGATCGCCTTGTCGAAGCTGAGCCGCTCTTTGGCGCCGCCCGCATTCTCAATTTCGAGTGTGTTGGAATCTAAAAATACGGCCCGTCCCTGGATGTAATGAACTTTCCGCTGGCGGCTGAGCTGGCCCAGGCCGCTGGTGAGTTTCTGCACAACGCTGTCTTTCCATGCTCGCAGGCGGTTGAGATCGATTTTAGGCTGTCCGAGTTCAATGCCGATATGCACCGCTTCTTTGGCTTCCGAAACGATTTGCGCCGCGTGCAGTAACGCTTTTGAGGGGATGCATCCGCGGTAAAGGCAAACCCCGCCGGGGTTGACATCCGGGTCGACCAAGGTGACCTTTTGTCCCAGGTCAGCCGCCCGGAACGCGGCCGCGTAGCCGCCGGGGCCGCCGCCGATGACAACGACGCTTTGGCCTTTGACTTCCTCTAATTCTGCGGCGGCCGGCTGGGCGGCACGGACCGGCTGTGGCGCCGGAGCCCTTTGCGGCTGCGGTCGTTGGACCGCCGGTTTTGGTCCGCTTTTTGGCTGCGGTGTTGAAGCACAGGGCGATGTCTCCTCGATCTTAAAAATCACGGCGCCGATTTTGACGTCGTCGCCTTCCTTGACTAAAACTTCCTTGATGATCCCATCGCAGGGGGATGGAACGGGCAGGGACGCTTTCTCCGTTTCCAGTTCAACAAGATCCTGCCCTTTGCGCACGGCGTCCCCTGCGGCGACCATGACGTTTGTGACGGTCCCGGACGTGATGTTTTCTCCGATTTCAGGTAATTTAAATTCCAGCATTGTATCAGTGGTCAGTTATCAGTGTTCAGTGGTCAGTGTTCAGGGGTTGGCTTGCTGAGCACTGACAGCTGAGCACTGAACACTCCTTTCAAGTATCCATTTTCTGTTGTTCTAATTGCTCACAAATCCATCTCAGGAACCGGGCCGCGTCGGCGCCGTTGATGATGCGGTGGTCATAGGAAAGGCATAAGGGGAGTTTAAAGCGCGGGACGAAATTCCCTTTTTCCTTGTTGTACACGGGCTCAAAGTCTCCCCGGGAAACGCCGAGAATGCACGCTTCCGGCCAGTTGACGATCGGGGTGAAGGCGAATCCGCCGATGCCGCCCAGGTTGGTGACCGTCATGCTCCCGCCTTGCAGCTCCTCCAGGGAGTTCTTTTTGTTCCTGGCCCTCTCGGCCGCCTTGGCCAATTCATCGGCGATCTCAAGAACGGATTTCTTATCGGCATTCCGCAGGACCGGCACCAGCAATCCGCGGTCGGTGTCGACCGCAACACCGATATGGATGTATTGTTTATAAATGATCTCGTTGTTGTCGGCGTCAATGCTGGCATTGAATTGGGGGAACTCCTTCAGGGCTCTGGCCAGCACCTTGATGAGAAAGGGCGTAATCGTCAGCTTGCGCTCCTCGGTCGAATTTGCTTTGCGGATCTTCTCTAATGCGGTGATGTCTGCCTTGTCAAACTGGGTGACGTGGGCGACCGTGCTCCAGCAATGCGCCATGTGGTCCTTGGTGACCTGGCGGACCTTGGACATTTTCTCGCGGCGGATTGCGCCGAAGAGGGCGAAGTCCGGCAGGGGCTTTCTCGCCATAGCCGGGCCGCCGTTGGAAAGGACAATCTGCTTAACGAAGGCCTTGATGTCGTCCTTGGAAATGCGGCCTCCCGGTCCGGAGCCGGGGACGGAAGAAACTTCAACGCCCAGTTCTCTTGCCAGCCGGCGGACCGAAGGGGCGGCCGGCACGTCCATCTGCGCGGGGATGTCTTCGTTGCGCCGGGCAACAAAATTAAAAAATTTTGCCACAGGGCCGGGCCCTGCGGAGGACGCGGACGTTGCGGTAGGCGTGGATGCCGCCGGTTTCGCGGGCATGGGCGCTGCGACCGGCGTGAGGATTTTTTGCTTTGGCTCTTCGGCCGGGGTGCCGGCGGCGGCCTTGATGCGCATGGCCACCTGGCCGATCTTGACTTCATCACCGACCTTAACGAGGATCTCTTTGATTTCACCGGCCACGGGGGAAGGGACGGGCAGCGAGGCCTTTTCGGTTTCCAGCTCCAGTAGGTCCTGGTCTTTGGCTACGGTGTCGCCGGCGGAAACGAAGATGTTAACGACATTGCCTGAAACGATGTTTTCGCCGACTTCCGGGATCTTGAATTCGAACACGACAGTCCTTTAAATTATAGGTAGCCCTACGACACCATCGGATTCAATTTTTTGGGATCGATGCCCAAATCTTTCGCCGCTTTGTCCACCACGCCAGGCTTGATCTTGCCGCTGCTCAAAAGGCTGCCAAGGGCGGCAAAGACGATGTGGCGGTCATCGACTTCGAAAAAGTCGCGCAACGCCTTGCGGCTTTCGCTGCGGCCGAAACCATCGGTGCCCAAGGTGACGGCGGGCCCGGGGACCCATTTCGAAATCCCGTCCGGGAGGGCTTTCATATTATCAGAGGCGAAGATGAACGCGTCCCCCTGGCCCTCCAGGCTTTCGGTGACAAAGGGGACCTTCCGGCTTTTGGTTGGGTTGAGCAAATTCCAGCGCTCGGCATGCAGGCCGTCGCGGCGCAGCTCAACGTAGCTGGTCACGCTCCAGACGTCCGCGGCGATGTGATATTTTTCTTCAAGGATCTTCTGCGCCGCGATGGCCTGGTTGATGATGGACCCGCTGCCAAAAAGGACGGCTTTAGCCTGGCCGCCCTTTTTACTGGATTTCTTGAACCGGTACATCCCTTTTAATATGCCGTCCCTGGCCTTATCGGGCATGGCCGGCATGGCGTAATTTTCATTGCCGACGCTGATGTAGTAGAAAATATTTTCCTGCCGCTCGTACATGCGGCGGATGCCGTCCTGGATGATCACGGCCAGTTCAAAGGCGAACGAAGGGTCATAACAGACGATGTTCGGCACGGAGGACAAAAGCAGGTGGCTGTGCCCGTCCTGGTGCTGCAGGCCCTCGCCGTTGAGGGTCGTCCGCCCGGACGTCCCGCCGGTGAGAAAACCGCGGCAGCGCGAATCCGCGGCCGCCCAAATCAGGTCGCCGACGCGCTGCGGCCCGAACATGGAATAATAAATATAGAACGGGATGGTGTTGATCCCCTGGGTGGAATAGGCGGTCCCGGCGGCAATGAACGAGGAAATGGCGCCCGCCTCATTGATTCCCTCTTCGAGGATTTGCCCGTCCTTGGCCTCCTTGTAGTACAGGAGGCTGTCGGCGTCGACCGGTTCGTACAGCTGTCCGACGTGCGAATAAATCCCGCACTGGCGGAACAAAGATTCCATTCCGAAGGTCCTGGCCTCATCGGGGATGATGGGGACGATGAACTTGCCGATGTCCTTGTCTTTGAGCAGTTTCGTCAGAATGCGGACATAGGCCATGGTCGTGGAAACTTCCCGGTCACCCGTGCCTTCGTGAAATTCCGTGAACAGCTCGTCCGGCGGCGTTTTCAGCGGCTTGCTGGTTTCATGGCGGGAAGGCATATAGCCGCCGAGGGCCCTGCGCCGCTCGTGTAGGTAGCGCATTTCCTCGGAGTCTTGCGGCGGTTTGTAAAACGGCGTGCCGGAAATTGCTTCATCGGAGAGGGGGATATTGAACCGCGTGCGGAACTGTTTCAATTCTTCCTGGTTCATCTTTTTCTGCTGGTGCGTGATGTTTTTGCCTTCGCCGCTTTCGCCGAGGCCGTAGCCCTTGATGGTTTTCGCCAGGATGACGGTGGGGGCCCCTTTGAATTCCGTCGCGGCCTTGTAGGCGGCGTACACTTTCGCCGGGTCGTGGCCGCCGCGGTTTAATTTTTCCAGGTCCCCATCGGACATGTGCTCGACCATTTTGGCGATGCGCGGGTCGGCCCCGAAGAAATCCTTGCGGATATAACTCCCCGGGGATATGGAATATTTTTGGTATTGACCGTCCACCACC
>MHGR01000041.1 GCA_001805655.1 Omnitrophica WOR_2 bacterium RIFCSPHIGHO2_02_FULL_52_10
ACCCATATATAGGTCGCGATGCCTGTGTTATAAAAAATATTCAACGGGAGCTCGATGATCGCTTCCAGCCAGTCGTTCTCAATAATCCATCTGCGTATGTTGCTCTCACCCTGCCCCGCATCTCCCGTAAAAAGAGCCGAGCCGTTATGAACCTCAGCGATCCGGCTTCCGAGCTTTGTGTCATTCTTCATTTTGCATAGTTTATTTGCCAAAAACATAAGCTGGCCGTCACTTGAGCGAGTAAGAAAACTGAACTCCGGATCTCCGTCATATTCAATAATAAAGCGAGGATCTTTGATGTCCGATTTCCCGCCCATGCGATCCAGATCTGTTTTCCAGCTCTTACCATACGGAGGATTGGATAACATGAAATCAAATTCTCTGGTTGGAAATCCGTCTTGCGAAAGCGTAGAACCCCATTTAAAGTTTTCTGCCTCATCGCCCTCACCTTTAATCAAAAGGTCTGCCTTGGTGATAGCATAAGTTTCGGGATTAATTTCCTGCCCGAAAAGATGGATGGACACCTCTTTCTTGTGTTGCTTTGCAAGCTCAACCAGAGATTCTTCCGCCACGGATAACATGCCGCCAGTCCCACATGCACCGTCGTAGACTAAATACGTACCGGATTCAATTTTATCGGCAACCGGAAGAAATATTAATTTTGCCATAAGCTTTACAACATCCCGCGGGGTAAAATGCTCTCCAGCTTCCTCGTTATTCTCTTCATTAAAACGACGAATAAGCTCTTCAAAGATAGTCCCCATAGTATGATTATCAAGCGCCGGGAGCCTCACACTACCGTCTTGATTGAAAACCGGATTCGGGCTAAGGTTGATCGAATTTTCCAAAAACTTTTCAATCATATAACCTAAGATGTCTGCTTCAACCAATGTCACTATTTGGTTGCGGAATTTAAACTTTTCAAGGATCTCTTGAACATTGGGAGAAAAACCACCTAAATAAGTTTCAAAATCTGACTTGAGTTGCTGTTGTTTAGCGCGGGCTTTTAAATCGTGGAGCGTAAATGGCGACGTATTGTAAAACGCTTGCCCAGCGGCACTCCGAAGCGCGGCATCCTGATTTGTTATTTTCTTCTTATCAAGGCTCTCTTTCATTTTTATAACTGCCTGCTTGGTCGGCTCAAGGACTGCGTCAAGCCTTCGTATAACCGTCATAGGCAATATGACATCGCGGTATTTACCGCGGACATAAACATCACGAAGAACATCATCTGCAATACCCCAGATGAAATTTGCTATCCAATTGAGATCTCCGTTTGACATATCTTTTCCTCATTTACTTTTGTTTTTACTCCAAGTATCTATTGAATCTTTTCTAAACCTCCACTGCCCACCAATTTTCCCCGCAAAAATCAGCGGGATTAATTCGCACTGAGACTTATGTTCACTTCGTTCCATAAGTCTCGTGCTCATTAAAAAGCCCGGGAATTTACCTGACCGGGATTTCGGAGATCACCTTACGGCGGCGCTCACTCATGTTTTCCGCCGGCAAGGATTTTACCGGCTTGACCAAGGAAGTCTTCGGCCGCGCTCAACAATTTCCGGCATCCTTCCTCGGACCAGCGGTCATAATAATCGGCTTCTTCTGAAAGGGCGGATTTTCCCCTTCTTTAAACATTCGTCATACTCGCGGCTCATCGGTCTCTTCCCACAATACGATCCCGCTGTTGATCTCGTTAAAGAATTCCTTGCTGCCCGCCTCCATCTCGGAAAGCTGGACGGACGTTTTAATGACAGGCTGGATGTGCCGGCCTGATTTGAAATTGGAAACGCTCTTGTGCGCCGCCTCAGGGTCTTTGGCCACGATCAATAAGTCAAGATCGCTGTCTTTATAATCCTCCCCCCTGGCCGCGCTGCCGAAGAGAACGATCTTGCGCGAGGAGGCTTTGAGCTTTTGGACCAGCTTCTTAAGCGCGGTGACCGTCTTTAAAACCTTGAATTGCCGGACCATGCAGTCATCGGCCGCGGCCGAATAAAGCACAAACCGCCCTCTTTCTTCCTTTTTAACAAGTTCCCGGCGGACCAGCTCGTTCAGGGCTCGGTAAACCCCGGCTTTGCTCAAGCCCGCGGCTTTCTGGATTTCGGAGGCCAGGAATTCCTTACGGGCGTCCTCCACCAGAAAGGAAAAGACCTTCTGGGCGTTCGAAAAGCTTAGGATGTCCTCATCCCCATTATGTCTCATAGATTATCCCTGCGTATCATTAATTAGACTTAAGTATAGTATATGAGACAAGCCGTCCTTTGGCAAGTCTATTCTGCGCATAAGCTCATTTTTCATCCAGCGCCTGGTACTGGGGCGGGGCCGCGCCGACACTGGTCAACACATTCGGCAGCCGTTCCGCGCTGAATTTTTCTCTGATCTCCTTGAGTTCAACCTCAAAGCGCCAGTCATCGCCATAGTCAAAGACAAACAACATCTTCTTTCCCGTGTCGATAAATACCGATGAAATCCTGGTTTGGCGGACTCCCCGCGCATTTTCAGCGATTGTTTCCTCACCCGCATCTACAAACAATTCATACGTTTCAGTCTGCTCCCTGCCAGGATGTTGCGTGACGTCTCCGTAAAACCCGTAACAATGATCGCACTTAAAATCAAAGGCACTCAGGATAACCTCGGCCAGATGCGAAAGACTCTTGTTTCCCGACACCGCCACCCGCCGCCATATTTCCTGGCCTTCGGCATATTGAGTCATGCGGGCATCAAAGATATAGACTTTTTGGTTTTTCATAGGGTTCCAACCTGCTCCTCATAAAAGCGCCCGTTACGTCATGGTTTTGAAAATTCAGATGCAAGATTAAATTTGCAAAGGAGGGATTGATTTAGTAGGCCGACTCCTGGAACCGGTTAATCTTGTCCTTGAGCATTTTATTTTCCATTTTCAGCAATTCGAGCTGTTGGGGAGATCCCGCCACCAGCCGCTCCTGCTCCATCACCTTTTGGAACATGGCCTGTTCCTGCTCCTTGATCGTACTCACTTCCGCGTTGAGGACGTCCATTTTCTGTTTTCTCTCCGAATCGACGTTCCCAAGCCAGAATTCTTTGAGTTGGATATCCAGCTCCAAATCCTGCACCTGATACTGGAGGTCATACAAAAACAATTCTTTTAATCGTTGCCCATCGCCGACCCCCGACGTCTGGCCGCTCAAGTAGATCTCTTGGGCTTCTTCAACCGGCGTTTTCGCGTCCTTTCCTAAAAGCAGTGAAGATTCGGAAAGCTCCCGGTCCCTGATTTTAAGCCCCGAGCCGTGGTCTTTGGACCTTGAAGGCACGATCCCTTTTTGTCGTTCTTTCTTTTCAACCTGAAACCGAAGTTCGATGAGCTCTGCCCTGAGATCCAGATTTTCCGCCGCCAGCCGCTCGTGCTCCTTGACCGCGATCATCATCTTCTCCTTAAAATCATCAAAGATCGTTTGCTCTCCCCCGACAGCAGCGCTCACCGGTTCTTCCGCTTCTATGGAGCTGCCGCCGACCTGAAAGTCCGCTTGTGACCCGGAATATTCTCCCGCTTCTAAAAAATCAACGTTTCCCGCAACGGAAAGATAAAGGAAGACAGGCAGAAATATTTTTACATAAATTGTCATTTTAAATTCTTTGGAGTTTTGAGTGGGCAATGAGCATCCATTGGATTCCCTCCCCCTTGTGGGGAGGGATAGGGAGGGGGAATAAGTTGTTGACACCGTGTTTGTACCCCTCCCCTAGCCCCTCCCACGAGGGGAGGGGAATTGCTCTAAGAAGGTGATAAAATAACTCTCCTCAAAAATTTTCAAAGAAACTAATTTTATTATACAGACTTGGCATTGGCCGGACAAGATAATTGCAATTTTGTAAGATAGGCCTTGCGCAATTTTTCCGTTATCGGCCCGGCCGCTCCCCGCCCGATGGCCCGGCCGTTGACCCGGGTGAGCGGCATGACGCCGAGAAGGGCATTGGTCACAAAGGCTTCATCGGCCTCAAGCAGCCCGCGCGCGTCCGCGGCAACCGCTTTGCAGGGGATCCCCAAGCGCCGGGCCAAGCGCATGACCATCCGGCGCGTAATGCCATTAAGACACCCGCAGCTCACCGCCGGCGTGTAAAGGATCCCGTCTTTAACAAAAAAAATATTCGTCCGGCTGCCCTCCACGATTTTCCCACGGCTGTTCAGCAAGATCGCCTCGTCAAATCCATTCTTGAGCGCTTCCGCATACGCATGACGAAAGCACAGGTAATCCAGGGATTTGATATGCGAATACCGCGTCCCGGGGCGGCGCACGCCGGATATGACCGCGCTGATCCCCCGCCCCGACACCCCGGAAAAATGTTGGGGGTCGGGGCTCCGACTCCGGCAAACAGCCGGATGTCGGAGCCGTGCATTACCACCATGACTGCGCCTGGGGTGACGGCAACGGCCACGCACATTTCCGTACTTTTGGCACACGATAGCGGCGTGTACCCGCGTCTCATTTTTCCAGACAGCCAGTCGCAGGCGGGCGTCTTTATACCCGTTAACCTTGATGATTCCGTAAAGACGCTGTTCGAGTTGCTTGCTTGAATATGGCGCTTTGATGTTTAAAGTCCTAAGCCCTCTGAACAACCGCTCCATATGATTTTCCAAAACAAATATCCGCCACGCTTTGACGCGCATCGTCTCAAAGACACCCTTCCCCTTCACAATGCCCGGAGCCAGAGACTCGAGCAATTCCTTTCTTGCGTCAATAAGTTTGCCGTCCAAAAATATTTTTTTCGCGTTCATCGTAACACCTTTGCGCCAGGCGCCGTTCGCCCAAGACATGCCTGAAGACAACGCTTGATGGCTTCGGCCTTGACCAGCGTTTCGGCATATTCTTCCTCGGGGACGGAGTCAGCCACGATGCCGCCTCCCACTTGAATATACATCCTGTCCCCAAACGCCAGCACCGTGCGGATAAGAATATTAAAGTCCATGTTCCCGCCGAAATTGATGTAGCCCAATGACCCCGTGTACATTCCGCGCCGCGTCGGCTCAAGCTCTTCGATGATTTCCATCGCCCTGATCTTCGGGCAGCCGGTGACCGAGCCCCCGGGGAAGCAGGCCCGGATCAAGTCAAAGCAATCCTTATCCCCGCGCAGCGTCCCCTCGATGGTCGATGTCGCCTGAAAAACATACGGATACTCTTCCAGGGTGCGCCGTTCCGTAACGCGGACCGATCCGTAATCGCAAACCTTGCCCAGGTCATTGCGCAGGAGGTCGGTGATCATCAGCAGCTCGGCTTGTTCCTTAACGCTGTTGAGGAGTTCCTCGCGCATCCGCTGGTCCTCCTGGGCATCTTTGCCCCTGGGGCGCGTGCCCTTCATCGGCCTCGTCTGAACACTCCGGCCGTTGAGCCGCAGAAACCTCTCCGGCGAATTGCTGATCAGCTGAAAGCCGCCGCAATCCATATACGCGCCGAACGGAGCCGGGGATATGTCGCGCAGCATCTTGTACAGCAGAACCGGGTCGGGCCCATTGTCGGGAAGACAATAGCGGAACCGCTGCGACAAATTGACCTGGTAAATATCCCCCCGGCGGATATAATCCAATGCCTTGCGCACGGCGCTCATATATTGACCCTTGTGAAAATTGCAATCCGGCAGAAAGGGAGCGTCTTCGTCGCCTTCCAAAAATTCGTCGTCTTGCTTAAGCCCCCCGAGCAACGGGCCGATTTTATCCAGGACCTCTTCCAACCGCCGCATCGCCCTTGCCTCCCGCACAGCGCCGTTGCGCTCGGGAAGGCCCGTTGACGTGACATGGAGTTTCTGCTCAAAATGGTCAATTGTGATAATACGGTCATAAAAACCGAAATGGCCCTCCGGCAGATGGAGGTCATCGGCCGCGCGCAGACGGATTTTCTCAAAATGCAGGCCGTGGTCGTAGCTCAGGCAGCCGACGAGCCCCGCCGTCAGGGGAGTGAACGCGGCGTTATATCCGGCAGGACTGTCATAAATGCAGCTTTGGAATTGTTCTTTGAGAAGCCTTAAAGTGTCCGGGCCCTTGCGCGTGAACACGGCAAAGGGGTCGAACCCGATGAACGAATACCGCCCGCGGCAGAAATCGGTCTGGCTGCTGTCGAGGAAAAACACATGCGGCTCCCGGCGCAATAACTGCAACAGCTCAAAGCCGTTGCCGGAATAAGGCAAACTTTTCGAAATGTAATTTTTATCTGAAGGCATCACAGGCATGATCCATTGGTAAACGAATATCAGGACATCGCGAACTCAGGAAGGCCAACACTATTTCACCCGGCTGCCCAGGGCCACGTCCCTGTCCGGCATGAGGACCGAATGGCCGTTTGCATCCGAGGCGGCCAGGATCATCCCCTGCGACTCCTCCCCCCGGATCGTCGCCGGCTGGAGATTGCTGACAATAACCACACGTTTGCCGGTCAATTGCTCGGGCGCGTAAGACGGGCGTATCCCGGCGACCAGCTGCCGCTCCCCGCTGCCGGTATCTACCTTAACGACATACAGCCTGTCGGCGTTGGGGTGCGCGCGCACTTCCTTGACCTGGGCGATGATGAATTCCAGCTTTTGAAAATCTTCGATGCTGACCATGTCCTTTCCTTTCTTGTCTTGCGGGATGATGAACAAACGCGGGTATTGTATCACAGCCCCATTTCAATGAAAAGCCGGGAATAGGCCGCGGCGCATTTCTCCATTGAATTGGTCTCTTTACTGTCCCATCATTTCTCTGACCCATTGATAAACCCGGGTCGTGACCTTTACCATATCCTCGGCATCAGGCTTGCGGACATTTCGGCTCTCATACTGGACCATATTCTTACGGATAATGACTTTACGTATCTGTTTAGCTTTTTCGTCAGCGCCTTTAATGGATAATCGCGCAACAAGGTCACATACATCCAGATGATCCTGTGAGATTGAACGGACACCTTTTTCATGAACGCAGATCGCGTCGGCTGAGGAAATAGCGCATTGCACCGCCAGTGTGGCCGCCGCGTTCCAATTGGACGCGTGAAAAGCCGCAAGCATTTGGTCATAATTGTCGGAGGCCTTCTTCAAATACCCGGCCGCGGTTGATTTGTCTTCCTGTCTGACCTCCCTTTTCCCTGCTGTCATAACTAAACCTCTAAAGGTTCTTTACCGTACAAAACGGAATAGGACTTCATGAGCGTTGAAACCGGCGGAAGGTTCTTTTGAAGACGCTTTCGGAATTCTTCCGCCGGTTTCACATAAAAATCCAGAGGGACGCCGAAAAAGGACCTGAACCGATCCCCAATGTCAGAATTAAAAATTTCGAATACTCGATCGACATCCGTTGATTTGGCCACAATCACGGCCACATCAACATCGCTCTCCTTCCGGGCCGTCTCCTTTTGAACGCTTCCATACAGGATCAAAGAAACGACCGCGCCTTTGATGCCGGCCCGCTTGATCTCTTCCAGAAGCAGATCGCGGATCTCCTGCTTGTAATTATTCTCGGCCTCGAACATCGGACGGATGATCTTTTGAACAATGCGGTCTTCTTCGTTCAAAGAATAAATATGCTGTTTACCGATGATCTCGCGAACAAGGATATTACGGGCATGCAGGTCCTTTAAAGATGCGTGCGTGGAAGGCACAGAAAAGCCGGCCAGCTTTGCGACCTCGCGTCCGGTCGCTTTTAAGCCCTCCCGGGACGCAAAGACGCGCAAGATGGCTAGCTTTGACGGCGAATCCACAATCTCATTCATCTGAAAAGGATAAGACATAAGCTTTACCTAACATATGTAAGGTCTACCTAACATAGGTTAGTATAGCATGTCTTTTGATCATGTCAACCCCGCACATTACAGCGCACAATATCCTTTCTATGGGGCCAACTCCGCGATCTTTTCCCTTTGTTCCCATGTAGTTTTTAAGGGGCGGGAGATGGTGTAAAGCCACGTGGTGGCCACGCTACTT
>MHGR01000042.1:0-6417 GCA_001805655.1 Omnitrophica WOR_2 bacterium RIFCSPHIGHO2_02_FULL_52_10
GATGGAGCATGAATCCTTTGAGAACCCTGAAATCGCCGCGCTGATCAATCAAAATTTCGTTCCTGTCAAGGTCGACCGCGAAGAGCGGCCGGATATCGACAGTATCTACATGTCCGCGGTCATGACTATGACCGGCAGCGGCGGCTGGCCCCTGACCGTTCTGCTGACCCAGGATAAAAAGCCATTTTTCGGCGGGACCTATTTTCCCCCACAGGCCAAATGGGGTTCCCCCGGCCTGGTTGATGTCATCTCTTCGGTTCATGAGGCCTGGGGTAACCGCCGTAATGAATTGATCGAGTCCAGTGATTCGCTCACGGAAATTTTGAACGAACAGGCTGCGCGCAATGCCGGTGAGGAGGAATTGACGCCGGCTATACTGGATTCCGCCTTCGAGCAATACCGGCAGCTTTATGACCAGAGTTATGGGGGCTTTGGCCGTTCCCCTAAATTTCCGACGGGCCACAACCTTTGCTTTTTATTGCGTTATTGGAAGAGGACCGGCAATAGCGAGGCCCTGGAGATGGTGGAGCATACCCTGACGCAGATGGCCAACGGCGGGATGTATGATCACCTGGGCGGTGGATTCCACCGCTATTCGACCGACCAACAATGGCAGGTCCCGCATTTCGAGAAAATGCTCTATGACCAGGCGATTTTGTCCCGCGCGTATCTTGAAGCTTATCAGATCACGAAAAAGGAGTTTTACGCGCAAGTAGCCAGGGAAATTTTAGATTATGTTTTGAGGGACATGACGCATGGTCAAGGCGGGTTCTATTCCGCGGAAGATGCTGATAGCCTTGATCCCGATGCGCCTGGGGGCCTAACCGCCGATCCTTCCCCGCGGCATGAGAAAAAAGAGGGGGCCTTCTATCTTTGGCGCCATGATGAGATTTCAGAAATACTCGGGCGGGAGGACGCGGCGATTTTCGGCTATCGGTTTGGCATCAAACCTGAGGGCAACGCGCTAGCGGATCCGCACGGCGAATTTACGGGAAAGAATATAATTTTTGCCGCGAAGACCATCGAAGAAACAGCCGCGCAATTTAAAACAGGATCGGAGGACATCAAAAAGTCGCTGGAGCGATCCAAGATAAAATTGTTTGCGCAGAGGAAGTCCAGGCCGCGGCCGCATCTGGACGATAAAGTGCTGACAGACTGGAACGGCCTGATGATTTCCAGTCTTGCGTTCGCGGCCCGGGTCTTGAACGAGCCGCGCTACCAGAAGGCGGCGGAGCAGTCCGCCCGGTTTATCCGCAGGACGATGATCAGGGGCGACGGGCGGCTGCTGCACCGTTATCGCGAAGGGGAGGCCGGGATATTGGGGACGATAGAAGATTATGCCTTTTTGATTCATGGTTTGCTCGATTTATACGAAGCGACTTTTCAGTTGGACTACCTTAAACTGGGCATTACCTTGTCTGACGACATGGTAAAACTTTTTTGGGACGCGGAACGAGGTGGGCTTTATTTTACCGCCCGTGACGCGGAAGAAATCCTGTTCCGTCAAAAGGAGGCCTACGATGGGGCCGTCCCTTCCGGCAATTCGGTTGCCGCGCTCGATCTGGTGCGGATAGGCCACGTTACCTTTAACGATCATTGGGAAGAAATGGCAAGGGCTCTTTTTGATGTTTTCGCCGGCCAAATGACCAGGCAGCCCAGCAGCCACGCCCAAATGCTTTCGGCTTTTGATTTTGCTCTGGGCCCATCCAGGGAGATCGTCATCGCAGCGTCAGGCAAAGAGGACAGTCTGCCGGAAATGATAAAAGAAATTTACGGGCGGTTTATGCCCAACAAGGTGGTTCTGATGCGCCCGGCATCGGGAAGCGATGCCGATGAGCTAAACGCAATTTCCCCTTTTACCAAAAACCAGCTGGCGGTCCAGGCGCAGACAACGGTTTATGTCTGCGAAGACCGCGTCTGCAAACTTCCGGTGGCCCATCCCCGGAAACTTGCGGAGCTGTTGGAACAATGATCCGGGAGTCCAAATGAAGGCCTTTAAGATTATTTTTTCAATGATCATTGTGCTGGGTATCCTAACGGTGGTCGGCCTGCTGATTTTTATCAAAACAGTCGACCTCAACCGGTTTAAGACGCAGATCCAGGAAGGGGTCGGCAAGTCCATTGACAGGGAAGTCTCCTTAAAGAGCTTTTCGGTTAATTTTTCTTTTAGCCGGGGAATCTTCCTGGATATCCGGGGGCTGGCCGTCAAGGACCATCCGGCGTTTTCCTCTGCAGAGCTGCTATCCATAGATGCGGCCCATATTAATATTGATGTATTGCCCTTTCTTTTAAGCCGAAAAATTTACATCCAAAAAGTGGAATTGCATTCGCCGGAGGTGAATATCATCCGCGACAGCGACGGGGCGTTGAATATCCCGCAATGGGGCCAAGCGCAGCCGGCGTCAACGACTCAACAAAATAGGGGCACGGCTACTCCACCGCAAACGGATTCCGCGCCTTCAAAACCAAAAGCGGAAATATCGATGTCGGTGGGAGAACTTCTGATCCGTTCCATCCGCATCACGGATGGGACCCTAAATTTTACGGACCGTTCCGTCAGCCCCGAGAACATTATTCCGGTGACGCAGCTGGATGTCCAAGTTTCAAACTTATCGCTCAATGAGCCGTTCCCAGTTCAGGCGAATGCGTCGCTTTGGGGCACGCGAAAGAATGTCCACGTCAGCGGATTGGTCCAGCTCAACCAGGCCAACGAGCAGGTTCGGATTGACGATTTGAAGATCTCGACGGACATATCGGAATTGGAGCTTTCCATGTTATTCCAATCCTTTCCCTCGGTCAAGCGGTTAAACGTGAAGGATGAAATCGAAGGCAAGCTAGCGCTAGAAATCAGTCAGATGGTTATGGGGAGGGAAGGATTGCTTATGCTGGCTGCCGAAGGCCGGATGGACGGCGGTAAATTAACTTTCAGGGATTTCCCTGTCCCCATCGAGGATATCCAGGCGCGGTTCACGTGTACGGACTCCGACTTTGAAATCAATACGATTGAGCTGCCGCTTGCGTCCGGGACGGTGGCAATAGAAGGGCGTGTCATTGAATACTTGAGCGAACAGAAATTCACGGCCCAATTAAATATTAACGATATTCAGTTAAGCGAGATATCGGACCATGTGGAAATGCCCGCGAAAGTCGCCGGGAGCTTCAACGGACAATTTACAGGGAAGGGGGAGGGATTCGAAGCAAAGCAAATTGAATCTAATTTGACCGGAGACGGCAAGATCGTGCTCAAAGCAGGCAAAATTCTGGGTGTGAATATATTAAAAACAGTTTTAAGCAGATTGTCGTTCATTCCCAATGTGGTCGAAAAGATTGAGCAAAATCTCCCCGATCAATATAAGGAGAAATTAAAGCAAAAAGATACGGATTTGGGGGACGTGGCTGTTGATGCGAGAATCCGTGCCGGCGCCTTACAGATTGACCGTGCAGAGTTGAATGCCGATGGTTTTATGGTCAAGGTTGGCGGGCAAATGGATTTTCTCCAGAACGTTGAGGTACAAGCGGACCTTTATATCGTGGCCGATCTGTCCGGCAGCATGGTTCAGGCCGTGCCGGAGTTGTCCTATTTTTTGGATGACCGCAGACAGATTCATATACCGTTTAAGCCGTATAGCGGGCCGTTAATAGAATTTTCAATGTATCCTGATGTTGGGGATATCAGCAAAACAATTATTCAAAACCGAGGGAGGGAAGAACTGCGCAAAGTGCTGGAAAAAGCGCTGGATATCGAGGAAGAACCACCCGCCCAGCCGGCCCCCGCCTCAGAGCCGCCAGTTCAGGAGCAGAAGGAAATGAGCCCAGAAGAGGCTGTCATTGAAAAAATTCTGGACATCCTGCCTGTGTTCCAATAAATCCTATCTAAAGGATGCCCAGGCACTTAAAATTCTGGTGGAATCTAAATGTTGGAAAATTCCTTGTTTTTATAACTTCCCGCGTATATACTATGTTTAATATTTCACGATTCTTAGGGTAGCCGGCATACTTTTAAACAATGTATGATGAATAAGTTAAGCTTATTAACCGCGTAGAAAACAGCCTGGGTAGGCTGTTTTTTCTTTTTAATGAAGGGCGCAAAAGAGGATAGGTTAGATAATGATCATGGATAGAGCCCATATTTTACTGAAGGATGACCGAAAAGACCTGCGCATTAAAGACAACACCCAAGTGCCGTGGCAGATCAAATATAAGCAGCGCCACGGGCTTGCGAAAATCCGCAATATCAGCGCCGGCGGCATGCTCATTGAGACAGACCGGGCTTTTGATCTCAAGGACGAGTGTATTTTCTCTTTTGATTCAGACCAGGGAGAAAGCACCTACATACCGCAAGTCGGCCGCCTGGTTTGGCATACGCGCAAGAAATTTTCCAGAAATAAATATCTTTGCGGGATCAAGTTTGTTGAGGCCGATGAGAAGGTCTTGCAGCGGATGCGCCTGCGGGTGGCCAGCGGCGTGCGCCAATTTGTCAAGGAGCGCCGCATCACGGCGGTTGCTGGGCTGGCGTTGTGTGCCGTATTTGTGGGCTTAATCGGTTATATCATCGTTTTTAGTACAATTATTTATAATGATATCATTAAGGCGAATGAAGAGTCCATCAGCTCGTCAAACCGGCAGGCCCTGCTTTCCCAAAGTGTTCTTAACCTCTACCGCGGCAACGAGATTAAATTGGCCGACGCCTCCGAAAAGCTGGTCATTGCCAGCCGGTTGATTCAGGAGGACAAGGCGGCCATCAATCTTTTCTCCCAGGAACTTGAGGCCACCAAGGCGCTTCTGGCCCAGACGGAAACCATGCTCATTGAGGCCAATGACCGCAATGTGGCCATTGCCGCTCAGTTGCAGGCTTATCAAGGTAATGCCCCGGCGGCCCAACAACAACCGCAGCGCGTGGCGGTCGGCCAGTCTTTGGGAGACGGGAGCATTGACACCATCGAAGAGGCCAGTTCCCTTTTGGCGGAGTACAAAGTCCAAGTGACGTCCATCAAGTCCGAAATGCGGCGTTTGCTGCAGGAAGAGCGCGCCGCCAGGGACGCGACCATCTCTCTCATAGAAAACCAGAGACTGCAACTGGGAAACAATGGATTTATTACGCGTGACGGGGAACGTGTCTGGGTTGACGATGCCCAATTCCGGAGCTTGACCATAGGTAATTTGCCAAACATCGGCAAAACGCAAGCCAAACCGGATGTGGCGATCGATATACAATTTGTTGAGTAAGATAAAAAGGTTCCATCCGCTTTATTTTCCCTCCTTCAGTGAATCATTCGCGGCTAATGGTCGAGCCTATACTATAATCAAACCGATTCTATGAAAAGATTCAGGCGTCCAAAGCGTGTCATCAAAAGGGAATGTTTTGTTGAAACGAAAGAGGGGCGCGTTCCCCTTGTGCTGACGCGCTCCACGGGCCGGCGGACGTTAACGATCACCGTGGATGAAGACGCGCGGGTGAGCGTGGCCGCGCCGTTCAACATGGCCGACCAGGGGATTGCCCGCTTCCTTATTGAAAAAGCTGATTGGATTTGCGGCAAGGTGCAAGAGGCAAGAAAATGCCGGGATATATTGGCTCGAAGGGATTTTAACGACGGGCATGATTTTTTGTTTTTGGGGGAAAAATACAAAATCAATGTTGTGGAGCGGGATATAAAACGCGGCCGCGTGTCCTTTGATCCAGGGCAGGGGTGGAGCGTGTTCGTCCCGATGGGTTGTACGTCGGAGGTCAGGCGGGCGCATGTGAAAGAAAAAATTCTTCAGTGGTACCGTGCGCAGGCGCAGGAGATATTAGGGGGGAGGATTTTTCATTACGCGCGCTTGATCGGCGCCGAACCGAAAAAGATCACCGTCCGAACACAGAAGCGGATTTGGGGCTGCTGTGACTTTAAGACGCAAACAATCAGCCTGAATTGGCAGGTCATCCTTTCCCCGCTGCGCGTGGTGGATTATGTGGTGGTCCATGAGCTTTGCCACTTGGCCATCCCCAATCACTCAAAACGATTTTGGAAGAAAGTGGAAAAGGTGATGCCGGATTTCAGGCAGCGCCGGCAATGGCTGAAGGCCAACCATCTGGATATGATTTTGCCTTAGGGGGCGATGCGTGCGCCCGGGTCGTGGGGGTGAGTGCCATGAAAGTAACGTACGAACTGAAGGTGGCGCCGAAAGCGAAAAGGGATTCCGTCAAAAAGGAAGGAAACCTATGGAAAGTCTGTTTAACGGCACCCGCGGCGGACGGCAAGGCCAACCGTGCTCTAATCGGAGTTTTAGCGGATTATTTTAACGTGCGCAAGAGCCAAATTGAGATTATAAAAGGATTGAA
Organism: Omnitrophica WOR_2 bacterium RIFCSPHIGHO2_02_FULL_52_10; assembly: GCA_001805655.1. Taxonomy (GTDB): domain Bacteria; phylum Omnitrophota; class Gorgyraeia; order Zapsychrales; family Zapsychraceae; genus 2-02-FULL-52-10. The sequence continues at coordinate 6,320 of MHGR01000042.1, forward strand.
ATCCCGGCACAAAACAATTAGTATAGAACCATTTACAGACCACCGCATTAGTAATGGAACCAGTGCATCTTTCACAGCTCGGTGGTGCGGTGGCAGTA
>MHGR01000042.1:6448-27518 GCA_001805655.1 Omnitrophica WOR_2 bacterium RIFCSPHIGHO2_02_FULL_52_10
CGCGTGAGTGCAAAAACAGGGAGGGGCCATGCTCGAAGACCGCATCCAAAAGGACTATATCGCCGCCATGAAAAGCAGGGACAGCTTAAGATCCTCAACGCTGAGTTTCCTCAGAGCCCAGATCAAGAATGTCCTTATCGAGAAAAAGCAAGACAAACTCGGAGATCCGGACATTATTACGGTTATCAAGAAACAGGTCAAGCAGCGCCAGGAGTCGGTCGCGCAGTACGAACAAGGGGGGCGCAAAGACCTGGCGGATAAAGAAGCGGCGGAAATGGCGGTGCTCAAAGAGTATTTACCCCAAGAAATGTCGGAACAGGAATTGAAGGGCCTGGTGGCTGAATCGATCAAGGCGGCGCAGGCGGTTTCCATGAAGGATATGGGCAAGGTCATGAAGGTTATGACGGAGAAAGTCCAGGGCCGGGCGGATAACAAGTTGGTGAGCGAGCTGGTCAAAAAAGCCCTGGCGCAGTTATAAGGACTTATGGCACGGATAAAGAGATCTCTTAAGCTCGCGATTGTTCTTTTCATTGCCGTCTTGGTCGTGTTCGCGAGTTGGCTGTATGGCCAGTATACGGTTCCCATCATGATGTATCACAATGTCGCTGACACGGATGAATACAGGGCGAATACGGTCAGGCCGGAGCTTTTTGAGCGGCACATGGCCTATCTGAAAAATCACGGATTTCGCGTTCTGAGTTTTGCGCAGCTGGTGCAATTGACCAAAACCGGGCAAGCCTTCCCGCGCAAGAGCGTCGTGATTACTTTTGATGACGGCTACGCCGATAATTACGAGCATGCCTACGGGATCCTCAGGAAATATGGTTATCCGGCGATTATTTTTGTGCCGACGGATCTGATGAACACCGATGGTTATCTGACGTGGGATCAAATTAAAGAAATGGCCGGCAACGGCATCACGATCGGCAGCCACACCCGCCGGCATTCTTACTTACCGGACCTCCCGCCGGCCGAGCAGAGAGACGAGATTTTCGGCAGCAAACACGCCATCGAGCAAAACGTGGGCGTTCCCGCGGAGTATTTTTCCTATCCCATCGGTGGCTTCAGTGAGGAGATCAAACGGCTGGTCAAGGAGGCGGGGTATCAGGGCGCTGCCGCCACCAACCGCGGCTATGACCGTTTGAACAGGGATGTCTTTGAGCTTAAGCGGGTCCGCTTCGGGGACCGGGACGACCGTAATGATTATCTGTGGATTAAACTCTCGGGCTATTACAATCTTTTCCGCGAGGCCAAAAACCCGTACTGATTTCGGACATGCTCAAGCCGCACGCTAAATACCGTTTAGAGTCCGACGGCCGCTTTGTGATTGAGGATTACAACCAAAGCAAGCCGTTCAGCAGTTTTTTCCCCGGCATCGCCGGGGTTTGGGGCGTCCCCCTGTGGGCTTTCTATGTGAACCGCGGACAGTGCATCGCCAGTTTCGGCGTTGAGTCCAAGGATAAGGCGATCATGGAATTCCAGCCCGCGAACAAGGCTTACCGTTTAACGTCTCTCCAGGGTTTCCGGACATTCATCAAGGCAAAGGCAGGATCAAAAACGGCTTATTGGGAGCCGTTCCAGACGCATTTGGAAGGGACGGATTTCAAGAAGCGCCAAACGATGACCATCACGGCGCATGACCTGACTCTCCGGGAGGATAATGATGATCTGGGGCTGGCAGCGGAAGTGAATTATTTTACTCTTCCCGGGGAGAATTATTCGGCGCTGGTGCGCCGTGTTACGATCCGGAACACCGGCAAAAAGAGCTATGATATTGAATTGGTTGACGGCCTTCCGGGCATTGTGCCGTATGGTCTGACCGACAGCTTGAATAAAAATATCTCCCGGACCGTAGAGGCCTGGGTCAGGGTGCGCAATCTCAGCAAAAACGCCCCGTTTTACCAGCTGAAAGTCAAGGTGGCTGACACGCCGGAGGTGACCGGCATCGAAGAGGGGAATTTCTTTTTCAGTTTTGACCCGGCGGCAAAAGGCGGCGCCTTGCTGCCCGCGATTGTTGAGGCCGCGAGTGTTTTTGGCAGCGCGCAGGACTTCCTCGCGCCGGCCCGATTCCGTCAGGAAACGTTTAAACTTCCTGAGCGGCAGCAGGTGAGTAACCGTACGCCATCGGCCATGAGCCACGCGCGGTTTACATTGCCGGCTAAAAAGGAAAAGGGCCTCGCGTCATTTTTCGGCTATGCCCATAACGTAACGCGGCTCAATAAGATTGTCAGGCAGGCCGTGCAGCGGGACTTTGTGCGGCGCAAAGCGGAAGAAAACAAAGCGATTATTGATGGTCTCAGAAGATACGCCCTCACGAAAAGCTCATCCGCTGAATTTGACCTGTATGCGTCGCAAACGTTTCTCGACAATATCATGCGCGGCGGTTTGCCGGTGTCTCTTAAGACAGGCGAAGGCATCGTGGCCTTCAATGTGTTCAGCCGCAAACACGGCGACCTTGAGCGCGATTACAATCATTTTGTGGTGAAGCCCACGTTTTTTTCCCAGGGAAACGGGAATTACCGGGATGTCAACCAGAACCGCCGCAATGATGTGTGGTTTAATGAGGATGTCCGCAGCAGCCATTTGATTACTTTTCTCAATTTGAGCCAAGCGGACGGTTATAATCCGCTGGTGGTCAAGGGCGCCGCCTTTCTGCCGAAGGACCAAAAAAAACTTGGTCAGGCCCTCGCGGCATGTTTGGAGGAGGGGGATAGAGCCGTGGTCGGGGAGCTGGTGAAAGAGGCGTTCATGCCCGGGGATTTGCTGCAATTTATCGCCAATCAGGGTCTGAAATTAAAGGTCCCCGCAAAAGTTTTTCTTGGCAGGGTTTTGGAAACCTGCCAGAAAATGGAGCTCGCGGATGAAGGCGAGGGATTCTGGACCGACCACTGGACGTACAACCTGGATTTGATCGAAAGCTATTTATCCGTTTATCCTGATGACCTGCGGCGGTTGCTGCTGAAGGCCAACTCATTCTATTTCTTTCATAACAGCCATCACGTGCTGCCCCGGGAGCAGCGCTATATTCTGACGGCCCGCGGCGTGCGGCAGTACCGTTCCGTGGACAAGCAAACTTTGATCAAAGGGAATCAATTGAGAACTAAGCACGGGCAGGGGGAGGCATACCGGACAAACTTGATCTGCAAACTGCTTTGTCTGATCGCCAATAAAGCGGCCTCATTGGACCCCAGCGGCATCGGCATTGAAATGGAGGCGGATAAACCCAACTGGTTCGATGCGTTCAACGGGCTGCCAGGCCTTTTAGGCTCCTCCGTTTCCGAGACGTTTGAGCTGCTGCGGTTAAGTCAGTTTTTGCAGCAGGCCATGCAAACGCTTGATCTGCCGAATCATCAAACCGTGGCGGTGTTCGAGGAGCTGGCGAACTTCATTTCCGGCCTGACGCATGTTCTTTCCCTGGAATCGGACGCGCACGCCTACTGGCAGAAGGCCAACGACCTTAAAGAGCATTACCGCGCATTTATCCGTGAGGGAATCGACGGGAAAGAAACGGATGTCCGCATGGCGGACATCAAGAATTTCCTGAAGCTTGTCATTGACCGTTGCGAAAGGGGAGCGGAGGCGGCCCGCAACGGACAGGGTTATCTGGAGACTTATTTTTATCATGAGGTGGTCGAACATGAGGAAATCGACAGAGGCAAGGATGCCGTACCGCCGGTCAAACATATCAAGCCGCTCAAGTTCAAAAAACATTCCCTGCCGTTGTTTTTAGAAGGGTATGTCCATGCCCTGCGCATCGATCCGGTGCCGGAGGGGGCGCGCAAACTTTATGCGCAGGTGCGCAAAAGCGGGCTTTACGACAGGGCATTGAAAATGTATAAGGTCTGCGCCGATTTGACCGGCGCGTCGCAGGAGGTCGGGCGCGCGCGGATTTTTCCCCCGGGGTGGCTGGAAAACGAGTCGATTTGGCTGCACATGGAGTATAAATTCATCCTGGAGTTGTTGCGCAGCGGTTTGTACGAAGAATTTTATGAAAATTTCAGGTCCGTGCTCATTCCCTTTCTCAATGCTGAGCAGTATGGCCGCAGCATCCTGGAGAATTCCTCCTTTTTGGTCAGCAGTGTTCACGAGGACCCCACCCTGCATGGGCAGGGTTTTGTGGCCCGGTTGTCCGGAAGCACGGCGGAATTCATGCACATGTGGCTGCTGATGAACATGGGGCCGCTCCCGTTTTCTCTGGATTCCCGCGGTCAGCTGCAGTTCGTGCTGCGCCCGATATTGGCCGGGTGGTTGTTCACGTCCCAAAGCTCAAACGTTGAATTCATGGACTTAAACGGTAAATTAAAGACTATTGAGCTGCCGAAAAATATTTACGCCTTCAATCTTTTTGCCTCAACGCTGGTCGTGTATCACAATCCCCGCCGCAAGAATACGTTCGGTGAAGGGCAGCCTGTCATCAAGGAAATCCATCTGCACTATCCGCACAAGCATAATTCCACGATCATTCCTTCAGGAATCATAACCGCGCCATACGCGCAGGAAATCCGCGATCGAAAAATCGAACGTATTGATGTGTTTTTTAATTAATCTGAATTATAATTAATATCAGTATTAATTAGAAGACAAGTCATAAATATCCACATAATCTAGGAGGACCGGCACATGATGGAACAGAATATTACTTTGATTAATGAAAAAGTCAAAAAAGAAAGCGGGTTTGTCGATGCGGTTATGAAGGAAATGCAGAAGGTGATTGTCGGCCAAAAGCATTTGCTCGAGCGGCTGATGATCGGCCTTTTGTCGAATGGGCATGTTCTGCTGGAAGGGGTGCCCGGCTTGGCAAAGACAATGGCGGTCAAAACCCTCGCCGGTACCATACAGGCCAAATTCCAGCGCCTGCAATTCACGCCGGACATGCTCCCGGCGGATTTGACGGGGACGTTGATTTACGACCAGCGCACGGGAGATTTCAAGGTCAAGACCGGACCGATTTTTGCCAATATCATTTTGGCGGATGAAATCAACCGCGCGCCGGCAAAGGTTCAGAGCGCTTTGCTGGAGGCCATGCAGGAGCGGCAGGTGACCATCGGGGATACAACTTTAAAACTGGAAGACCCCTTTCTTGTGCTGGCGACACAGAATCCCATCGAACAGGAAGGGACATATCCTCTGCCGGAGGCGCAGGTGGACCGGTTTATGTTAAAGGTCAAAGTGCATTATCCGCTGAAGGAGGAGGAGCACGAGATTTTAAAGCGGATGTCCTTTACCAATAAGCAGATTCATGTCCAGCAGGTCATTACCCCCAAGGATCTCCTGCATGCCCGCGGCATTGTGGATGAGATTTACATTGATGAGAAGATTGAGCGGTACATCGTGAATATTGTGGATGCGACGCGCCATCCGCAAACCTACGGCATGGCGGACCTCAACGGCCTCATCCAGTACGGGGCCTCCCCGCGGGCAACGATTTTTCTGACGGTGGCGGCCAAGGCCTACGCCTTTGTGCAGGGCAGGGGCTATGTGACGCCGCAGGACATCAAGTCCATCGGCATGGATGTGCTGCGCCACCGTGTTATTGTCAGCTACGAGGCCGAGGCCGAGGAAAAGACCTCTGAGGATCTCATCAAAAGGATTTTTGATGAGATTGAAGTGCCTTAATGATTGAGCATATAATGCCATGATCCCAAAGGATCTTTTCAAAAAAATCAAACGGATTGAGATTTCGACGAATCGGCTGGTGACGGACGTCTTTGCCGGCCAGTACCACAGCGTGTTCAAGGGGCAGGGGATTGAATTTGAGGAGGTGCGCGAGTATCAGCCCGGTGACGACGTGCGCACCATCGACTGGAACGTCACCGCGCGCACGGGAAAGCCGCATATCAAAAAATTCGTTGAAGAGCGGGAATTGACCGTGATGATCATGGTGGATGTTTCCCTCTCCTGCCGCTTCGCTTCGGTCAATATGCTCAAGAGCCAGCTGGCGGCGGAAGTCGCCGCCGTCCTCGCATTTTCGGCGATCCGCAATAACGATAAAGTCGGCCTGATCATCTTTACGGACAAGATTGAGAAGTTTGTGCCGCCGCGCAAAGGGTTGAGCCATGTCCTCCACGTCATCCGGGAAGTCCTCTATTTCAAGCCCGAAGGCCGTTCAACGGACATCCCGCAGGCCCTGGAGTATTTGAACAAAGTCGCGTCGCGCAAATCAATCGCTTTTGTGATTTCTGATTTTTTTCCGCCCGACGCGATGACCTTGAACGTAGCGGAAGGTGCCCACAACAGCAATGGTCTAACACGCAAGGGGGAGGAGCTGAAAAAGTCCCTGTCGATTGCGAACAAACGCCACGACATCATCGCCATCACGCTCAACGATCAGCGGGAAATGCAGCTTCCCGAGTGCGGGTTGGTTGTTTTGGAAGACGCGGAGACCGGGAAGCAGCTGATGGTCGATTCGACGAATGCCGCTTTGCGCCGCCAGTATAACCAGGACAACATCAGCCGCCTCAAGCGCCGGGAAAGGTTTTTCCGCGCGGTCGGCGTTGATTTTATCGATATTTCCACCGGTGTGCCCTATACCGATGCCATCGTGAAGTTTTTCCTGAAACGCCGCCGGCGGAGATAGTCACCTGTGATGAAACGTCTGATTTCATGGTTTTATTTTTTGGTTGTCTTCACGGGACCCGGCCGCAGCGTGCATGCCCAGGATCAGGATACTATGCCCGCCGCTACGGCAGACGCGTTAAGGGACATTCAGGGGCCCGTGAGTTATCCGGCCGATTTATTCCTTATCATTATCGTCTTCGCATTGGCGCTTGCCGCCGCGGGGATATTCCTTTACCGAAAGTTGAAACGCGCCCTCCCAAAATCTCTGCCCGCGCCTATCGATTCGCGGACGCCGTGGGAAATTGCTTTTGACGAGTTGAATCAGCTGGAAAAGGAAGGGCTGGTGGAGCGGGGGATGTTCAAGGAATTTTATTCGTCCTTGTCGGATATTATCCGCCGGTATTTTGAGCGGCGATTTGACGTGCGGGCTCCGGAAATGACCACGGAAGAATTTTTGTGGTCGCTTGAGGCGTCACGGGACCTTACGGCGGGCCAAAAAAGTACTCTTAAGAACTTTCTCAATTCCTGTGATATCGTAAAATTTGCCAAACATGTGCCGCACGCCGCTGAGGCCCTGGAAAGTTTTAGTTTTGCCAGACAGCTTGTTGATGAAACGAAAGAAAAGCAAATTGTCCAAAGTTCAGCAACCAGCAGTTGATTTCGCCGGATTATGATATTTAAAGATCCCTGGGTTATTTTGATAGCCCCCCTCGTATTGGGCTTGGTTATCCTTGCGAAGAATAGGCAGGGTGTCACGGTCTTCCGTTTCTCCTCAACGGATATCGCAGAATCCGTCAAGCCGACATGGAAGGTGCGCTTCCGGAAAGTGCCGTATATTTTGCGCCTCCTGTCGCTTATGCTTTTTTTTATCGCCCTGGCAGGTCCGAGATCGGTGCTGGAAGAAACGGTCCACAAGACGGAGGGTATTGACATCGTGCTCGCGATCGACTCTTCCGGCAGCATGGCGGCGGAGGATTTCGTGATGAATAATCAGCGGGTTAACCGGCTGGCAATTGTCAAAAAGGTTGTTGAAGAGTTTGTGGCCGAGCGTAAAGACGACCGCCTGGGGCTGGTGGCGTTTGCCAAACTCGCCTACACCGTGAGCCCGCTGACGACAGACCATGATTGGCTTCTGACAAATTTGGAGCGCGTAGAATTGGGGATGATGGAGGACGGGACGGCGGTGGGCTCGGCCATTGTCTCTTCCGTGGCGCGGTTGAGAGAGAGTGACGCGAAGAGCAAGGTCGTTATTTTACTGACCGACGGCATCAATAACTCAGGAAAAACGGACCCTTTGGACGCGGCGCGCGTGGCCGAGGCCTACGGGATTAAGATTTATACGATTGGGGCGGGGTCGGAGGGGGAAGTCCCGTTTCCGGCAACCGATATGTGGGGGCGCAAGGTTTATCAGAGGGCCGTGATCAAATTGGACGAAAAGATGCTCCGGGAAGTGGCCGATATTACCGGGGGAAAATATTTTCGCGCCACTGACGCGGAATCATTGCGCGAAATCTACGGTGAGATCGATAAATTGGAAAAAGTGAAAATCGATGAGCACGGATTTCGGGAATACAGAGAGCTGTTCGGGTATTTCTTGATTGCCGCGCTGATGGTGTTGACAACCGAAACGGTATTGGCGAACACGTTTTTTTTAGGGATCCCGTAAAATGCACTTTGCCAGACTGGACATGTTGATGTGGTTATGGGCGGTGATGGCCCTCGGTCTTTTGTTGGCGTGGGGGTACAACCGCAGGCAGAAGTTTATGAGGTGTTTTGCGCAAGAACAGCTGGTGAGCGAAATAGCTGCCGGATTTTGCCCTAAGAAAGCCAAGCAGAAAAACACGCTTCTGATTCTGGCGGCGTTTTTTGCGGTCTTGGCATTGATCCGGCCCCAATGGGGGTTCCGATGGCAGGAAGTCAAGCGCCAGGGGATCGACATCATGATCGTGATCGATACATCCAAAAGCATGCTCGCCCAGGATGTCAAACCCAACCGGCTGGAGCGCACGAAATTCGCCGTTCAGGACTTGCTTAAAAAATTAGGAGGTGACCGGATCGGGCTCATCGCTTTTGCCGGAAGCTCGTTTTTAATCTGCCCGCTAACGGTCGATTACGGGGGTTTTCTCATAAGTTTAAATGACCTCAGCGTTGATATCATCCCGAGGGGAGGCACCGATATTGAAGAAGCGCTGACGCGTGCCATCAGCGGCCATGATGACGTTTCCAGCAAGCACAAAGCCATCATCGTGATTACCGATGGGGATAATCTGGAGGGCAATCCCATCGCGGCCGCCGAAAAAGCGAAGGAAAAAGGAATCAAGGTTTATACGGTAGGCATCGGCAGCGCTGAAGGGGAATTGATCCAGATGCGCGGTCCGTCCGGAGAAATCTTCTTTCTAAAGGACAGCGCGGGGAACTTTGTGAAATCGCGCCTCAACGAGGGATTGCTCAAGCAGATTGCTTTGATCACCAGCGGGATTTATGTCAAAGCCAGCGGCAGCCAATTCGGGCTCGACCTTATTTATGAACGCGAGTTGTCCTCGTTTGAAAAGCGCGAAATCACGGCCAAAATGGAAAAAAAATATTATGAACGGTTTCAGTTTCCCTTGGGGATTGCCGTTATCCTTTTGGTTTTCGAGACATGCATGTCCAGACGGAAAAAACTAGAGTCTTCCTAGCGGCATTTTGGGCCGGAGTTTTTCTTTGGTTTCCAGCCCATGATAGCCTGGCCGCCTCACCCCAAACGCATATCAAACAGGGGAACCGGCTGTATGAGCAGGGGGATTTTGAGGCCTCAAAGGAAAAATATATGGAGGCGTTAACAAAAAACCCGGAATCTGATATCATCAATTTCAATTTGGGCGCGGCATTGTATAAAGAGCGGGAGTATGATCAGGCCTTAGACCATTTCCAGAAGGCATTATTAAGCGAAGATGCCCGGCTGAAGGAAAAGGCCTACTATAATTCCGGAAACACTCTGTATCAGATTGGTCGGGCAAAGGAGCAGGCAGCTGTGGAACAGGCGGTAACCTCCCTGGAGAAATCTCTCAATCAATATGAGCGGGCATTGGAGATTGACCGGAAAGATGGGGATACGCTGAATAATTATGCCTTTGTTGAAAAAGAGTTGAAGCGGTTGAAGGAAATGATGCAAAATCAGCAACAACAGCAGAAGAACGATCAAAAACAGGATTCCGGCGACTCACAAGACCAAAAGCAGCAACAAGGCGGGGAACAGAAGCCGCAGCAGGATCAAGGGCAGAGGGAACAGCAGGAACAATCCCAGCAGCAACAGAATGAGCAGCAGCAAGGCCAGCAGGAACATCCGGAGAATAAAGGGAGTCAGCAGGAACAAAGCGCCTCGCAATCTTCAGGGGAGAGGCAAGAACAGCGGAAAGATGCAAACGGTCAAACACAGGCAAATGCCCAGGAGCTGACCCAGGAAGAGGCCCAAATGCTTTTGGAAAACTATCAACAGACCGAAGAGCCGCAGGGATTGCTTAATCTACATCAAAAAATACAGGACAGCCGTCCTGTGACCAAGGATTGGTAGTAGCCGTGAAAGCTGATCATAAAAAGTCAAGACTGTGCTTGGTCGTAGCTTTGGTGACGGTCTGTTTTTGTCTTTTATCGGCGGTTGTTTTTTCCCAAGAAATCAGCGTGCAGGCTGAGCTAAGCTCACGCAAGGTCACTTTAGGAACTGCCGTCCAGCTTACGATTACGGTGGAGGGAGAGGGGAACGTGGCGCCTGTTCAGTTACCGGCCATGGAGGGGTTTGATGTGCAGTATGTTGGGCCTACGACGCGCATGTCGTTTATCAATGGACAACAATCGATTTCTAAATCCTTCATCTATTCCCTGTTCCCCTTGAAAGAGGGGCAGCTTGAGATCCCGCAGATCAATATCGTTGTTGCCGGGAAAACATTTACCCTAAATCCGATCTACATTGAGGTCGTTGCGGCCGGCACGCCCGGTGCGTCGCCATCCCAGCAACCGGCCACCATTGAAGAGCAGCTTTATGTCGTTTTAAAAGTCCCAAAAAGTGAAGTTTATCTTAATGAGCCGCTGCCCATCAAGATTATACTTTTTGACGGAGGGCCCCTGGCCCGGAATGTCCAGTACCCGCGGCTGGACGGCATCGGATTCGCCATGGGGGACTTCAAACAGCCGCAGCAGTACCAGCAGATCATCAACGGTCTGCGCTATAATATCGTTGAATTTGATAATACGATTTATCCGACGCGGGCGGGCGAGCTCAAGCTCGGCCCGGTCAAATTGCAGGTTAATATCGTTGTCAATACCTCCTCAGGTGGTCAGGGTATCCGGGGAAGCCCTTTTGAGGATGATTTTTTCAACGCCTTCTTCAACAGGCAGCAGACCAGGCCGATGGATTTGGAGTCCGAGCCAGTGACCGTCAACGTCCTGCCGCTTCCGGAGGAAGGAAAACCGGCCGATTTTTCAGGGGCCGTCGGGCGGTACGATTTTAACATTTCGGTTTCCCCGGCCGAGGTCAAGGTCGGCGACCCCATCACGCTGCGGATGACCATTATTGGGCAAGGGAATCTGGCCGCCATTGAAATGCCGAAGTTTTCTCTCGAAGCCGGGTTCAAGCTGTACGACTCGCAGATATTTGAAAAGGACACGGTCAAGAAAAGCGAGCAGGTCATTATTCCGCAGTCGGAGACCATCACGGAAGTCCCCGCGTTGCATTTTTCCTATTTTGACCATGAACTGAAGCAGTACCAGACCATCACAAAGGGGCCGTTTCCCGTCCAAGTCAGGAAACTCGAGGAGGGCGAGGAATTTAAAGTCGTCGGCCTGGAGGCGGGGGAGCGGAATGTCTTGCCGGAAACGCTGGGGGAGGATATCGTCTTTATCAAGATGAGCCCCGGTGAATTACGGCTGCGCGGGAAGCTCTTTTATAACAGCCGGCTGCTGGCTGGATTAATCGCCGGTATCGTGCTGGGATGGATTGGAGTATTTATGTATTTTAGGCGGACGCACCGGATTAAAACGGACATCGTCTATGCCCGGCGGTTGCAGGCGCCTCGGCAGGCCAAACAGGGCCTGGAAAAGGCCAAGAAAATGATTGCCGCCGGAAAGAAGGGGGAGTTTTACGACACCGTTTTTAAAACGCTTCAGCAATATTTAGGCAATAAGCTGCATCTTCCCTCCGGGGCTGTGATGTTCGAAACCATTCAAGCAGCTTTACAGTCCAGAAACATTGAAGCAAAGATTATTTCGGACATCAAAACGGTTTTTGAGGAATGCGACATGATTCGCTATGCTTTGGCGCAGATTGATGAGCCGCGCATGCGCAACACGTATCAGCTGCTTGCCAGCAGCATCGACCATTTAGAGAGGCATTTAAAGTGAAATTCCGGAAGATGATCCTATTGACTTTGGGATTGACGATCCTCGCGGCCGGCGCCGGCCGGTGCCAGCTCACCACCGATGAAGCGTTGTCCAAGTTTGTGGCTGCCGGCATGGCGTATAAGGATGGCCGATATGACGCGGCCATCAGTCTGTACACGGAAATTCTTCAGGGGGGCAGGGTGAGCGGGCCGTTGTATTACAATTTTGGAAACAGTTATTTCAAGAAAGGCCAGCTCGGCAAGGCCGCCTTGAATTATGAGCGGGCAAAAAAATTTATCCCCCGTGACAGCGATTTGAAGTTCAACTGGCAATATATCCAGTCACAGATAAAGTTTTACGGCGCTGAAGGGGAAGGCCGGGGCATTGCCCAGAAAACATTTAAGCGCTTCACGCAATTTTACACGCTCGATGAAATGGTCATGATTTTGCTGGGCCTGGTATTAGCGATGGGGGTCATATCCCTTTTGGCAATGTATTTCGGGTGGTCGGCGCAGCGGACCCGGAGAATTTTGGCGAGTCTGTTCCTTGTTTTTGCGGTTTTCACGGCCGGCCTTTTGGGCAAAATTACGTTTGAAAGGGACATAGCGGTTATCATGGATGATGCGGAGTCTTATTTTGAGCCCCGCGCGGACTCAACCGCGCATTATAAATTGTCCGAAGGCATGATTGTCAAAGTCCTGAAAACGGAAGGGGCATGGAGCAAGGTTCAGCGCAGCGATGGAAAAATCGGCTGGATTGATTCGCAGGGCTTGGAGAAGATTTAACCGGGCCTTTTAAAGGCGGTGCAGTAATTTTAAGACTTCAACGGCCGCGCGGTGGCTTGCCCCGCTCTCGCCCAAGGCTTCTTTAACGCTTCTTAATTCTTTCTTGATCCGGGTCATGGTAAATTCATCGGAAAGGATTTTTTGGGCCTCCTCGGCGATGGTCTGTCCATTGGCCTCAAATTGCACGCATTCCGGGACGATGCGCCTTCCCGCCACGATATTCACCAGTCCAATATCGGATATCTTGATGTAGCATTTCGCCAATAACCAGGTTAGCAAATGCGTCTTGTAGACCACAATCATCGGCCTCTGCAACAGGGCGGTTTCCAGCGTCGCGGTTCCCGAGGCGACCAGGCAGAAGTCGCAGGCATTGATGCCGTCGTAAATATCCTCTTCCACGATGCGGTGGGTGATGGGGCTGTCACGGAGGTGAAATTCAAGCAGAGGCCTTCTGATGGTCGGCGCCTGCATGACGAGGAATTGGATGGGACGGATTTTGCGGTGGAGTATTTCGGCGGCATGGACCATGACCGGCAGAAGGGTTTCGATTTCCTTAACACGCGAGCCGGGGAGCAGGCCGATGGTCAAATGGTCGGCGGGGAGGCTGTAGTTTTCCAAGAAAATATCCTTCGGGCAGGTGATGTTTAACGTGTCCACCAGGGGGTGCCCGACAAATTCGACATTGATGCCGTGCTTGGCATAGAATTCTTTCTCGAATTTAAAGAGGACCAGCATTTTATCCACGTGTTTTTTTATGAAATGCACGCGCTCTTCCTTCCAGGCCCACACCTGCGGGCTGATGTAATATATGACCCGGATATTCCGCCTTTTTAATTCCCTGGCAAGCCGCAGATTAAATCCTGGAAAATCGACGAGGAGGACGGCCTTAGGCTTGACGGCATCGATCTTTTCAAGCACGAGCTCAAAGGCCCGGCGTATTTCAGGGTAGTGGGTGAGGACTTCCCAGAAACCGACCACCGCCTGGCTGGCAAGGTCCTGGTAGATTTCAACACCGCTGGCCTTCATTTTTGGGCCCCCCAGGCCCGAGAATGTAACGGAAGGATCGAGTTTTTTGATGGCATCAACGAGGTGGGCGGCGTGCATGTCGCCGGACGCTTCGCCGGCGACTAGGACGAGATGGTTTGGGGCACTTTCCATATTTTTTCGCTGATCTCCAAGGCCACGGACAAGGCTTCCCGCCCTTCGGTCCCCGAAATGAGGGGGATCCGGTCCTGCTGAACGCAATCGATGAAATGCTCCAATTCCTTTTTGAGGGGTTCTTCCTTTTCGATCGGCAGGCCGTGCTTGAGGATCTGGTTTTGATGGCGCTTATAGATGAAGGCCTCCTGTTTCACGTAATCCAGGGAAATGTAGGTGTCCTTTTGAAAGATTCTGATCTTGCGCATGACTTCTTCGGACACGCGGCTGGCGGTCAGGTTGCACACGCAGCCGTTCTCGAACGTGAGGCGCACGCTGGCAATATCCTCTAAGGGGGTCAGGACATTAACGCCAACGGCCTGAATGTCGCGGATCGCGGACGGGATAATGCCCAGAATGATGTCGATATCATGAATCATCAGGTCCATGACGACCCCGATGTCCAGAGAGCGGTTAGGGAAGTGGTTCAAGCGGTGGCATTCGATGAAGAGGGGGTTGCGGGTGAAATGCTTGATCGATTCAAATGCCGCGTTGAAGCGCTCGATGTGGCCGACCTGGAGTTTTAAATTGTTCTTGGCGGCAAGGGCAATCAGCTCGTCCGCTTCCCGGACGGTCGCGGCGATCGGTTTTTCGATGAAGGTATGCACGCCGTTATGCAGAAAGAATTGGGCAATCTCGCTGTGGGAACTGGTGGGGGTGCAGATATTGACCGCATCGACCCGGCCAAGCAAATCCCGGTAATCCTTGAAAAAGGGGACGCGATAATGGTCCGCCATCTTTATGGTGCGCTCCTCTTTGAGGTCACAGGCCGCAAGGATATCGACTTTTTTGGATAGAGCGCTGTAAACCTTCAGGTGTTTTGAGCCCACGTGGCCTATGCCGATGATTCCAATCCTGGTTTTTGCCATGGATTCTTGTATTTTTTATGATGTGCACTATTAATACTAATAATTTAGCGTTTTATAGATGTCCACAATAACAAATCCCTCGACAAAAGTCAATCGGTATGCTAGTATCCCCCGTTTATGAAAAATTACCTCAAAATGCTGCAGTTTCTCAAGGGCCACGAGAAGTTATTCGTTCTTTCGGTCGTGATCATGTTCGTGGCCAGCTTCTTCGAAGTCTTCCAATTTACAATGATTGTGCCGATGGTGGACGTGGTTTTCAATAACAAGGACATTGCCGTTCCGAATAAACTGCCGGGGTTCATCGAAGGGGTGATCAGCCGGCTCAATGCGGTGGAGCCAACCATTTCCTTGCTGGTCCAATTGTCGCTGATTTTTACCGGGCTGATCTTGTTTAAAAATTTACTCGTTTTCGGGTATCAGTACATGATGAGCGACGTCTCCCAGCGGGTCATGAGGGATATCCGCTATTTATTGTATAACAAAATCCAGTCCTTATCCCTGGATTATTTCAGCAAAAAACGCACCGGCGAATTGGTTTCGCGCATTACCCACGACGTCAACGTTATTGAAAACGCCGTTTCCTACGGGCTCATCGATCTGTTCCGGCAGACGTTTACGATTATTTTCTGGATCATCATGGCCTTCTTCATCGATTCCGCGGCCGCTATCTTGATTTTTGTTTTATTCCCGCTGATCGGCATTCCCATGAACAGCATCGGCAGGAAATTGAAGAAGATTTCACGCGGCATTCAGGAAAAAATGGCGGACATCAATTCCCATTTGCTGGAAACGATTTCCGGCATTCAGCTGGTCAAGGCCTTCGGGACCGAGCAATACGAAGTGGGGCGGTTTAAGGGGGAAAACCACGCCTATTACAAGCTTAAAATGAAGTCGGTGAAGCGGATGATCGTCCTCTCCCCGCTGACCGAGGTCATCGGGTCCGTCTTCGGGGCCTTGCTGATCGTTTGGTTTGGTAAAAAGTTGATGACGGCGGAACTTTCCTTCGGCGTTTTTGCCTTATTTTTTGCATCGATTATGTCAATTATCAGCCCGATCAAGAAATTGGGCAACGTGAACGCCTTGATCCATCAGGCCCTGGCCGCCAATGACCGTATTTATGATGTGCTTGACGCCCAGCCCACCGTGGTGGAAAAGCCCGATGCCGCGACGCTGAGCGAATTAAGCCGGTCGATCAAGATCGATCACGTGAGCTTTCAATACGACCAGGAATCCGGTCCGGTGCTGCATGACGTCAGTCTTGAAGTCAAAAAGGGTGAAATTGTGGCCATCGTCGGGCCAACAGGGACGGGGAAAACCACTCTGGCCAATCTCATCCCGCGTTTTTATGACCCGACCACAGGGGCGGTTACGATGGACGGCGTTAACCTCAAGGACGTGACCTTCCGCTCCCTTAGGAACCAAATCGGCATTGTCACCCAAGATTCGATCTTGTTTAATGATAAGGTCAGCGCCAATATTTCCTATGGGCGCAGGGAAGCAACACCGGATGAAATTGAAGCGGCCGCCCGCAAGGCTTTTGCGCACGGCTTCATAGAAAAAATGTCTCAGGGGTATGATACGTTCATCGGTGACCGCGGGTTCCGCTTGTCCGGCGGGGAGAAACAAAGGATTTCCATTGCCCGGGCCATCTTAAAGGACCCGCCTCTGCTCATATTAGATGAAGCGACGTCCCAGCTGGATTCCGAATCGGAGAAATATATCCAGGAGGCCCTTGACCAACTGATGAAGGGGCGGACGGTCGTGGCGATTGCGCACCGATTATCAACCATTAAAAAGGCCGATAAGATTATTGTCTTGGAGCATGGCCGGGTCATTGGCACGGGGTCCCATGATGCATTGTTAGGCTCATGCGCGCTGTATAAACGTCTGTATGACATGCAGTTTTCTGTCGAAAACTGATAATTTTTCGGCCCTTTTTGCCTGATTCCCGCTTTGTGGTCAGGCGCAATCCACCAAAAGAAGTAGTTGCAAAAAAAATTATTATTGGGTATACTACCACATCTAAAATCAATATTAATTAACGATAATATGTGAAAATATTCTATGTCGATTTATAGCAAGGGCTTGTAAATCAACTGGAACCGGCATAAGATGGCCGCCGGTGCTGCCTTAAGCATAAAAATAGCGCATTATCGAACCGGAACGGGAGGAACAATGGTAGAGGAGTTGATTAAGGAATTACTTGAAGCAGGGGTTCATTTCGGGCATCAGACAAAGCGCTGGAGCCCCAAAATGAAAAAATATATTTTCGGCCAGAGAAGCGGCATTTACATCATCGACCTTGAAAAAACGGTCCAGTGCCTAAACACGGCCCGGGATTATGTCCGGGACATCACCGCCAAGGGCGGCAGAGTTCTTTTTGTCGGGACAAAAAAGCAGTCTCAGACGATCATTGAGGAGGAAGCCGTCAAATCTGAAATGAATTTTGTCCGAAACCGATGGCCGGGCGGACTTCTGACCAATTTCCATACCGTGCGCAAATCCCTTGATCGGCTTAAGGAGATCGAGCAAATGAAAGCGAACGGCATGTGGGAAAATTTAAAGAAAAAAGAGACCGCGCGTCTGACCAAGGAACGGGAAAAACTTCTGTTCAATTTTGGGGGCATCCGGGAGATGAAGGACATGCCGCGGGCGATTTTCGTTGTCGACCCCAAAAAAGAAGAAATTGCCGTGCGCGAAGCCAAGAAGCTGGGCATCACGGTGATTGGCATTGTTGATACCAATTGCGACCCCGACTTGATCGATTTCCCAATCCCGGGCAATGATGATGCCCTCAAATCAATAAAAGTCATCACGTCTTATGTGGCCGAGAGTGTCCGCGAGGGCTGGGCGGAATTCAAAGCCAGGGAAACAATCAAGAAAAAATCCTCAGCGAAACAGGATTCATCCCAGGAGAAGACGACGGTCGAAACCGGTTCAGTCACAAATGAAACGGCTCCGACGACTTCGGAAAGCTAAGAGCAGAAAGAGGTATTTTTTATGAATATAACGGCAGAGATGATCAAGGAACTGCGAGAAATGACTTCGTGCGGCGTCATCGAATGCAAAAAAGCGCTTGAGGAAGCCAAAGGAGATTTTGAGGCGGCCCAAAAAATCCTCAGAAAAAGGGGTTTGGAATTGGCGGCCAAGAAAGGCGGCCGCACGGCCAATGAAGGGCGTATCGAGGCGTATATCCACCCGGGGGCTAAGATTGGCGTCTTAGTCGAGGTTAATTGCGAAACAGACTTTGTGGCAAAGAATGACGATTTTTGCAAATTCACCAGGGATATTGCCATGCACATCGCGGCCACGAGCCCCAAATATGTCAAGAGCGAGGATGTGCCGGCAGACGTTCTCGCGAAAGAACAGGATTCCGATTCTTTCATCAAGGAAAAGTGCCTTCTTGAACAGCCGTTTGTCAGGGATCCGGCCAAGACCATCCGGGATTACCTCAACGAGTTGATTGCCAGAATAGGGGAAAATATTTTTATCAATCGGTTTACCCGCTATAAGGTCAGCGAAGTTGAATAAAAAACCTGTTTACAAACGTATCGTTCTGAAGCTCAGCGGCGAGGCGATGCTGGGGGAGCAGCCTCACGGCATCGATGCGGAGGTGTGCGCGTCTTTTGCCGCCCAGATCAAAGAGGTCCGTGCTCTGGGTGTTCAAGTGGCTTTGGTCGTAGGCGGCGGGAATTTTTTCCGCGGGCAGATTGAGTCGAAGCGGTTTGGCTTGGACCAAAGCGTTGCGGATTATATGGGTATGCTGGCCACCGTGCTCAACGGCCTGGCCTTGCAGAATGCCTTGGAGCAAATCGGCGTACCGACCCGCGTCATGACCGCCATTGAAATGGCCGCCGTTGCCGAGCCGTACATACGCCGAAGGGCCATACGGCACTTGGAAAAGGAGCGCGTGGTCATTTTTGTTGCCGGAACCGGAAACCCCTACTTCACCACAGATACCGCCGCGGCATTAAGAGCCAAGGAGCTGGATTCCGATGTGATCCTCAAGGCCACGAAGGTAGACGGCATTTATTCCGCCGATCCCGTTAAAGACAAATCAGCAACAAAATTCTCGAAAATCAAATTCATCGATGCCCTGAAAAAGAATTTAAAAGTCATGGACGCCACGGCCATCAGCATGTGCATGGAATACGAAATGCCGATCGTCGTGTTCAATCTATTGAAGCCGGGGAACATTAAGAAGGTCGTGCTGGGGGAACAGATCGGCACCGTCGTCCAGTAGGGTTTGTGCTGTCAAATATCCGCATCGCTTGATTCCTGGAAAAAACCAGTCAAAGTTTCCACGGAAGACATTCACACGCAGGGAATAAGGAGAGGAACCATGATTGCCAAGGAGATTATCAAGGAAACGGAAACAAAAATGAAAAAGTCGATCGAAGCGGCTAAACGCGAATTTGCCGAAGTCCGCACAGGAAGGGCTCATCCTGGTCTGATTGAAGGCATGCATCTGGATTATTTCGGGACGCCGACCTCTTTTAAGCAGCTTGCCTCGATATCCATCCCGGATCCGCGGACGGTGTTGATCCAGCCGTGGGACGTCTCCATTATCCCCGAGATTGAGAAGGCGATCGGCAATTCTAGGCTCGGTGTCGTCCCGAGCAATGACGGCAAAGTGGTGCGGCTGGCGATTCCCCCCCTGTCCGAAGAGCGCAGGGATGAATTAAAGAAAATGGTTAAGGAGATGGCAGAGAAGTCGCGGATATCCCTGCGGACCATTCGCCGTGACGCGAATGACCGGCTCAAGAAAATGCAGACGGAAAAAAAGATTTCGGAAGACGAGTATTTCAAGTCCCATGATGAAATCCAAAAAGTCATGGACCGGTATATCAAGGAAATTGACACGCTGCTCGAAGACAAGAGCCGCACGTTGACGGAAGTGCGCTAGTCGACGGTTCATTGAAATGGAAGTGATTGCATCTTTGCGGTACTTGTTGCTGCAGTGCAAAGTGTTATCGGGCCACTAGCTCATCCGGTAGAGCACTGCCCTTTTAAGGCAGGAGTGCCGCGTTCGAGTCGCGGGTGGCCCACCATTGCCCGAACAAACAACGGGTATCATTCCCCCGCCTGCGGAAATTCGGTCCGTCAAACAGGCCGGTTAATGTGTGCCAGTTATTTCAACTAAAGGCATGGTGGCCGGTGTCCCCATGGCTGGCTGTAAATCAAGCGGTGGCTGGGGCGGATGACCCTTTAATATTTAAAGGGAAGGGTGTTGAGCGGTGTCATTTTTTTAATATTTTCATCGAGGTTTGTACGAAGCTGACCGCTTTTGAGGTGAAGCAGTAGGCACGGTGCTGACGGCCGAAAATGCTTTGAGCCGTGGGTATGGCCGCTCAAATGCCGCGGGCGGCTGGTGGAATTGGTAGACACGCGTGCCTTAGGAGCACGTGCCGCAAGGCATGGGGGTTCAAGTCCCTCGCCGCCCACCAATGAGCCCCAAACTTTTGGAACGCTAGTGAACAAAAGTTTGATGGGCGAATTGGTCCCGAGTAAGCGTTGTTTGTATTTTTCTGTTACGAGGGATTTGAGAATGAAATGGTATGTTTACATATTAGAGTGTAATGATGGATCATATTATACCGGGATTGCGCGGAATCTTAAGGAAAGAGTAAAACGCCATAATACAGGCCGCGGGGCTGTCTATACAAAGAAAAGAAAGCCAGTTGTGTTAAGATTTGTGGAAGAATATTCAATGCGCCGTGAAGCAAAGTATCGGGAAGAAAATATTAAGAAGTTGGGGGTTAATGGAAAAAGAGAATTGATCAGGTGGGGCGATCGCGAAAGGTTTCCCTCGTTACTGGCATGAAAAATGGGGTAACTCGGGACTGCGCCCGGCATTATGCGGCGCAGGGCTTGCAAGTCCCTCGCCGACCACCAATGAGCCGTGCCGTTAAATTATTAGGAGCGGCGTTTGTGTCACGTTCCTTGATTAAGCAATTTAGCGAAGAAGAATGCGGCGGTAATTCAGTTGGCTAGAATGCCACCTTGCCAAGGTGGATGTCGTGGGTTCGAATCCCATCCGCCGCTCCATTTTTTGAAATATGGCGGTAATTCAGCCCCGACATTCGCTGGCGCTCAGTCGGGGTCCCGACCGAACGGGAGTGAGTGTCGGGATTGGCTAGAATGCCACCTTGCCAAGGTGGATGTCGTGGGTTCGAATCCCATCCGCCGCTCTGAGTTTTCGTTAATCCATAAATTGGGAATTTCTCACAGCATAGGAAAGTATCTATCTAAACCAAAGTCAAGAAAAAAAATAAGGCCAAAGGCCAAAGTTTTCGACTTTGAGGG
>MHGR01000043.1 GCA_001805655.1 Omnitrophica WOR_2 bacterium RIFCSPHIGHO2_02_FULL_52_10
GTGCAATTATCCGGCGTGAACGTCGGGACGGTGTCGGACATCAGTTTCCTGGATCAGGACGTGGAGGGGCGGCGTG
The DNA here is from genome assembly GCA_001805655.1 of Omnitrophica WOR_2 bacterium RIFCSPHIGHO2_02_FULL_52_10. GTDB lineage: Bacteria > Omnitrophota > Gorgyraeia > Zapsychrales > Zapsychraceae > 2-02-FULL-52-10. The sequence continues at coordinate 77 of MHGR01000043.1, forward strand.
CAATTATCCGGCGTGAACGTCGGGACGGTGTCGGACATCAGTTTCCTGGATCAGGACGTGGAGGGGCGGCGGGTCAGGGTCGAAGTCAGTATTTTTGAGCGGTACAAAAAGCAGTTGGCGCAGAATGTCCAGTTCGCCATTAAGACGGAAGGGATCCTCGGGGAAAAAATGATGGAGATCGCGGTGATTGGCGGCGGCCCGGCGGTCGATTTAAGCCGGCCGATTATCGGGGAAGACGCGCTGAACGTCCAGGACCTCGCGGAAGTTTTTGCCGACGCCGCCGAATCCTTCACCAAGACATCCGCGGATTTCAGCAAAGTCGATGTCCAGGAATTATCCGAAGTGCTTTCAGACACGGCCCAGTCGCTTGCGGAAACCTCCCGAGGGATCAACACGGTTTTGACGGAACTGCGCTACATTGCCTTTAAATCCAAGCGTCTGCTGGACCGCATCGAGCAAAAGGTCATTGAAGGCAGCCTATTTAAAGTTTTTTAGAAATCGTTAGCCGTGAAGCGATGTGGCGAAGTTTTTGGCGTCAGCCGCCGACCGGCCGCCAAACGGCACGAATGTCACGGGAAACAAAGGAGCAAGGATCATGACTGGAATCACTGTTCTCGGATACGCCATAACCGCCTGGCTAGCCATCCCCGTCGCTCTCTTCGTTTGGGTGACCGTACTGCTCTTTATTAAAAAACGTCTCTTTGCGGTCATCCGCAAGTTCACGGTGAAGTCCACGATGCAAATCGACGATTTGTTCATCAAATCAGCCGACTTCCCGGTCACGTTGCTTATTTTTGCCAGCGGCGGCGCGCTTGTCGAACGCCTGATGCCCTTGGCGACGGATCAAGAGCTGACCGCCTATTTTATCATCGGGTTCAAGGCCGTCACCATCATTGCGATCGTGCTGTTCTTTGACAGGTTTTCTTCCGCATTAATCCACAATTATTCGAACCAGGTGGAGATTCTCAGGGCTTCCGGCGGGGTGGCGCGGGGCTTTGTGCGCGCGGTGGTCATCGGCCTCGGCCTGATGATCCTCTTGGACAGTTTCGGCGTGTCGATCACGCCCGTGCTGGCTTCCCTGGGGGTCGGCTCGCTGGCCGTGGCGCTGGCTTTACAGCCGACACTGGAAAATTTCTTTTCAGGCATCCAGCTGATCATGGACAAGCCGATCAAGGTCGGCCATTTTGTCAAACTGGACTCCGGCGAAGAGGGGTATGTCCATAAGATCGGCTGGCGGTCGACTTGGGTCAGGATGCTTCCGAACAATGTCGTTGTCATCCCCAATAAAGTGCTGGTCAATGCCAAGGTGGTCAATTACTATTATCCGCAAAAAGAACTGGCCGTGCTGGTGGAGGTGGGCGTGCATTATGACTCCGACCTTGAGCATGTCGAGCGCGTGACGATCGAAGTGGGCCGGGAAACGATGAAAGAGGTGGCCGGCGGGGTCGAGGATTTTGAGCCGTTTATCCGTTACCACACGTTTGCGGATTTCAGTATCAATTTTACGGTCATCTTGCGGGCCAAGGAATTCGTCGACAACTATTTGATCAAACATGAATTCATCAAGCGCCTGCATAAGCGCTACGCCCGGGAAGGGATCAACATTCCTTACCCGATACGCGCGATCAACTATACGCAGGAGAAGGCGCGCGAGGCGTCGGGCAGAGCGCAATAGTTTATACGGATAACCATTAACCGGAGGAGAGCGGGATGTTCGTTCTCGGCAACTTCATCAGGGCTTTGGCCGGCGTCATTAATGTCGTGCTGAGCATTTATTATTGGCTGATCCTCATCCGGGCGCTGATCAGCTGGGTGAACCCCGATCCGTATAACACCATCGTCCAGTTATTGTACAGGGCCACGGAGCCGGTGCTCGAGCCGATCCGCCGGATTTTGCCGCCGATGGGCATCGATATTTCCCCGATTGTCGCCTTTTTGGTGATCATATTCTTCAAGGCCTTTATCGTTCAATCGCTGTACGACCTCAGCTATCAGATACAATGAGGGCGGGGGAAGCGGCTTAGGAAGTAAAGGAATTCCGGACATTGCTTATAATGGTGGGGAGCGGGTGGTCAGGAGCTGTTCATGTTCGACAAAATGAAAGAATTAATGGAAATGAAGAAGCAGGCGGAGCGCATCAAAAGGGAGCTTGATGCCTCGCTGGTCGAGGTCAACGAGGTCAGCGGCATCAGGATCGTGGTCAACGGTTCGCAGACTTTTAAATCCCTGGAAATTGATGACGCGCTCATCCAGCCCGGCAACAAAAAGCAGCTGGAGGCCAATCTGCTGCGCGGCGTCAATGAAGCCATTAAAAAGTCGCAAAATCTGGCGGCGCAGAAAATGCGGGCCGTCATGCCGGGATTCCCGGGGATATAATATTCGGGAACATTGGTGAATGTTCCCTGCAAAATTTAATTTTTAAATCACAACATGGAAAGGGGTTAGCATGCCGTACGATCAATCATTGGATGTGTCAACGTTCAAGGAGACCAAGGAATTCGGGGAGACCAGGATCACGGTGGGGGTTTTTTCCTACAACGAAGGGACCAAAAAACTCCAGCTCTCCCGGGAAAATTTGAGCCAGACCGGGGAATGGCGGTTTTCCAAGCTTGGGCGCCTGACCAAGGAAGAGGCCCAGGAGATTGTTCCGATCATGATGAGGGCGGTCGAAACTATGTAAGTGAGGTCACGATTTAGTGAGCGGCAGCGAAACTAAATCGTAAGACCGAACTTACCCCCCCACCACTTTTTAATATGCATTACGTATATTTCTTACAAAGTGAAAGGGACAAGGGCTTTTATATTGGCTATACAAAGGATTTACAGAAAAGATTAAGTCAACATAATGATGGTTTGGTGATTTCGACAAAAAACCGAAAGCCTTTTCGAATTATTTATTATGAGTCGTATTTAGCAGAGGGTGATGCGCGAACAAGGGAAAGGCGTCTTAAACAATTTAAAAATTCGTATAAAGAATTAATGAAACGGATTAATGGTAGCCTACAAGCATAAAAAGTGGTGGGGGGTTTAATTCGCACAGTGATTTATGTTCACTAACGTTCCATAAATCACGTGCTCATTAAAGAAAACGCGCCATGTCCGATGACATTTACCTGACCCGGGAATTTTTCCACAAGCTCCATGATGAGTTCGCACAGCTGAAGCGGGACAGCCTCAAAATCGCCAAGGAAATTGAGGCGGCGCGGCTGCAGGGGGACTTGTCGGAAAACGCCGAATACGACGCGGCCAAGGAAGCGCAGGCCTATAACGCCGCCCGGCGCGCCGATCTCGAGGACAAGCTGGCCAGGGCCAAGATCATCGAGGACCAGGATATTCCCGGCGATAAGATCTACATCGGCGCCCTGGCCACCCTCCGTGATCTTGATACCGAAGAGGAAGCGACCTATATGCTGGTCTCTCCGGAAGAAGCGAGTTTTGAGGATAATAAAATTTCCATTCTGTCCCCGATCGGAAAGGCGTTGCTCGGGCATGGCGAAGGGGAGAAACTGGCGATCAAAGTGCCTGCCGGCGTTCTGAATTATAAAGTTTTGAAAATCAGACGGCCTTGATGGCTATTATTGGCTCTAAAGAGGTTTCATCTTTGATTAAAATCGGTGTTATTGGCTGCGGGCAATGGGGCCCGAATCATATCAGGATTTTCACGCAGCTTTCCGATTCGGAGGTGCTCCGGTGCGCCGATCCGGACAAGAGCCGTTTGAGCGCCGTTAAAAAATCCTACCCGCACATTCAAACGACCGCCGATTACAGGGATATCCTCGAAGATCCCGCCATCGACGCCGTTTGCATCGCCACACCGACTAACAGCCATTATTCGCTCTCCATGGAGTCGCTGGAGAGCGGCAAGCATGTCCTGTGCGAGAAGCCTCTGGCCCTGACCCCCGAGCAATGCGAAGACCTGTCGGTGTTGGCGCAAAAGAAAAACAAGGTCCTCATGGTCGGGCATGTGTTTTTGTTTAATTCCAAAATCACGTGGCTGAAGGAGTATATCCGGTCCGGCGATTTGGGGCGCGTGTACTACGCGTATTCAACCAGGACGAATCTGGGGCCGTTCCGTTACGATGTCAACGCCTTATGGGATCTGGCGCCGCACGATGTTTCCATCTTCAATTATCTGTTCGACAGCTGTCCGCTGAGCGTCTCCGGGCGCGGGCATAAATGCCTGGGGGAGTCTCTGGAGGACATCGCTTTTGCCACGCTGGAATATCCGAACAATATCATGGCCAACCTGCACGTCAGCTGGCTTGACCCGAAGAAAATGCGGCAGATTACGATTGTCGGCGACAAAAAGATGGTCATGTGGGACGATCTCGACAGTGACGGGCCGGTCAAGGTGTATGACAAGCACGTGGAAAAGACAAACGTATATTATGAGACGTACGGGGAGTTCCAGCTTCTCTCGATGGAAGGGAGCATCACTATTCCGAAAATCGGCATCAGTGAGCCTCTGAAAGTGCAGGGGAGATATTTCCTGGATTGCGTGAGCGGCAATACCCCTCCCGCGCTGGCGGATGCCGGCAAGGCGGAGGATGTCGTGCGGGCCTTGTGCGCCATTCAGGATTCCATCGAGCAGGACGGCGTTTTGGTCACAATCCCTTGAACAGCCCCGTTAAGGATGTCATGAACTATTTTTCGCATGAAAAAGCATTGGTGGACCGCGACGCCCGTATCGGCGAAGGGACAAGAATCTGGGCGTTCACGAACATCCAAGCCGGGGCGGTGATCGGCAGCCGGTGCAATATCTGCGACGGCAGCTTTGTCGAAAAAGGGGCGGTGGTCGGCAACCGGGTGACCATCAAACATCATGTGGCGGTGTTTGACGGGGTGACGATCGAAGACGATGTCTTTGTCGGGTCCAATGTCGCCTTTATCAATGACCGGTATCCGCGCAGCTACCGCGAAAACGGCTGGAAGCTGGAAAAGACCGTCATCCGCAAGGGGGCGACCATCGGCAGCAACAGCAGCATCCTTTGCGGGATCACCGTCGGCGCTTATGTGGTCATCGGAGCCGGGAGTGTCGTGACCAAAGATGTTCCGGCGCAGGCCATCGTCTGCGGCAACCCGGGAACGATCCGGGGCCATGCCTGTCTCTGCGGACAAAGGTTAAACAAGCAATTCAAGTGCGCGTGCGGAAGGAAGTTTTCGGCCGGCAAACACGGATTGGAATTAGATGAATAAGGTTCTGGTTTGTCCGGTCGCCTTTAATGAAAAAACCAAGATTCGGGATGTCATTGAACGCTATTTGAAAAGCGGGGTGTGTCCGCGGACGGATTGTCTTGTGGTCGACGATGCCTCGGATGACGGGACCACGGAAGTCATTCAGGAATATGCCGCGCGGGGTGTGCAGCTGGTCAAACACGACCGCCGCCGGGGAACGGGGGCCGCTATAAGGACGGCTATTAAGTTTGCGCGGCGCAAAGGATATGAAGTCCTGGTCATTATGGCCGGGAACAACAAGGACAACCCGGATGAAATCCCGAGGCTGCTGGAACCGCTCCAAAGCGGCGGCTATGATTTTGTCCAGGGCTCCCGGTATAAGAAATCCCGGGGCGCCGCCGGGCCCGCCTCGATTTGCGGCGACATGCCCTTTTACCGGAAGATTGCCACGAGAATCCATCCCTGGCTGATGTCCCGGATGACCGGGACCAGGATTACGGACAGCACCAACGGATTCCGGGCGATGCGCCTTTCCATCTTTGACGACGAAAGGATCGACATTGACCAGACATGGCTCGATCAGTATGAACTGGAGCCGTATTTGGTGTATAAGGCCATCACGCTCGGATATAAATTTACCGAAGTCCCGGTCAGCAAAATCTACCCACCGAGGAGATTCGGCTATACAAAAATGCGTCCCGTGACCGGCTGGTGGAGCATTTTACGGCCGCTGGTGCTTTTGGGGCTTGGCTTAAAAAAGTAAAACCGACCCGCAAGACGGGGCCGGTTACATAAAATACATAACCAAAGGAAAAGTCGATGATGAACAAGATTCTGGTGTTGATGTGCGCCCTCATGCTGTCCGGGTGCGCCTATGGAAGGGATTACCTGGAAAATCCCGAGAAGTTCATCCGTGATCCGCATTTCACGGAATATAAAAATAAACGGGATGCCCTGGAAAGCTCGTATTTGCGCAAGGAAATCACATATGCGGAATATATCGAGCAGAGGGACAGGCTGGATGATAAATACGACCAGGAAGTCCAAAAACGCACGTCCGTGATCATGTCGAACGAATAATCCGTGTGGTGACCTCTTTTCGCGCCACGCCATCACAGGGACTTTCTTAAAGACGGAACTATGAAACTTTACGGAAAAAACGCGGTCATCGAACGCCTGCGGTCCAATCCCAAGAGCATAAAGAAAATCTACCTTCAGGAAGGGTTTCAAGGGACCTTGAACATTCACAAAAGGGCCCGGCAATGGGGGATTCCGGTTTTTCCCGTGCCGCAGTCCAAAATGATGAAAATCGGCAGGGATAAGAATGCCCAGGGAATCTTGATGGAGGTGGAGGATTTTGCCTATGTCCCTTTTGAGGATTTGCTGGATACCGCGCTGGATAAAAACCGCTGCCCGGTTTTTCTTGACGGGGTCCAGGACCCCCAGAATCTTGGCGCGATCATGCGCAGCCTTGCCTGTCTGGGCAAATTTTCCATCGTGCTGCCCACGCATGATTCCACCGGCGTGACGGAGACGGTTTTGCGCGTGGCATCCGGAGGAGACAATTATGTCCCCGTCGCCAGGGTCAACAATTTGGGGAACGCGATCGAACGGGCCCGGCAACGGGGTTTTCAAGCCGTGGGGGCGGTGGTCAAGGGCGGGGAGAATATCAGCGAAGCCCGGCTGTCTTTTCCGTTGGCCTTGGTCATCGGGTCCGAGCAAAAGGGGATCCGGGAGGTCACCCTTAAGCGCCTGGACACGCAGCTTTCCATCCCGATGGCCTGCGACACGCTGTCGTTCAATGTCGCCCATGCCGCTGCGGTATTTTGCTATGAAATCACAAAACAGAAAAAAGAGCGCCAAAAAAAATAAGCCCGCCCATGCCAGCGCCGTGAATTTCTTCGCGGAAACCGGCCTGTTGAAGAAGATCAAGCGCAGCGGGTGGTGGGTGGCCGGCATCAAGGACCCCGAGAGCGTGGCGGAGCATTCTTTCCGGTGCGCGGTCATCGGCTACTATATGGCGCATTGCGAGCAGGCCGATCCCTGCAAAGTGATGTCCATGGCCCTGTTCAATGACATCCATGAGGCGCGCATCAACGACCTGCACAAAATGGGCCATTATTATATTGATTTTAAGGACGCGGAAAAAAAGGTGTTCAAAGACCAGGTGGCCGGCCTTCCGCTGGATGTCAAAAGCGCGTTGACCCGCCTGCGCGAGGAATATGACGGGCAGGCGACCAAAGAG
>MHGR01000044.1:0-7166 GCA_001805655.1 Omnitrophica WOR_2 bacterium RIFCSPHIGHO2_02_FULL_52_10
GTTCTGCCTGCGCAGAATTTACCCAACAACCATTTCTCCCGTTCCTTACGGATTCGGCGCTACTAGAGGTTCGCTGCTAATTTGGTTGACGGCCTTGTTAACAGTGCGCTCCTCTTCCAAACTGCAGCGGTTAATTGACCGTTAACGTGCTGACCACATTGTTGTTGGATTCGTTGGCCGCATACTCGACAGTAACGCTGTCACCTGCTTTGAGGGCCGACACTTCAACATTTGCGTCGTTTTGCACGATCGTCGATGTCTCTGAAAGATAGAAAACACCCGACTCCGTTCCCGTTGCATCGCTTTCCGAGGGATACTGGACAACAACGAAACCTCCCTCAGGGTCGACCGAAACGATCTCTCCCGAGACTGTTTGCGCCGGCGACTGGACGGTCTCTGCGGCCGTTTCCTCCGCTGACGAAATCGTAGCGGCAGGAAATAGACAGAGGCCTATTCCTAGAAGCGCCAGGTAAAACACTGTGTTGGTATTCATTCTCATTATGCTCACCTCCTTTCTTCTATATTTAAACATAGGTGACTGTCACCCACGCTATCTCATTGTGCTTTTTACATTGACCCATGGTCATGCATAAAAAAGAGCAACCGCCAAACGGTTGCCCGGACACAGATTTAATAAGGCCAATGATAGCATAAAGCAAGGTATTATCAATAGATGGTAGGATAAAGTATTGCCCTGGCTACCGGTTTCAGTATATCACTTTCAGAAGGGCTAATCCCTTCGCTTTCGCGGTGACTCCGGCGGCACGGCGGTCCTTTTGTGCCAGGATTTTCCTTATGGCCCCGCTGGGAAGTCTGCTTGCTCCCACTGCCAGTAACGTGCCCACAATATTGCGGACCATTTTATAGAGAAAGCCGTCCGCTTCGATATCGATCCAGATGTGATCTCCTTTTCTGGAAATACCTGCCCGTTTGATGGTGCGGACAGTGCTGGCCATTTTTCCATCATCTGATTTAGAGGCATCGCCGGCCGCGAACGATCGGAAATCCTTTCGTCCGACCAGGGATTTGGCCTCCCGGCGCATGGCAGCGAGATTCAGCGGGTAGGGGTAATAAAGACAAGTGTTGCGTTCCAGCGCGGGGCGGGCGCCACGGTTTAATATCGAATAGCGGTAGGTTTTTGACCGCGCGCTGTAACGGGCATGGAAATCCGGCAGGACTTCCTCCGCCTTAATGATGGAAATGTCTTCAGGCAAGTTCGCGTTCAGGGCGCGCTGGATTTCGGCAAGGGGCATGGGAGATGACATCGCAAAATTGGCAACCTGGCCACAGGCATGCACGCCGCTGTCCGTCCGTCCGGAACCGATGAGTTTAAGATTTTTCCTGTAGATTTTCTTCAGAGCACGCTCAATTTCGCCCTGCACGGTCCGGCGGGAACCGGCCGTCAAGCGCTTGGGGCGGCTGCTCCGTGGTTGTTGCGCTTGCCATCCGTGAAAAAGCGTTCCGTCGTATTCTATGGTTAATTTGATATTGCGCGGCATGCAGCGCCCTATTTATTGTATTCGATTAAGGATTCGTTAATGTCCCAGTTGTTGACGTCCAGCTCCCCGGCATAAACCGCTTCAGGCCCCTCAAACGGCGCGCCGTCGATGCATCCGATGAGCGGGATGTATCCGCAGGAGCGGCTTTTATGAAACCGGAAATCCTTCCAGACCAAAATGGGTTTGGAACCGGGATATACTCCCATCAATTCCGCGACGGATTTCAAGAGGACTTTGGGTTTCTCCCATGCGCCGAGGATGTCCAGTTTTCTGGCCATCAGATGGCCGCAGACCGGGGACCGGTCAAAAGCGGGAATCGGGCTCAGCCAATTATTTGCGCAGGGCTTGTAATAGAAATGGTACAGGATATTATCTAGTGCCAGAAAATAGGATTTTTTTATGAGGGGAAAGGACTCCCTGTTCCAAGTCCGCCCAAAGTCCCGGGAAGTTTCTACGTAGGTTTTCAGCGGGCATTGGATTTTTCCTCTCAAGAGCTCGCAGCTGCCGCGCACAAGATACAGCGTGTTTTTGAAGTAATAGAAGTCGCTGGGATAGTCAAAGTCCGATAAGCGGTTATAGACGGGCACGGTCTTAAGAATGTCGAATTCGGGGTCGAACAGATAGGTGGTCTCGTCCTGCGGGTTGAAGATAGCCAAGGCGTGCGCGCTTTTGTTACCGAAAATTTTGAGATACTTCCGGAATTTATCGTGGGGAAGGGAAAACTTTGCCTTGACGGAAAACAGGTTCAGGCCGATGAGTTTCGACCATGTTTTTCCCTGATCCGGGCTGAAGATGACATAGGATAAGTCTTCCAGGCCGAATTTGGACCGTGTTCTATAATCTGAGGCGTCAAAAAACAGGTAGACATAATTGTTGAATTCAAGGCAATTGAGGCCGAGTTCCTTGATGCTGTCCGCATTGCCGTCTTGCTGATTGACGATCGTGATGATGTTTTTGCCTTCATACTGGAAGGTAATCTCGTGGGGCTGGGAATTTGAATCGCCTTCCGACTTCGCCAGCCCTTTGACGGTCCATGTGATCTGGCAGGCATTGAAGTCTTCCGAAGAAAATCCGTTATGTTGCTTAAGCTCTTCGATGTGCCGGGCGAGGTCACGGTTGATGACTTGTCCGTCAAGGCCCTGGCCGTAGGCAGTGGTAGACAGTGCGCACATTATGGAGATGACATAGAATGCGGTTTTCATGGTGAACATTTAAAATGTTTTGTCTTGAATCAGTATTTCGGCGATCTGGACAGCGTTCAACGCGGCGCCTTTGCGGAGGTTATCCGAAACAACCCAGAGGTTCAGGCCGTTGGCGATGGATTCATCCTCCCGGATGCGGCCGACAAACGTGTCATCTTTGCCGGCGGCGTCCAAGGGCAGTGGATAACGGTCGTTTGCGATATCGTCAATGACGGTCACGCCGGGCGCCTTGGAGAGCAAGGCGACCGCCTTGGCGCGGGTGATTTTCTTTTTGGTTTCGATGTTGATCGATTCGCTGTGGCCGCGGATGACCGGGACGCGCACACAGGTAGCTGTCACCCTGATTGATTTGTCACCGAGGATCTTGCGCGTTTCGTTGACCATTTTTATCTCTTCTTTGGTGTAGAGATTGTCCTGCGGCACATCGATGTGCGGGATCAAATTAAAGGCAATGGGGTGCTGAAATTTCTTGGGGGGAAGCGTTGGATCCGTGGTTTGCGCGACCAATTCCTCTATTCCCTCCGACCCCGCGCCGGAAACCGATTGATAGGTCGACACGACGATCCGCTTGATCCTGGCAAAATCATGTAATGGTTTCAAGGCCACCACCATTTGGATGGTCGAACAATTCGGATTGGCGATGATCCCCTTGTGCTTCCTGATGTCCTGCGGGTTGACTTCGGGGACAACCAGCGGCACATCGGGATCCATCCGGAACTGGCTGGTATTATCAATCACCACACAGCCGTCTTTGGCGGCGATAGGCGCCCAGACCTTGCTGACGGAGGCCCCGGGCGAAAAAAGCCCGATCCGAATCCCTTTGAACGAGTTTTTGTGGATTTTTTCGATGCGGTTGCCGGCCTCATCGGTCGCGTCTTCCTCGAGGGAGGTTGAGATCAACTTTAGCTGATCGTAAGGAAACTTCCGCTGCTTGAGGATCTTGAGCATTTCCTGGCCGACGGCCCCGCGGATTCCCACAATTGCGACATTATACTTTTTTGCCATAATATGCCCCTCTGCTTATAAATTATCCGTGACCATGTCTCCGATTTCTGAAGTGGAGTAGCCCATTTTTCCGGCCAGCATGGATTTCATCCTTTTAAGCGTTTGTCGGACGGCCTGCTCGATGTTTTGCGCGGCGGACTCCTCCCCCAGATGGTTGAGCATCATCTGCGCGGTGAGGATGGTGGCGACGGGATTGGCCACGCCTTTCCCCGCAAGAGACGGGGCCGTGCCATGGACCGGTTCGAACATCCCCACGCCCTCCGGGTTGATATTTCCGCTGGGGGCCACCCCCATGCCGCCCTGCGTGACGGCGGCCAGGTCGGTAATGATGTCGCCGAACATGTTGCCAGTGACAATCCCGTCAAAACGCTCGGGCGACTCAACAATGTAAATGCAAATGGCGTCCACATGGCAATAATCCGTCAGGATCTGGGGGTATTCCTTGGCCACCTCCTGAAAGACCCGGTCCCAGAGGTCATAGACGTAGGTCAGGACGTTGGTCTTGCCGCACATGGTCAATTTGCCGATCAACGCCCTGCCTCTTTCTTCCTTGGTCAGGCCGCGCCAGGGATTGCGCGCATGCTTGCGTTTCATGAGTTCAAAGGCATAACGGACGCAGCGCTCGACCTGATGGCGCGAATAGATCATCGATTGCACGGCCACCTCATCCCGCGTCCCCTTATTCCGGAATTCTCCAATCCCCGTATACAAATCACCGGTATTTTCGCGGACAACAACATAGTCGATGTTTTCCGGCTTGGCGTTCTTGAGCGGTGTGGACACGTTTTCAAAAAGCTTGACCGGCCTCAAATTGATGTATTGGTCGAGGTCAAAACGCAGTTTCAGCAGGATGCCCCGCTCAAGGATGCCGGGTTTGACGTCCGGATGGCCGATGCCGCCTAAAAAAATCGCATCGAATGCTCTAAGCCGATTGATATCTTCATCCGCCATGGCATGCCCGGTCTTGAGGTAGCGTTCGCCGCCGAAATCAAAACGCGTCGTTTCCAGAACAAAGTTGTGCTTTCGGGAAACCGCGGCGAGGACTTTCAGCCCTTCAGCGATGACTTCTGGTCCGATGCCGTCTCCGCCAATCACGGCTATTTTATGTGTGCGAATGTTCATATCTCCGCAAGGTATTAATTTTTGGTAAAAAAGTATATCACAACTCGGCTGATTTCAAAATAGTATTATTGCTGGACGAAGAGCAGAACGGGCATGTGGACAAGGCGGGAGATGGGTTATTCTTTAAATTTTTTCACGACAACACTGGCATTATGGCCGCCGAATCCCAGAGAATTGGAAATGGCTGATATCACGACCGCTTTGCGCGCCGTATTCGGGACATAATCAAGGTCGCATTCCGGATCGGGTGTCTCATAGTTGATCGTGGGAGGAATCTTGCCGTCTCGGATTGCGTAAACACAGGCCGCAAATTCGACGCCGCCCGCGGCCCCGAGCAGATGGCCGGTCATCGATTTCGTGGAGCTTACGGGAATTTTGTACGCGTGCTCCTTAAACACGGTCTTGATGGCCAGGGTCTCGACCTTGTCATTCAATTTTGTGGAGGTGCCGTGCGCGTTGATATAGGAGATGTCTTGCGGCCTCAATCCGGCGTCAAGGATGGCCAATTCCATGGCGCGCGCTGCCCCGCGCCCGGTGGCTTCCGGTGCGGTGACGTGAAAGGCGTCCGACGTCCGGCCGTAACCGGACATTTCGGCTAAGATGGGTGCGCCCCGCTTTTTCGCGTGGTCCAATGATTCCAATACCGCAACGCCGGCCCCCTCGGCCATGACAAATCCATCCCGGTTGAGGTCGAACGGGCGTGACGCCTTTTCCGGTTGCTCGTTGTTCCTGGTTAAGGCTTTAAGGGCGCAAAACCCGCCGACGCCGAGGATCGTGGTGGCGCATTCGGTCCCGCCGGCAATCATCACGTCGGCATCCCCGTACTGGATGAAGCGGAAGGCATCCCCGATGGCATTGGTCGCAGAGGAGCAGGCCGTGGCCACACAGGTGACCGGCCCCCGCGCCCCGGTACGGATGGAAACCTGGCCGGCCGCTTCATTGATGATGATTTTCGGGATAAAATGAGGAATGATTTTTTTGGGGCCGCGTTTGAGATAGCGTTCAAATTCGTGCTCAATTGTTTCAATGCTTCCAATTCCGGAGCCGATGAGGACGCCCACGCGGTCGGGGTCAGTGTCTTGAATATTGAGCTTGGCATGCGCGAGGGCTTCATCACAAGCCACGGCCGCGTATTGGACGAACGGGGCGAGATTCCGCGCTTCTTTGGTGGAGAAATGGTTGAGCGGATTGAAATCCTTGATTTCGCCGGCAATGCGGCATTCGAACTGGCTGGCGTCAAAATGGGTAATGGGGCCGATGCCGCTTTTCCCGTTGATCAGCGCGTCCCAAAACTTTGCCATCCCCGTTCCAACCGGGGAGATAACCCCCAAACCGGTAATAACAACTCGTCTTTTTTCCATGCGCTTAATCAGGCGTATTAAATACAAGGCCTCGGCAGTGCGCCGAGGCAATGTATAAGCGAATCCTTACTTATGGTGTTCGAACAGTTTATTGTTTTTGAGGAGCTTTTTCTTCAATATACTTAATGGCATCGCCGACGCAGGTCATTTTCTCGGCATCTTCATCCGGAATCTCAACGCCGAATTCCTCTTCGAGCGCCATGATCAGCTCAACCGTGTCCAGCGAATCCGCGCCGAGATCATCGATAAACGATGCCTCCGGGGTGACTTCTTCCGGTTTGACGCCCAGCTGCTCAGCAATGATTGCCTTAATTCTTTCTTCAACTGCCATTGACTCTCCTCCTTTTTTTCGCTGCATAAAAAATTATATGGTCATTCCACCATCAACTACGATCGTTTGTCCTGTGATATAGTGTGCTTTATCGGAAGCAAGGAATAAGCATGTATATGCGATATCTTCCGGGGTCCCCAAGGTTCCGAGAGGGATTTGGGTGATCAGTTCCTGCTGGGCTGTGTCGTCCAATCGGGCGGTCATGTCCGTTTGGATGTAGCCGGGGGCGATGGCATTTACGGTGATGCCCCGCGACGCCAATTCCTTGGCGATCGATTTCGTAAACCCGATGATACCGGCTTTTGTCGCCGCGTAATTGGCCTGACCGGTGTTTCCAGTAATTCCAATGATCGATGAGATATTGATAATTCGGCCGTTTTTGGCCTTGAGCATGGGCTTTGTTACCGCTTTGGTAAAATTGAACAAGCCTTTAAGATTGACATTAACGACGTCATCCCAATCTTTTTCGCTCATCCGCAGGAGTAAATTGTCTTTATTTATCCCTGCGTTGTTAATTAATATATCAACCCTCTTATATTTGTCAAGAATTTTCGTGACGATTTCCTGAACATTTTGCGCATTTGTTACGTCGCAGGTGTAACTTTCCGCTTTTTGTCCTTTTGAAACGATTCCGGCCTTCACCCCC
>MHGR01000044.1:7354-8537 GCA_001805655.1 Omnitrophica WOR_2 bacterium RIFCSPHIGHO2_02_FULL_52_10
CTTAAGCCAACGTATGATAACAGGGAAAAGCGCTTTTGCAAGAAAAAATTAAAGTAAGCGGGCCCTCAGTTAATATCAATGTCCTCATAACCATCGTCGCGCTGTTGAAACGGGGTGATCGTGACAATCTGCCCCGTTTCGATCATGTTCTGCAGTTTCCGGCGGAGCCATTTCTTGATCAACGCGCGCGTCCAAGGGGTCAGCATCAGGATCCCCAGGCAGTCTGTGATGAAGCCGGGCGTCAACAATAAGATTCCTCCTGTCAGAATCATCAAGCCGTCCATCAGTTGGGAATTAGGTATGATGCCGTGGTTGAGGTCATTGTGTATTTTCTGCAGGACGAGAAATCCCTGCCTCCGCGCAAGGGTGGCACCCAACGTTCCGGTAAAAATGATAATAAGCAAGGTGCTCCCCACACCGATGTGCGTGCCGACCTTGATCAGCAGGGCCAGCTCGAGGGCGGGCAATATGGTAAAAAGTAAAATTAAATAGCCGAACATGTTCAGGGTAAATAGTTAATGGTTATGGTGAATGGTTCGTGGTTAGGTTAACCTGCAGAAAAATTTACTATTGACCATTAACCATTCACGATTAACCAATTATCCCTTTTAATAATCCAAATCCGGGAGCAGTTCCAGGACAGAGTGCTTGAGATATTCCCTGCGGTAAAAATCCCTATCAACGACCGTCTTATTCCAGACCACAATATCAAGGTCGATGGTTCTGGGGCCGAAGGGGTCCTGCGAGCCGTCCCTCCCGAGCTGGGATTCGATGGCTTTCAGGGCAGCTTTCAATTCATCGATCCCCGATGCCGTCTCAATCAGGACCGACCCGTTGATGAAGTCCGGCTGGCGGATCTCTCCGATCGGGCGGGTGGTCCGAAATCGGGATTCGGACACAATCCGGAATTTCCGGCTCAGGATGCTCCTTGCCTTTCGGAGGTTTTCTTGCGGCGCGATATTCGAGCCTAAACCAATGACAGCCTGATTCATGAACGGCGTTTTTTGCTGAGCTCGATGGACACGCTGTCGGCGAACCGCAGAGCGAACGGCTTGTCAACGCGGACCATGGCCCCTTTCACTTTCGGGTCTTCCATGACAATGTTCAGCACCGTGTCCGTCAGCTTCTCTAATAATAGGAAATCGGAGGCTTCGACGGCCTTGATGATCCGCTTGGTGATGGC
>MHGR01000044.1:8689-8831 GCA_001805655.1 Omnitrophica WOR_2 bacterium RIFCSPHIGHO2_02_FULL_52_10
TAGTTGCCATAGTAATTCATTTGACTGATTCTACAAAAGATGTTCTCCTCCATCCACGAAAATCACCTGGCCTGTAATATAGGTGTTATCCAGCAAAAAGTCAACCGCTTGAGTTATCTGCTTCACATCCCCCTTTGTTTGC
>MHGR01000045.1:0-4439 GCA_001805655.1 Omnitrophica WOR_2 bacterium RIFCSPHIGHO2_02_FULL_52_10
GCCTTATTTTTTTTCTTGACTTTGGTTTAGATAGATACTTTCCTATGCTGTCAAAAAAAAGGCCGGGATTATTCCCCGGCCTTTTGAATTCTTCACAAAAAACGAATTTAAGAACCGCTGTCCGCCGCGCCCTCGGGGGGAACAACGTCCTGGCCTTCGCTTGCGACCCCGCTCCCTGCGTCAACGGGCTGGGCCTGGACGTCCTTAGCGGGTGCGGAGGATCCGGATTTTGCGAACACGGCCTCCAAATCCTTCGGCAGGCTGTGCGCCACATCGGCGACGATGCCGTTCTCATCCACGAAGTAGAACGTCGGAACCCCGATCAATTCATATCCCTCGGAAACCGCGGAGTCCTCATCCAGAAAAACGTCCATGGTGATATTCCTTTTTTTGAGGTATCCGTCAACGACCGCTTCACTCTCTCCCACGTCCACCAAAACGATCTTAATGCCTTTCTGGGTGATGTCCTCCCTTTGCTTGTTGATCACCTCCAACTCCCGGGCACAATGGGGGCACCACGTCGCCCAAAAGAAAATAACGGCCTTTTTCCCCTCAATGTATTTCTTCAGGTTGACCTGCCCGCCGTTCACGACCTTCAGGGTAAAGTCCTTGACGGCCTTGCCGACGTCTTCGTTTTCCATGAAAAAGAATTGGCCCATGGCGGCCGTCGGGGTTAACAGTGCCGCGGCATTGACCGCGCCCATCAGCAGGAGGGCGATTCCTGATTTTAAAATGACCTTATTCATGCCGTTCTCCTATTCCTTTTTTTAAAGTAAAAGCTTTCCCGCTTTGATGAGAAAATATTCCGCGGCTATGATCAGGACCAGCCCGCAGAATTGTTTGACGCGCACGAGCCACACGCCTGATTTCGGCAGGTTCCCCAAAATCCCGCTGAACGTCCCGACCAGGATCAGCGAGGCGCCCACACCGTACGAAAAAACGAACATCAGGCTGGCGCCATGGACAATATTCTGCTTGGAGGCGATGTACAGCAATAGCGTTCCCAGGACCGGCGCCGTGCACGAGCCCACCACCAGGCCCGAGGCCGCGCCGAACAGAATCACCGTCCATAAATTCTTGTGCGCGATTTTATCATGCACTTTGGCGCCGAACGCCGGCAGCGGCACCAGGTCTGACATGGCCAGGGCGAAGAACAGCAGGATATTCGCCACCAGGATCAAGACCACCGGGGAATTCTGCGCTTGGCCGAAGATTTTCCCGCTCATGGCCGCGAAAACGGCGAGGGCGCAATAGGTGACGGCCAGCCCCAGGACATAAATCAGCGCTATCAGGAAGCCCATGAGCTTCGTCCCGCTGGTATTGAATCCGGCAATAAAGCTCGCCGTTATGGGCATCACGGGATAAACGCACGGCGTAAAACTGACCAGAACGCCGGCCCAAAAAACGATAACGTAATCAAGGAAATTCCCCTGCAGCTCCATCTGCCCCCCAATAATCTACCTACACATTTTCATGCACGCTATGTCTTGCGCGAAATCCCGGCTGCTTGAATCAGTATGCTACTACAGATAGGACGATATTTCTATCCCTATTGTTTCTTTTGAAGAATGGATTTTACTTTCCGGGCCACGGCGTCATACTCAAAGGGCTTAACAAAGAAATCTTTTATCCCCTCCATCTTGAAAATATCCTCCATTTGGTCCTTGGCGGTCAGGATGATGACCGGAATGTGCCGGATGGCCTTGTCGGTCCTGAGCGTTTTTAACGCCGAATATCCGTCTATTTTCGGCATCGCAACATCCATAATAATGAGATCCGGAAGCTCTGCCCTGGCCTTGTCCAGGCATTCATCCCCGTCGTAGGCCCGCAGCACCGTGTATCCGTCCCTTTCCAGCCGCACGCTCATGGCCTCGACCAGGTCCTTGTCGTCATCGGTTAAAAGTATTTTTTGGGGCATGACCGCTCCTTCACTGACACGTTGCCATGATTAAGGTTAAGACTTATAGCCCAAATTCGGGCCCAGCCATTTTTCGACTTCCCGGACGTCCATCTTTTTGCGCAGCGCGTAATCCTGCACCTGGTCCCTGTTAATCGCGCCGAGCGCGAAGTACTTGGACTGTGGATGGGCGAAATAGACGCCGCTGACGGACGACGCCGGCATCATCGCGTAATTCTCCGTCAGGGAGATGCCGGCATTTTTTTCCACGTCCAAAAGCTCAAACAACAGCGTTTTTTCCGTGTGGTCCGGGCACGCGGGGTATCCCGGCGCGGGACGAATGCCGCGGTAGCGACACTGGATAAACGCTTCCTCGTCCAGGTCCTCCTGCGGCGCATACCCCCACAGCTCCTTGCGCGCCAGCTCGTGCATCCGCTCCGCGAACGCCTCCGCCAAACGGTCCGCCAAGGCTGTCGCCAGAATGCTTTTATAATCATCGTGGTCTTTTTTATACCGGTCAACCAAGACCTTCAAGCCGACCCCGGCCGTGACGGCGAACCCTCCCAGATAATCCTTGATGCCGCTGTCCTTGGGCGCGACAAAATCGGACAGGGCGTAGTAGGGCTTGCCGTTGGTTTTCTCGACCTGCTGGCGCAATGTGTGCAGCACCATCCTGACCTTTTTCCGGTCATCGTCAAAATATAATTCAATATCATCCCCCACGCTGTTGACGGGGAAAAAGCCGACCACCGCCCTGGCGGTCAATAATTTCCGGGCAATGATTTCCTCCAGCATGGCCTGGGCGTCATCAAACAATTTTTTGGCCTCCCGGCCGATTTGGGGGTCCTTGAATATGCCGGGATATTTCCCTTTCAGCTCCCAGGTCATGAAGAACGGCGACCAATCGATGTACTCCTTGATCTCATTGAGGTCGTAATCCTTGAACACCTTAACGCCCAAAAAGGATGGCTTGGTGATGGGGAGCCCGTCCCAATCGGTCTTCAGCCCTTTCCGGCGCGCCTCGGTAATAGGAACAAAACGCCGCGCCGCTCTCCTTTTCTCGAATTCCTCCCGCAGAAGCGCATATTCCTCCGCTATTTTTGCCGCCAATCCCGGCCGCTGTTTGTCATCCATCAGCACGCGGCACGCCCCGACACTGCGCGAGGCGTCTTTCAGATGAAGCACCGGGCCGTGATAGGCCGGCGCGATCTTCACCGCCGTGTGGTTGGCCGAGGTCGTGGCCCCTCCGATTAAAAGCGGGATGTCAAACCCCTGGCGCTCCATCTCGGCGGCCACATGGATCATCTCTTCCAAAGAGGGCGTGATCAAGCCGCTCAGGCCGATAATATCCACCTTCTCCTTGCGTGCCGTGGTCAGGATTTTCTCGCAGGGCGACATCACGCCCAAATCGATGATCTCGAAATTATTGCAGGCCAGCACGACACCCACGATATTCTTGCCGATATCATGCACGTCGCCCTTGACCGTCGCCATCAGGAGCTTGCCGGCTGTTTTCTTGGACTGCATTTTTTCCTTTTCGATGAACGGCTGCAGGTAGGCGACGGCTTTTTTCATCACCCGCGCGCTTTTCACGACCTGCGGCAGAAACATTTTCCCCGCGCCGAACAGGTCGCCGACAATGTTCATCCCGTCCATCAACGGCCCCTCAATCACGTCCAGCGGATGCTTCGCCTGACGGCGCGCCTCTTCGGCGTCCTCATCGATATAGTCCACGATTCCCTTCACGAGGGCGCGGGACAATCGCTCCGCCACGGTCCCTTTGCGCCATTCGGCATCCTCCACCGTCCTCGTCTTTGCGGACTTGACCGTTTCGGCAAAGGCCACCAGGCGCTCCGTTGCCTCGGGGCTGCGGTTGAGAAGCACGTCCTCGACAAGCGTGAGGAGCTCCCGGGGGATATCGTCATAAACCGCGATCATGCCGGCGTTGACGATGCCCATGTCCATTCCGGCTTTGATCGCATGGTACAGGAACGCCGAGTGCATCGCCTCGCGCACGGCATCGTTGCCGCGGAAGGAAAAAGAGACATTGCTCACGCCGCCGCTGACACGGCAGTGCGGCAGGGCCTGCTTGATGGCCCGTGTCGCTTCAATAAAATCCAGCGCGTAGTTATTATGCTCCGGGATGCCTGTGGCGACGGCAAAGATGTTCGGGTCAAAAATGATGTCTTCCGGCGGGAAGCCGACTTCCTCCGTCAAAATCCTGTAGGCCCGCGCGCAGATGGCGACCTTGCGCTCCTTATTGTCCGCCTGCCCCTGCTCGTCAAAAGCCATGACCACCACCGCCGCGCCGTAGCGCTTGATCTTTAAGGCCTGCTCCTTAAACGGCCCTTCCCCTTCTTTCAGGCTAATGGAATTGACAATGGCCTTCCCCTGGACGCATTGCAGCCCCGCCTCAATCACCGACCATTTCGACGAATCGATCATCACCGGCACCCGCGTGATGTCCGGCTCGGCCCCCGCCAAATTCAGGAACCTCACCATGGCGGCCTTGGAATCCAGCATCGCCTCATCCATGTTGATG
>MHGR01000045.1:4486-7219 GCA_001805655.1 Omnitrophica WOR_2 bacterium RIFCSPHIGHO2_02_FULL_52_10
CGCCGCGTCATAATCCCCCACGAGAATTAATTTGGCGAATTTCTTCGACCCCGTGACATTGGTCCGCTCGCCGATGTTAACGAAATTGGCCGTTGGAGCCTGCTTGTGGCCAATGCTGAGCGCAGTCGAAGCATTGCTCTCCTTGGTGATGTTCAGCGCCTCCAACCCGCTGTAAGACGACTTCGGAGAAAGTTCCCGGATTGGGCGCGGCGGCATCCCGGCCACGGCATCGCCGATGGCCCGGATATGTTCCGGTGTCGTCCCGCAGCAGCCGCCGACCATGTTTAAAAATCCGCTTTCGGCAAATTCTTTGAGAAGAGCGGCCATCTCGGACGGGCTTTGGTCGTATTCCCCGAAGGCGTTGGGCAGGCCCGCGTTGGGATAACAGCTGATATAGGGGCCCGCAATCCGCGCGAGCTCGGCGATATACGGCCGCATGTCCTTGGCGCCCAGCGCGCAATTCAAGCCGATACTCAAGGGCCGCGCGTGGGCGACGGATATCCAGAACGCTTCGGTCGTCTGCCCGGACAGCGTGCGGCCGCTGGCATCGGTGATCGTCCCCGATATCATGACCGGCAGCCGCTTGCCGACGGACGCACCGTAGGCGTCAATCGCAAAGAGCGCCGCTTTCGCGTTGAGGGTGTCAAAAATAGTTTCGACCAACAGGAGATCAACGCCGCCGTCCATAAGCCCGCGGACCTGCTGCGTATACGCCTCGACCAGCTGTTCAAAGGTGACTGGCCGGCTGCCGGGATCGTTGACGTCCTGAGACATGGAGGCCATGCGGTTGGTCGGCCCTAAGGCGCCGGCGACAAAGCGCGGCTTCCCCGGCGTTTTTTGGGTATAGCGCTGGGCGGCTTTTTTCGCTATTTGGGCCGCGGCCACATTGATGGCATACGCCTGGCCCTCCATTTTATAATCGGCCATCGTGATGGCATTGGCGCTGAAGGTGTTGGTCTCGATAATGTCCGCGCCGGCCTTAAGATACGCCGTGTGGATTTCCTCGATAACGGCGGGCTGGGTCAAAGAGAGCAGGTCGTTGTTCCCCTTGAGGTCCAGCGGATGGTTCTTGAATTGCCCGCCGCGGTAGGCGGCCTCGTCCAGCTTGTGGCGCTGGATCATCGTCCCCATGGCCCCGTCAATGATCAGTATCCGCCGTTCTAATAAGCGGTGAATGGGATGTTCAGGAAATGGCAATGTCATAATGGGATGTGTGCGGGATCAGGCAGATGCATCGACACAAATGCGCTTCTTTCCTTCTTTCTTGGCGCGGTAGAGGGCCTTGTCCACGTTGACGATGAGCTCGTGCTGGGACAGATCTTTCCTGTAAGCCGCGATGCCGATGCTCAGGGTGACCGGCTTCATGAAAGAAAAATCTTCCACGGCCTTTTTGATTTTCTCCGCCGCCCGCCGGGCCCCCTCGATATTCGTGTCCGGAAGGATCATCGTGAATTCGTCGCCGGCGTACCGGCACACGATATCCACCTCCCGCAGCTGTTTCTGGAAAATCTGGCCGAGCCGGCGCAGCAGATTGTCGCCCTCCGGATGGCCGAACGTGTCGTTATAGGACTTAAAGTCGTCGACGTCGATCATGATGACGCATAGCGCGTTTTCCGTGCGTTTGCTGCGCTTGATTTCATAATCGAGGCTTTTGGAAAACTGGCGGTAATTATAAATATGCACCAGCGGATCCGTGACGGCGAGCGAATTCAGCTCTTTGAACAGCTCGATGTTTTCCAGAGCGACGGACACGTCCCGGGCCACGGCGCACAGGATGCGCAGGTCCGTTTCCGTGAACGTTTCCTCATAATTCAGCCGCGCCCCCTTGTTCAGCGCTTTGCGTATCGTCTTATCGGAGATATTGATGACCCCCACGACCTTGTCATCCAATTTCATCGGCGCAATCATGAACGAGCGGCCGAAATACGTGGGCCGGTTGGCCCTTTGGTATTTTTTGTCGTATTCGATGTTCTTGACCAGAAGGGGCTGACCTTCACCGGCCACCGCGCCGGCAATCGGCTCCCCGAGCGCGATCCGGGCATTCTTGACGATCAGGTCGCTGATGCCCTTGGCCCCGGCGACCTTCAGGGTCTTCTTTTCCGCGTCCAGCAGCATGATGGAACACTTCTGCGCGTCCAGGACCTTGGTCAGCCTGTCGATGACGCACTGGACCAACGCATCGAACTCCTTGATCGAGCCGATCGCTTCCTCAAATTCGAGGATTTGTTCCAATTTTTGTTTCTCCGACAGCAGGGCTTCTCCAAAATTACTCTTCTCCGTGATGTCATGCACAAACCCTTCGATGCCGATCACCTTTCCCTCCCCGCTCTCAATCGTGCTGGCCGTTACCGACAGAACAACATTCATCCCGTCTTTACGCGCGAGGCTCAGCCCGTAATCCTGAACAAACCCCGTGGAGTTCAGCCGCTTTAGAAATTCCATCTTTGCATCCGGATTCTTGAAAACGACATCCGCCAGGTTCATCCCGATGATGTCATCCTTCGTCTCGTATCCAAGCATCCCGACAAAGGCGTGATTGGCATAAAACAGGTATCCCATGATATTGGCCATGAAAATGCCGGAGTAGCCCTTTTCGACCAGGCGGCGGAACATGTATTGGGATTCCGGGTGCGCAAGGTTGATTTCCTTGGATGGGACGATGTAGGTCAATTTCTTTTGGCCGTTGGCCTCTTCAAATTTGATCATGGAAACGCTTTGTCCCTACAATTTGCT